>DATIDU010000289.1:0-9533 GCA_035456145.1 Gaiellales bacterium | reverse complement strand
CCGTCGAGCGCCTCGCGCATCGAGGTCGGCAGCGGCTCCTTGGACGGATCCTCCTCGGCGGGCGCGTTCGCCGCGGGCTCGAGCTCGAGCTCCTCCTCGATGCCGTTCAGCCCGGCGGCGAGCATCGCGGCGCCGACCAGGTAGGGGTTCGAGAGCGCCGTCGGCGCCCGGTTCTCGATGTGGCGGGAGGCGCTGGATCCGCCCTTGATGCGCAGGAACGCGGTGCGGTCCTCCGGTCCCCAGGAGATGTTCGTGGGGCTGAACGTGTGTGTGCGCCGCCGCTTCAGGCAGTTCACCGTCGGGGCGAGCAGCGTGTAGATCCCGGGCGCATGCCGGAGCTGGCCGGCCATGAACTGGCGGCAGAGGTCGGTCATGCCCTGCGGGTCGGAGTCGTCGCCGAAGACGTTCTCGCCGGTGTCGAGGCCGGTGAGGCTGACGTGGGCGTGACAGCCCGAGCCCGCCCCGTCGGCGAACGGCTTCGACATGAAGGTCGCGTTCAGGCCGTGGGCATAGGCGATCTGCTTCGTCGCGTTCTTGAACGAGAACGCGTTGTCGGGCCCGGCCATGCCCGCACCCGGACGGAAGTTGATCTCCCACTGGGAGCCGGCGTACTCGCAGTTCGCGGTGATGATCTCGATCCCGAACGCGTTCATGTGGTCGACGAGCTCGGTGATCATCGGGTGGTACGTGTTCCGCACCGGGTTGAAGATCTGGTAGCCGGAGAAGAGCGGCGTGCCGTCGGGGTTGAGCACGTAGAACTCGGGCTCGAAGCCGAGCACCGGCTCGAAGCCCATCTCGTGGCAGCGCTCGAGCTGGCGGCGGAAGACGTAGCGCGGGAGCGCCCTGAGCGGCTCCCCACCGGCAAACTGCGAATCGCAGATGAAACGGGCGGTGGCCTCTGCCCACGGCACCACGGCGGCCGTCTCGGGATCCGGGATCAGCCGCTGGTCGCCGTAGCCGATCTCCTCGTGGTAGAGCGTGCCCGGGACGACGTCGGAGCGGGAGTCGAGCACCGCCGCCCCGCCGTACATGTTGAGCCCCTCCTCGCAGTAGCCGGGGGCCTGCGCGATCGGCACGATCTTGGTGCGGCCCGTGCCGTGCATGTCGGGGAGCTCGAAGCGGACGTAGCGGATGCCCTCGCCGCGCCAGATCTCGATGGTGTCCAGCGTCGAGGCGGTGGCGGTCTTTGCCATCAGGTGGTTCCCTCCGGATCCGGTGTGCCGTTGTGCCAGTGACGAAGCTCGAAGCCGTCACCCTCCAACCGCTCACGCAGCGCGGCCGACCCGGCCGAGCCGGTCACGGCGAGCACGCCGCCCTCGTGGCCGTCGTCGCGGCGAAGCGACGCGGCGACGCGGTCGGGCGGCTGGAGGTGGTGGCCGGCGAGGCCGAACTCCTGGTAGGTGTCGCGGACGACGACGAGGTCGGCCGCGCGCCCGCGCACGAGCGCGGCGAAGTTCACGAAGTGGCCGACATCCCAGTCTGCGGGCGGCGGGTCGACCGGCCCGCCGCGCAGGTGGGCGAGGACGGCGGCCGGGTCAGGACGCGAGCCCCAGAAGAACCCGGTGCGGACGTTGGCGATCAGCGTGGCCTCCGCGGCCGCGTCCATGAGCGCCGTCACGGACTCGGCCGTCCACGGGCCGGCGACCGGGATCGCGGCGAGGACGCCGCCGGAGAGACGCTCGATCGCGCGTGCGACCGCGGGCGCCGACGTGCCGCCCACGCCCGGGGTGGGATCGACCCTGAGCTCCACCCGGTAGTCGTTACGGGGCGTCGCGCCCGGGGCGACGTGCGTCTGCGAGTCGCCGCCGGGGAGGATCGCGCCGGCGGCGGCCGCCACCTCGTCCTGATCGGCTTCGACACCGGCCGCGCGGAGCACGAGCGACGCCCAGAAGCAACCGCACAGGTTGTCCTTCTGCTGCCGCTCGGCGGCATACAGCTCGGCGAACCCCTCCCGGGGGACGGCGATGGTGCTTGCTCCGGCCACGGCGTGAGCATACGCAAAATTGGTGCCTGACCCGATATTGCATTACTCTCGGCGGCATGCGCGGGGTCGTCCGGCTTCTCCGACTCGTTGACACGGCCGTGTGCCGGGTTGGGCGCAGCTGCTGCGTCGGACGCACCCAGACGCGCGGCCGGTAAGATCGCGCAGCGATGCGAGCTGCGATCTGGAACGGGCCCGGGGAGATGACGCTCGGCGTGGTGCCCGACGCGACCTGCCCGGCGGACGGCCTGCTCCTGCGGGTGGTGGCCTGCGGCATCTGCGGCACAGACGTCCGCACCTTCTACAACGGCGATCGCCGCATCGAGCCGGGCGCTGTCCTCGGCCACGAGATCTGCGGCGAGGTGATCGAGGTCGGCCCCAATGCGAACGGCGACCTGCGCGCCGGGATGGGCAACCTCGTCCACGTCATCTCGACGCTCTACTGCGGCACGTGCACGCTCTGCCGCACCGGCAACGAGCACCTGTGCCAGCTGGGCGGCCTCATGGGGTTCGACTACCAGGGCGCCTACGCGGAGCTGGTGGCCATCCCGCAGGTCGCGCTCAAGAACGTCTTCGTGATCCCCGAGGGCCTCGACGCCGTCCACGCGACGTTCGCCGACCCACTCTCCGACGCGATCTGCGGGCACAAGGATCTCGAGGTCGGGCTCGACCTGCGGGCGGTCGTGATCGGCGCGGGCCCCGTCGGCACGGCACACGTCGCGCTCGCGCTCGCCCAGGGCGCCGGGACCGTCTACCTGCTCGAGACGGAGGCCCGCCGGCTCGACCTGGCCCACAGCGTGCTCCAAGACGACCGCGTCCGCTACGTCGACACCTCGGCCGTCGACCCAGTCGCGCACATCCGCAGGGAGACCGGCGACGGCGCCGAGCGGGTCATCGTCGCGTGCTCGAACGCCCGCGCCCAGGAGCAGGCGATGGAGATGGCGGCGCCGCGCGGGCGCGTCCTCTTCTTCGGCGGGCTCCCCAAGGGCACGACGACGATCGACTTCCCGTCGAACGTCCTTCACTACCGCGAGGTGGCGGTGCTCGGAAGCTACGCGTCGCGCTACCGCGACCAGGTGCAGGCGCTCGACATGCTCGAGCAGAACACCGCCAACATCCGCGGTGTCGTCACCGACGTCGTCCCGCTCGACGAGGCGCCCGAGGCGTTCCCGCGCATCCGCCGCGGGGACGCGCTCAAGGTGGTCGTCACTCCGTAGGCTCGCGGTCAAGCGCCTCCACCCACCGGGGATGGTGGTGCTGCGCCCACTCCCGGTCGACGTCGCCCAGCGTCATGCCGCGCAGGGCGTGCCGGGTTCCCGGATTGAAGACCGCCATGAAGACGTGCCCCGACAGGAGGCCGCAGAGGGCGACCGTCGTCAGCGTGTGGAGCGGCCCCTGCGGCAGGCCGCGGCCGACGAGCAGCAGCCCAAGTCCCGTGGCGTAGAGCACCGCCAGGGCGAGCGCCGAGAGGCGCGCGTTCATCTTCTGGCCGGCGTTGAACCGGCCGGCGGGCGGCGCCGGCGCTCCCGACCGGAACCGCTCGGGAACGCCCCGCAGCCAGTCGCCGTCGCCGGGCTCCGTGGCGGCGAGCTGCACGCCGGTCCTGACGAGCGCGCCGCGGTCGGCCCGCCAGAGCAGGAGCGCCATCCCGGCGACGAGGAGCGCGGCGCAGCCGACGTGGATGTCGACGACCGGCTGGTCGGCGTGCCAGCGATGCGGCATCTGGGTGCCGCTCAGGAGGATCGCCGCGAACGCCGCGACCACGAGCCAGTGCGCGGCACGCTCCGTCCGCGTGAACCGCAGGACGCGTTCCCCTGTCACGTCCGGCAGTATGCGCGAGACCGGATGAGAGGATCGTGAAAGGTGCCTGAGAGGCCGGCCGGCCCGATCTGGTTGAATTGGGCACGCCGAACACCGCGAGGAGGACACATGAGCCTGGGCAAGACCATCCGGTTGAAGCGCGTCCTGAACGAACCGACCAACACATCCGTGATCTGCGCGCTCGACCACGGGATGACGTCACCCGTCTTCCTCGAGCCGCTCGCCGACATTCGCGCGCGCGTCACCGAGGCGGTCGCGGGCGGCGCGAACGTGCTCATGCTGTCGCGGGGGATGTCGCGGATCGCCGCTGCCGAGCTCAGCCAGACGACCGCGGTCGCCTACATGCTCTCGGCCTCGGCGCACCCCGGCGAGGATCCGAGCATCGCCGCCGTGGCGGAGGTCGAGGAGGCGCTTCGTTCCGGCGCCGACGCGGTCGTCCTCTACGTCGCCCTCGGCACCGACACGGAGCAGGACATGATCGAGCGGCTGGCGGAGGTCGGCTCCGCGTGTGACGAGCTCGGGATGCCGTTCATCGCCGAGGCGGAGTGGCCGAGCGCATACTCCGGCACCACCGCCGAGCTCGGCACCGACTACCTCCTTCGCAACGTGCGCCTGTGCGCGGAGCTCGGTGCCGACGTCATCAAGACGAACTGGCCGGGCTCGGGCGAGGAGTATGCACGCCTCGTGGCCGCGGCCGCCGGGCTTCCCACAGTGCTCGCGGGCGGCTCGCGCATCACCGAGGCCGAGCTCCTCACGCGCCAGCAGCACGCAATGGAGGCCGGGGCCGTCGGCTGCAGCGTCGGCCGTAACATCTTCATGCACGAGACGCCGGAGGCCATGACCCGCGCCTTGAAGCGCGTCATCGTCGACCGCTGGACGGCTGAGAAGGCGCTGGAGGAGCTGGGGGCGGCGGCCGCCGCCCGATGACCGAGCCCGATCTCGTCTGCGGAATCGACGTGGGCTCGCAGGGCTCGTGCCTGGCCGTCTTCGACGCGGCCGGGGATCGGCTCGCGACCTCCTACCAGGCGCACACGCTGTCCTACCCCCGGCCCGGCTGGGCCGAACAGGACCCGCGCGACTGGCGGGCGGCGGTCGTGAACGGCTTCCGCGACCTGTCCGCCCGCGTCAACCTGCGCCGGGTGCGCGCGGTCTCGTTCGGATCGCAGCTCGACGGGCTCGTCTGCGTCGACCGAAACGGCCAGCCGGCCGGGCCGGCGATCATCTGGATGGACCGCCGGGCCGACCCGCTGTGCCGCGCCGCGGAGGAGCGGATCGGGCCGGACGAGTGGTACACACGGTCGGGGTGCAACCTCGACGGCTCCCACGTCGCCGCGAAGATCGCCTGGGTGGCGCGCGAGCGCCCCGACCAGGACGCGCGCACGGACCGCTACCTGCTCCCGGGGGCGTACATGGTGCGGGTGGCGTGCGACGCCGACGCGGTCGACCGCTCGAACGCGTCATCGACAATGGCGCTCGATCCTGACCGCGGGACATGGGACGAAGGCCTTCTGGGCGCGTTCGAGATCGACCCGGCGCGGCTTCCGCCGGTGGTCGGAGCCGACGAGCCCGTCGGCGAGATCACGGCGGAGTTCGCGGTGGATACCGGCCTCCCGCCCGAGACGACGGTCGTCTGCGGCTGCGGCGACGAGATGGCGGCGACGCTCGGCGCCGGCCTCGTCGAACCGGGAGCGGTGTGCGACGTCCTCGGGACCGCCGAGCCGGTGTGCGCCGTGTCCGACCGGCCGTTGCGCGACGCCACTCGCATCGCGGAATGCCACCCCCACGCTGCACCGGCCCGCTGGCTGCTCGAGAACCCGGGCTGGGCGTCGGGTGCCTCGTACCGCTGGTTCCGCGATCAGCTCGGCGGCGGCCTCGACTACGACGGCCTGAACGCACTTGCCGCGGAGGCGCCGGCGGGGTCGGACGGGCTGGTGTTCCTGCCGTGGATGGGCGGCGCGATGGCACCGCGGTGGGAGGCGGAGGCGCGCGGCGGCTGGTACGGGCTCACCCCCGCCCACGGCCGGGCGCACATGGCGCGGGCGCTGCTCGAGGGCTCCGCCTATGCGCTTCGCGACGTGGTCGAGGCGATCGCGGACGCCGGTCTCGAGCCGTCGCGGATCGTGTGCGTCGCCGGCGGCGCTCGCTCGCCGCTCGTGCGCCAGATGCGGGCCGACGCGACCGGCATTCCCGTCACATGGTCGGAGGACGTCGAGACGACGGCCCGCGGCGCGGCGATGCTCGCCGCGGCCGGCTCGGGCCTCCATTCCTCGACGGCCGCCGCTGCGCAGGCCATGTCGCGGATCGCGACGCAGACGCACGAGCGCGACCCGGCGGCCACCGAGGCGTACGCCGAGGGGCACCGCCGCTACCGAGCGCTCTTCGACGCGCTCGCCGACCGGTTCGAGGAGCTGGCGTGAGGGCCGTCCTCCTTACCGCGCACGGCGAGCCGGAGGTACTGCAGGCTGCGGACGTGCCCGATCCCGAGCCGGGGCCGGGCCAGGTCGCGGTCGACCTCATCCGGGCGGCGCTGAACCATCGCGAGGTGTGGATCCGCGAGGGCCGACCGGGCCCGCTCCCGGCCATCCTCGGCTCGGACGGCGCGGGTGTCGTCTCGGAGGTGGGGGCCGGCGCCGAGGGTGTGGCGGTCGGCGACGAGGTCGTCATCAACCCGGCGCTCGACTGGGGCGGGCGCGAGGACGAGCCCGGGCCGGAGTTCCGCATCCTCGGCAGGCCCGACCAGGGGACCTACGCCGAGCGGATCGTCATCGCCGCCCGCCAGGTGCGGCCGCGGCCGGCGGGCTGGTCGTGGGACGAGTGCGCGGCGTTCCCGCTCGCCGGTCTCACGGCCTGGCGCGCGCTGCGGCTCGCCGGGGCCGGGCCGGGCAGGCGGATCCTCGTGACCGGCGCGGGCGGCGGCGTGGCGACGTTCCTCGTCCAGATCGGCGCCGCGCTCGGCGCCACGGTGGTTGCAACAACGGGGTCAGACCCCAAGGTTGCGCGCGCCCTTGAGCTGGGCGCCGCCCAGGCCGTCGACTACCACGACCCCGAGTGGCCGAAGCAGGTCGGGCAGGTCGACGCCGCGATCGACAGCACCGGCGGGTCGGGGCTCGACGCGGTCATCGGGACGCTGGCGCGCGGCGGCGTCCTGGTCAGCTTCGGAGACACGTCCCGCGAACCGACGACGGTCGACCTGGCCGAGGTCTTCCTCGAGTGGCGCGCGATCCAGGGCACCACGATGGGAAGCCCGCGCGAGTTCGACGCGCTGCTGGCGCATCTGGCGACCGCCGACTGGCGCCCGGTGATCGACTCGGTCTTCCCGCTCGAGGAGGCCGCCGAGGCCCATCGCCGGTTGCTGAATCCGGAGCGGACCGGCAAGGTAGTCTTGGCCATCCGGTGAAGCACTTCGTCACGGCCGACGAGATCCGACAGCTGGCAGCCTCGGGGGAGCGGGAGCTCATGCTGCGCGAGCACACGGTGTTGACCGACGCCGCGCTCGACGCGATCCGGCTGCACGGCATCCGCCTGGTCGAGGGCTCGACCTACTCGACCGCCGAGCCGGTGCCGCAGGCCATTCCGGCCGCTCCCGGTGCCGGCGGTCTTCCTGCGCCGGCCCTCGCCGGCCTCGTCCGCGAGCGCGCAGCGGCGCCGAGTGTCACGCCTTCGCCACGCCCTCGCGACACGGGAAGTTCAGGGACTGTCCCTGTCACCGGACCGCCGGATTCCGGCCGGCTCCTGACGAAGCTCCTGATCGGCGGCGAGTGGGTGGACGCCGCCGGCGGGGCGACCGTGCCGACCATCGACCCGGCGACGAACCGGACGATCGCCGACGTGGCCGCCGCTCAGCCGGAGGACATCGACAGGGCCGTGCGCGCCGCCCGCGCCGCCTTCCCGGCCTGGCGCGACCTTGACCCGGACAAGCGAGCCCGGCTCATGCTGCGCCTGGCCGAGCTGATCGAAGACGAGCGCGACCACCTCGCTCAGGTCGAGAGCCACGACGTCGGAAAGCCGATCCGCGAAGCGGCGCTGGTCGATCTGCCCGCGTGCTGGGATCCGTGGCGCTTCTTCGCGGGCACGGTGCGAACGGTGGCTGGACGCGTGCTCGCCCTGCCCCGCACCTCGCTCGACTACGTCCGCCGCGAGCCGACCGGCGTCGTCGGGATGATCATCCCCTGGAACTTCCCGCTTCACATCGCCTGCCGGAAGGGGTCCGCGGCCCTCGCCGCCGGCAACACCGTCGTCCTGAAGGCTCCGGAGCTGGCGCCGCTCACGAGCCTCGAGCTCGGCCGCCTCGCCCTCGAGGCCGGCATCCCGCCCGGCGTCCTGAACGTCGTCCCCGGACTCGGCGAGGTGGCCGGGGCCGCCCTCGTCGAGCACCCCGACGTGAACAAGATCGCTTTCACCGGCTCGACCACAACCGGCCGGGCCGTCATGCGCGGCGGCGCGGGAACGATCAAGCGCGTCTCGCTCGAGCTGGGCGGGAAGTCGCCCTCCATCGTCTTCGCCGATGCCGACCTCGACCGGGCGGTGACGGGCTCGGTCTTCGGCATCTACCTGGCACAGGGCGAGGTCTGCTCGGCCGGCTCGCGTGTGCTCGTCGAGCGGGCCGTCCATGACGAGTTCGTGGCCAGTTTCGCCGAGCGGGCCCGGCGCATCCGGGTCGGGCTTCCGCACCGCTGGGAGACACAGCTCGGCGCGCTCATCAACCGCCGCCAGTGCGAGCGCGTGTACGAGTACGTCGACATCGGCGCCGCCGAGGGGGCGACCGTCGTCACCGGAGGCGCGCGCCCGGACGACCCCGAGCTCGCCGAGGGCAACTTCATCCAGCCGACCGTCTTCGCCGGCGTCAGAAACGACATGCGGATCGCGCAGGAGGAGATCTTCGGCCCGGTCGTCGTCATCATCCCGTTCGACGGCGAGGAGGAGGCGATCCGGCTCGCCAACGACGTCCGCTACGGCCTCGCCGCGGGCATCTGGACGGGGGACGTCGGCCGCGCCCACCGCGTCGCGCACGCGCTCGACGCCGGCTCGATCTGGGTGAACCACTACGGCGTCTACCCGTCGGAGGCGCCCTTCGGCGGCTACAAGGAGAGCGGCACCGGCCACGACCTCGGGTTGGAGTCTCTCGACGAGTACACCGAGGTCAAGAACGTGCACGTGAACATAGGCACCGAGACGTTCGACTGGTATGCATAGCCCCACCCCCGAGGAGGAGTGACATGGACGGAGCATTGGGCCTGATCGAGACCCGCGGCCTGGTGGCCGCGATCGAGGCGGCCGACGTGATGGTGAAGGCCGCAAACGTCGAGATCGTCGGCCGCGAGTCGGTCGGCGGCGGATACGTCACCGTCGCCATCACCGGCGACGTGGGCGCGGTGAAGGCGGCCATCGACGCCGGCGCGACCGCCGCGAAGAAGACCGGCGAGCTGGTGTCGGTGCACCTGATCCCGCGGCCGCACGCCGATGTGGCGAGCGTCCTTCCGATGGCGTCGCGCCAGGAGGCATAGGCGTCGTTGTCGGCAATTCGGTTCATCTGCGAGGGGGAGATCATCGAGGCGGACCTGCTCGAGGACGACGCCCCTCGCATCTGCGGCTACATCCGCTCGGTGCTGCCGCTCGACTCGACGATGGTGCACGCCAAGTTCGCCGGCGAGGAGACCATCGTGATGGTGCCGTTCTTCGCCGAGCAGGAGAACGGCAAGACCGACGTCGTCGCCGGCGACATCGGCTACTA
>DATIDU010000288.1:0-11119 GCA_035456145.1 Gaiellales bacterium | reverse complement strand
GGACTTTGGTAGCCTGACCCGAAAGGTGAGCTCCATGGGGCTCGCCGCACGACTTCTTCCGCGCCCGTCTCTACGGGCGCATTCTTCTGACTCGAAGGAGCTCGCGATGGGCCGTGTCATCGCGTTCGCGAACCAGAAGGGCGGTGTCGCCAAGACGACGACGACGCTCAACCTGGGCGTCGCGCTCGCCGAGCGCGGCAAGCGCGTGCTCGCGATCGACCTTGATCCCCAGTCGAACCTGACGATGAGCCAGGGCATCGACCCGGACGACTTGGAGCGGTCGATGTTCGACGTGCTCGTGCACAAGACGCCGATCGAGGAGATCATCGTCCCGCGCGAGATCGACCTCGCGGTGGCGTCGATCGACCTGGCCGGCGCCGAGCTCGCGATGTCGTCGATGATCGGCCGCGAGCGGGCGCTCCAGAAGGCGCTCCTGCCGCTGCGCTCGACCTACGAGTACGTCCTCGTCGACACACCGCCCTCGCTGGGCCTGCTCACGATCAACGCCCTCACCGCGGCCGACAGCGTGATCGTCCCCGTCCAGTGCGAGTACCTCTCGCTGCGCGGGCTGATCCAGCTCGAGAACACGCTCAGCATGATCCGCGAGAACCTGAACCCGGACGTGCGCATCCGCGGCATCCTGCCGACGATGTTCGACGGGCGCACGCTGCACTCCCGCGAGGCGGTTGAGATCCTCCAGGAGAACTTCGGGAACCTCGTCTTCGACACGCGGATCCGAAAGACGATCCGCTACGCCGAGGCCCCGGTGAAGGGCACGTCGGTTCTGAAGTACGACTCGAACGGGACCGCCGCCAGGGCATACCGCGATCTGGCCCAGGAGGTGCTTCGCAATGGCAAAGCGCCATAGCATGCGCGACGGCCCGCTGGCCCAGCTGTTCAAGGCCACGGAGCGAAGCGAGGCCGCGGTCCGCCGCGAGCCGGAACCAGAGCCGGAGCCCGCGCCCGCCGCCCGGCCCCAGGTCGTCGACCTGCCGGCGGGCGAGGAGTTCGGCGGCGCGCATGTCCCCCGCCAGACGGGCTCGCCGTATCTGGCGGTGATCCGCGTTGTCGGCGTCGGCGGCGGTGGCTGCAACGCCGTGAACCGGATGATCGAGGCTGGCATCGAGGGCGTCGAGTTCATCGCCGTCAACACCGACCAGCAGCAGATGCAGATGTCTGAGGCCCCGGTCAAGATCAACATCGGCCGTGAGCGCACCCAGGGGCTCGGGTCAGGCGCCGACCCGGAGGTCGGAAGGCTCTCGGCCGAGGACTCGTACGACCGCATCAAGACGGCGCTGCGCGGCTCTGACATGGTGTTCGTGACGGCCGGCGAGGGGGGAGGCACCGGCTCCGGCGCGGCGCCCGTCGTGGCCCGCATCGCCCGTGAGGTCGGCGCGCTGACCGTCGCCATCGTCACCGCGCCGTTCAAGTTCGAGGGCAACCGCCGCCAGACGCAGGGCGTGGTCGGCGTGAAGGCGCTCCGCGATGCGGCCGACACCGTCATCGTCATCCCGAATGACCGGCTCCTGGACGTGCTCGAGAAGGGCACGAGCCTGGTCGAGTCGTTCCGTGTGGCCGACGACGTGCTGCGGCAGGGCGTCCAGGGGATCTGCGACCTCATCACGCTCCCGGGCCTCATCAACCTCGACTTCGCCGACGTGCGCACCATCATGCAGAACGCCGGCTCGGCCATGATGGGGATCGGCATGGCGACCGGCTCGCAGCGGGCCCACGAGGCCGCGACCCACGCCATCAAGAGCCCGCTCATCGACCACGAGGTGCGCTCGGCGCGCGGCATCCTGCTTGCGATCTCGGGCGGGAGCGACCTGGCGCTCCACGAGGTCAACGAGGCCGCGGAGGTCGTGCGGGCCGCGGCCGATGACGAGACGACGATCATCTTCGGCGCGAGCGTCGATGAGCGGCTGGCCGGGCAGATGTGGGTCACGGTCGTGGCGACGGGGTTCGCGCTGCCGGGCGACCCGCCCGCACGCCACGCCCCGGCGCCGGGAGGCGACATCAGCCTCGAGCCTCCCAGCTTCCTCACCTGAACCTCCGTAGAATTGCTCCATGAGAGCAGCGGTCGCAGCCGGGCACGCCGTCACCGCCCAGGCGGGTGCGCGCGTGCTCGAAGCGGGCGGGAACGCGGTTGACGCCCTCGTCGGCGCCGGCGCGATGTCGTGGGCGGCCGAGCCGGCCCTCACCGGACCCTGCGGCGGCGGGTTCCTCATGGTGCGCCCGGCGCGCGACGGGCGGGTTCACCTGCTGGACGCGTTCACCGCGATCCCCGGACGCGAGATTCCGCCCGGCCGGAGGCTTGCCGAGGTTGAGCGGGTGCTCGTGCCGTTCGACGAGCAGACCACCCAGGTGTTCCACATCGGCGCAGCCGCCTGCGCGGTGCCGGGCGTGCTGGCCGGGCTGCATGCGATCCACCGCCGGTACGGGTCGATGCCGTGGCGTGACCTGCTCCTCCCGGCAGCAGAGGCCGCCGACCGCGGCGTCGCAAGCTCCCGCGGGCAGTATGCGGTCATCGTCGCGATCCGCGACATCGTGCGGCACACGCCGGAGGTGAGCGCGGTGTTCTGGCCGGGCGGCACGCTCGTCGCCGAGGGCCAGCCGATCCTCCAGCCCGAGCTGGCGCCCACGATCGAGCGGCTGGCCGAGCGCCCCGGCGACTTCTACACCGGCGGGCTGGCGCGGGCGATGGTCGACCACCAGCACGCGACGGGCGGGTCGCTCACGATGGCCGACCTGGCGGCGTACCGGCCGGTCTGGCGGCGGCCGCTGCTCGTGCCGTACCGTCGCCACGTCATCGCCACGAACCCGCCGCCGTCGTCGGGCGGCGTGCTGATCGGCCACATGCTGGCGGTGCTGGAAGGCGTGCCCGGGCCGCGGCCGCCGGGCCGAGCCCGCACGCTCAGGGCCTATGCCGAGACGATGCGGGCGGCGGGCCGGATGCGCACCGGGCGGTTCACGCGCCTGCTCTACCGCGGCGGCCTTGCCCGGCACATGCTGGGACCGGAGGCCGTCGAGGCGAGCCGGGCGGCCGTCGCAGCCGCGCTCGCCGGCGAGCCGACGCCGATGCTCGCGGTGCCGTCCGACTCCGGAACCACCCATATCTCGGTCGTCGACCACGCCGGCAACGCCTGTGCCTTCACGGCGTCCAACGGCAGCCACTCAGGCGTGATCGTCCCAGGCACCGGCCTTCACCTGAACAACATGATGGGCGAGGAGGACCTCGCCGCCGGCCGCCACATGCCGCCCGGGTCGCGCCTCACGAGCATGCAGGCGCCGTCGATGGCGACCAGCGGCGGCGCGCTGGAGCTCGTCATCGGGTCGAGCGGCTCCAACCGGCTGCGGTCGGCGATCATGCAGGTCGCCGTGAACGTCCTCGACCACGGGATGCCGGCCCGCGAGGCGGTCGACCATCCCCGGGTGCACGTCGAGGGCGACCGGCTCGATTGCGAGGGCGGGCTCGACGAGGCCGAGCTCGAGCTCCTGGAGCGGTGGGGCGAGCACCTGAACCGCTTCGAGTCGTTGAACCTCTACTTCGGCGGTGCAAACATCGTTTCGGTGCACGGCGAGCGCACCGAGGCCGCCGGCGACCCGCGCCGCGACGGCGAGGGCATCGTGCTCGACTGAACACCGGTGCCTGGCGCCCATGTTTCAGCCGTCGGCTGGCGGGCCGTCGCTCTCAGGCGGGGCGTCCGCCTGGGGCGGTGAGACCTTGCCGTTCGTCTGCGCCCGCGCTGCGATCCGAGCGGCCGTCGCCAGGTTCTCGAGGCCGCGCGCGAGGAGTTCCACGATGACCATCAGGCGGCCGTGCTCGCTTCGCTCCTCGAGGATCCGCTGCTTCTCGGACGCCGGGAAATCGACCCGGGCGGCGATCGCGTAGCTCAGCCCGTTTGGTGCGGCCGGGCCCACCTCCGGGTCGGGCTCCTGCCCGGTGGCCTCGGCGATCCGGCGGTACAGGTCGAGCGCCGAGGTGGCCTCATCACCGGCCCGGAGGTCGTCCTCGGCAGACTCGACGTGCCCGGTCAGGTACGCCCGCCCGCGTGTCAGCTCGACCACCCGGATCACCTCGCCGCCCCGGATCACGATGTTCATCCGGCCGTCGTCGAACGTCTCGAGCACCTCGACGACGCGGGCCGTCGTCCCCAGCTCGCGGGCGCCGTCCGCGTCGGAGTAGAGCAGCGCGAACTCGGCGTCGTCCTCGCGGCAGTCCGCGACGAGGCTCTTGTAGCGCTCCTCGAAGATGTGGAGCGGCATGAGCTCGCCCGGCACGAGCACGGCAGCGAGTGGGAACAGGCCGATCTCGCGGGCGGACATGACGGTCGGAGTCTAGTGACGGGCCGCTGAAACGCAGGCCGACGCGAGCGTCGACCGGGCCGAGCCGGAGGTCGACCTGCCGGCGAACCGGAAGGCGTGCTTCCGAGGGCGGTCGCTGGAGCGTGACGCTCTCGACGAATCCAGGCACCCGACAAGGACCAGGCACAGGAGCGACATTGTGAGCCGCATCTCCACGCACACCTGTACGTGCAGGCACCCGGGCGGCGTCCTTGGCGGCGAACCGCGCAGGTCAGCGGTAGACGCCGTTGTGGCCGAGGCTGTACCGGCCTGGCTGCGGGAAGAACGCGAGCCCATGCGGGCTGGCGCCGACAGCGATGCGGGCGATGACCCGGCCGGTGCGGGTGCTGATCACCGACACCGAGTTGTCGAAGCGGTTGGACGCCCACAGGCGGCCGCCGTTCGGAGAGACCTGGAGCATGTCCGGGCTGCCGCCGACGCGCCAGGTCCTGACGACCCGGCCGGTGCGGAAGCTGATGACCGAGATCGAGCCGGCCAGCCGATTGCTGACGTACAGCTGGCGCGTGGAACGGCTGATCGCGAGGCCGTGGGCTCCGGTCCCGGTGCGGATGAACCGGAGAATGCGCAGCGTGCTCGCCGAGATGACCGAGACACCGCCGAGACCCTGGTTGGCGACGTAGTAGCGCTGGCCCTGCGGCGCGAGCTTGACGTCGATGGGCAATCCGCCGACGGCCACCCGCCCCGTGATCGTGCGCGCCGCGACATTGACGCGGTAGACGACGCCGCTGTACTCGCAGCTGATCAGAAGCGACTTGCCCGAGGCGGAGAAGTCGAGGTGGTCGGGCCCTGGGGAAGGGACGAAGAGGCTGCCGCGCAGCCGCCACGTCCGCCGGTCGCGGAACTCCAGCCGCTGGAGCTCCTCCGCGACCACGATCGCGGTCTTCCCGTTCGGCGTGAAGTAGAGGTTGTAGGGCGCGGCGACCGCGATCTGCCCGGCCGGGCGTCCGGTGCGCCCGTTGATCTCCGTCAGCCTGTTGCTGTGCGTGTCGTCGACGTAGAGACGGCGCAGGCTCCAGCCGGGCGTGACGTGCTGGTTGTAGTACCCGGTTTCGAACGTGCGGATGATCCGGAACGTGTGCGGATCGATCTCGGTCACCGTGCCGGACTCGCTGTTCGGCACGTAGACCCGCTCGGGGATCCCGCGGACACGCGCGCTCCAGTCGCCGCGCTTGATGTGCGCGTACACGTTCCCGGCTTGCGCCGGCGCCGCCGCGAGCAGCGCCCATGCGAGGCCGGCCACGAGGCCGCTCAACCTCGTCCATTGCCATCCGAGTCCCGCCCTGGACCGGCACGCGCGCACACTGCGACGCTAGCACGCGCACATGAGGGGTTGGATTACTCTAGGGACGCGTGCGCGCCCGTCCCGCCATCGCCGACCTGAAGCCGTACGAGCCGGGGAAGCCGGCGGCGGCCGTGCGCCGCGAGCTGGGCCTCACGCGGATCGTGAAGCTGGCATCGAACGAGGGCCCGTTCGGCCCGTTCCCCTCGGCGCTCGAGGCGATCGCGCGCCAGGCGCCGGAGCTCAACCGCTACCCGGAGCTCGGGTGGGACCTCACCGAACGGCTGGCTGCCCGCCACGGTGTCGACCGCTCGGCGATCGCGATCGGAAACGGCGCCGACGGCCTCGTCGGGTGCGTCTCGACCGCATATCTCGACCCCGGCGACGAGGCGCTCATGGGCTGGCCGTCGTTCGTCTCCTACTACCTGGACGCGATCAAGATGGGCGCGACTCCGGTGACCGTGCCGCTGGCCGACGGGGCCTACGACCTCGAGGCGATGGCCGCCAGGGTCGGCCCGCGGACGAAGATCGCCTACGTCTGCAATCCGAATAACCCGACCGGCTCCATGGTCGGGCGCGAGGCGCTGGCCACCTTCGTGGACGCTGTCCCGGACGACGTGCTGGTCGTCGTCGACGAGGCCTACTGCGACTACATCACCGACCCGGACTACCCGGATGCGATCACCGAGCACGTCGGCCGGCTGCCGAACGTGGCGGTGCTCAGGACGTTCTCGAAGATCTACGGCCTCGCGGGCCTCCGCGTCGGCTACATGGTCGGCCCCCCGGAGGTCGTGCGCGAGGTGATGAAGATCCGAAACGCGTTCGACGTCTCGGAGCTCGCCCACGTCGCCGCGCTGGCGAGCCTCGACGACGCTGAGGAGCTCCGGCGGCGGCGCGACGTCAACGAGCAGGGCCGGATCGCGCTCGAGGCGACGTTCGAGGAGCTGGGGATGCACCCGTTCCCGGCCTGCGCCAACTTCCTCGCGGTCGACGTCGGCGACGGACGGGCGCTCGCCGACGCGCTCATGCGCGAGGGCGTGATCGTGCGGCCGCTCGACCCGTTCGGCGCGCCGGAGTGCATCCGCGTGACGGTCGGGACGCCCGAGGAGAACGCCGTCCTCACCGACGTGCTCGCCCGGGCGCTGCAGCCGCGGTGAGCCGGCGGCCGGTCGATCTCCCCGCCCTCGTCGAGGGCGTGGAGCACGGGCGCAAGCGAGCCGTGGCGCGGGCGATCACGCTCGTCGAGAATCGCGATCCCCTGGCGTACGAGCTGGTGCGCGAGCTCTATCCGCGCACCGGGTCGGCCGCCGTGGCCGGCTTCACCGGCCCGCCCGGCGTCGGCAAGTCGAGCCTGCTCGGCGCGCTGGTCGGGTACCTGCGCGGGCAGGACAAGCGGATCGGCGTCGTCTCGGTCGACCCGTCGAGCCCGTACTCGAAGGGAGCGCTCCTGGGCGATCGCATCAGGCTCGCCGACCACTTCCTCGACGAGGGCGTCTTCATCCGCTCGATGAGCACGCGCGGCCATCTGGGCGGCGTCGCCGAGGCGACGCTCCAGGCGCTCCTCGTCCTCGACGCCGCCGGGATGGACGTGCTCCTGCTCGAGACGGTGGGCGTGGGGCAGAGCGAGGTGGAGGTCGCCATGGTGGCCGACACGGTCGTGCTCGTCCTCCAGCCGGGATCGGGCGACTCCATCCAGGCCCTCAAGGCGGGCGTCATGGAGATCCCCGACCTCATCGTCATCAACAAGTCCGACCACCCGGCGGCGCGGACGATGCGCACCGAGATCCGCTCGGTGCTCTCGCTCGATCGCGAGCGCGAGTGGCGCGTGCCGATCGTCGAGACCGAGGCGCTCCAGGGCAAGGGCATCGAGGAGCTGTGGCAGGCGGTCCTCGACCACCGGGCTTTCCTGGAGCGCGACGGCGGCCTGGACGCCCGGCGGCGCGACAACATCGAGCACGAGGTGATTGCAATCGCCGTCGCGCAGGCCCGCCGCCGGCTCGACGCGGCGGTCGAGAACGACCCCGAGCTGCGCTCCCTGCTCGACGACGTTCACGCCCGCCGGCTCGACCCGCTCAGCGCCACGCGCGAGATCGCCGACCGCGTCTTCCGCCGCCGGGACGAGGGGTGACCGTCCGGCCGCTCGGCGACGGCGACCGCGAGTGGGTGCGCGCGAAGCTCCGGGAGCTGTGGGGCGGGATCGTCGTCGGCCGCGGGGCGGTTCACGATCCGAGTGTCCTCCCGGGGTTCGTGGCCGAAGAGGGCGGCAAGCCGGTCGGCCTTCTCACCTATCGCATCGACGGGGACGAGTGCGAGGTGGTCACGATCGACGCCTTCCCGGAGGGCGCCGGAGCGGGCACGGCGCTTCTCGACGCCGCAGCCGGGGTGGCCCGCGGGGTGGGTTGCCGCCGGGTCTGGCTGATCACGACGAACGACAACCTCCGCGCGCTCCGCTTCTACCAGCGCCGCGGCTTCCGCCTCGTCGCCGTCCACGCCGGGGCGCTCGACCGCTCGCGTGAGCTGAAGCCCTCGATCCCCGAGATCGGCCTCGACGGCATCCCCCTCCGCGATGAGCTCGAGCTGGAGCTGGAGCTCAGGCTGTGACTGAAAAATTCGGGTCTGACCCCGATTCTTCAGCGATGGCCTTCGCCGCGATCGCGGTCAGGAGGCGCGCGTCGCGGGCGGCCTCCTCGACCGTGTTGCGGGCCGGGGCGGTGCCGGTGGCGGCGGCGTGGAACCATTCCAGCTCGCGGACGAACGCCTCCTCGTAGCCGGCCTCGACGTGCAGCGTCTCGAGCCGGCGGCCGTCGGAGCGGCGCACGACGAGCCGCGTCTGCTGGTGGTTCAGGTACGGGGCCGGGAACTCCAGCTCGACCACACGGTCGTCGAAGTGCAGCGTGTAGCGCTCGCGGTACCAGGCGACGCCGGGCACGAGCACCTGGGCCAGGTGCCACAGCGCCCGCCCGTCGAGGAGCGAGACGCTGCCGGCCCCGCCCTCGCCGTGTGACCAGATCTGACCCGCGACGACCTCCCCGTCCGGGATGCCCATGGCGTCGAGCATGCCGTGAACCGCGTTCACCGCGTGCACGACCCCCGACATCAGCGGGTCGGCGTAGCCGCGCAGGTCGTCGCCGTCGACCGCGGCGCCCAGCGCCTCGGCCGCCTGGGCCCGCTGGCGGGCGCGCAGGTCGTCGCCCAGCTCGGCGGGGACGTCGTCGGCGCGCACGAGCGGCCGGTGGCCGACGAACGGCCACGAGTCAGGGTCGGAGATCTCGACCGAGACGTACCGCAGTCCGCGCCCGTCGGCGGGAACCTGCTCCAGCGCCGCCTCGTAGTTGGGATCGAAGCGCTTCATGTAGCCGACCTGGACGATGCGCCCTGCGGCGTCTCGCCGCTCGGCGATCTCGCGCGCCTCGCGGTCGGTGAAGCAGAGCGGTTTCTCGCAGAAGATGTGCAGGCCGGCGCCGAGCCCAGCCAGCACCGCATCGGCGTGCAGGGCGTCGGGCACCGCCACGACCAGTGCATCGAGCCGCTCCTCGAGGAGCGAGTCGAGCGTCTCGTGGGTCGCGACCCCGTGGCGCTCGCCGATCGCGGCCCGCACGGTCGCCGACGGGTCGGCGATCCCCACGAGCTCGAACCGGTCGCGTAGCGCGATCAGGTTGGGGATGTGCTCGACCTGCGCGATCAGGCCCGCCCCGACGACGCCCACCCGCAGCGTCGTCACTTGACGGCGCCCAGGGTCAGGCCGCGCACGAAGTGCCGCTGGACGAGCAGGGCGAAGATGATGATCGGAAGCGCCCCGATCACCCCGGCCGCCGCCATCGGGCCGAACTCGATCTGGATCTTGCCGATCAGGGTCGAGACGCCGACGGGGACGGTCTGCGCGTCCGGCGTCGACGTGAGCGAGAGGGCGATCAGGAAGTCGTTGTAGGTCGCGATCACGCTGAAGATCGCGGTCGCCGCGAGGCCGGGCGCGGCCAGCGGGATGACGACCCGCCACAGCGCCGAGAGACGGGAGTCGCCGTCGACCATGGCCGCCTCCTCGATGTCGCGCGGGATCTCGGCGATGAAGCTCTGCATCATCCAGATCACAAAGCTCGTGTTGAGGCCGGTGTAGATCAGGATGAGTCCCAGGCGCGTGTTCAGGAGGCCCCACCGGGCGAGCGTGATGTAGAGCGGGATCACGAGCAGGATCCCCGGGATCATCCGCACGAGCAGGGACGCCACGAGCGCCGACTGGTTCAGGCCGAACCTGAGCGGGAAGCGCGCCAGCGAGTAGGCCGCGAGCGTCCCGAGCGTCATGCTGACCGCCACCGAGATCGCCACGATCACGATGCTGTTCACGAGATACGACCGGAAGTGGTACGTGTCGAAGAGGCGGGAGTAGTTGTCGCCGGTCGGGTTGTGCGGGTAGAGGGTCACGCCGCCGAAGATGTCGACCGGGTTCTTGAACGACGTGTCGACCATCCACCAGAACGGGAAGACGACGACCACGAGGATGAGCGCGAGGCCGCCGTAGAGCGCGATCCGGGACAGCCACCGCCTCACCGGGCCGTCCTTCGCATCATCCGAACGGCCACGACCATCAGGAGCGCGACGGCTGCGAGCACGGCGAGCAGCATCGCCGCCGCCTGGCCGTACTGGCTGAAGAGGAACGCGGTGTTGTAGGCGTGCAGGGAGACGAGGCGCGTCGCCGTGCCGGGGCCGCCCTTCGTCAGCACGTAGATCTGGTCGAACGTGCCGATCGAGTCGATGGTGCGAAGCACGACCGCCACGAGGAGCACGGGCATGAGCAGGGGCAGCGTGTGGTCGAAGAAGAGCCGCACGCGGCCGGCGCCGTCGACGAGCGCCGCCTCGAGCGGCTCCTGCGGGAGCGACTGGAGCCCGGCGAGCAGGATGAGGAAGATGAGCGGCGTCCACTCCCACACGTCGACCACGACGACGGCGATGAACGCCGTTCCGTTGTGGGAGAGCATCTCCGGGGCCGAGAATCCGAGGGCCTGGAAGAGCGGGTCCGTGACGCCGACGCCGGAGTCGTAGATGAGCCGCCACATGACGCCGACGACGACCGGCGCGATCGTCATCGGCAGGATGAGGCCGACCCGGATCGGGCCGCTGAAGCGGATCTCGCGCGAGACGAGGATCGCCAGGCCGAGCCCGAGCAGGGTCTCGATCGTGACCGTGCAGAGGACGAACTTGGCCGTCGTCCAGAGCGCGTCGCGGAAGAACGGGTCATCGAACGCGTGCCGGTAGTTGTCAAATCCCGTGTAGCCGTAGCTGCGGCCGTACAGGTAGCGCGTGATGCTGGCGCGGACGCCGTAGAAGAGCGGGTAGAGCGAGACGCCCGCGAGCGCGACCCCCGCCGGCACGAGCAGCAGGTAGGGCCCGGCGGGGAGTCGTGGACGTCTGGCCTTCACCCGGCCGTCAACCGCCGCCTCAGCCATGTTGCTCCTGAGCGGTCGAGACCCTCGGGAATGC
>DATIDU010000287.1:0-10551 GCA_035456145.1 Gaiellales bacterium | reverse complement strand
CGAGGGGTGGTCGGCCGCCGCGCTCGAGCCGTACCGCGCGCGGGCGGAGGAAGCCATCGGCGCCCGCCCGCGCGCCGACGTCGGCGCCTGGCACGACGCCGTGCATGCGGCGGCCGTCGAGGCCGGCTTCGCCCCGGTCGCCGATCTGAACGCCCCGGACTCGACCACCGGGGTCGGACGCGCGCACTTCAACGACCGCGGCGGCGTGCGCCGGAACGCCGCCATCGCCTACCTGGACGGCGCCCGCGACCGGCCCAACCTGGCGATCCGCGACCGTGCGCTCGCCGACCGCCTCGACCTCGACGGCATGCGCGTCCGCGGCGCCTGGGTCGTGCGTGACGGGGCTCGCACCCTGATCCAGGCCGGACGCACGCTCCTCTGCGCCGGTGCATACGGCTCGCCGGCCATCCTGCTGCGAAGCGGCATCGGCCCGGCCGCCGACCTCGCGCGGCTCGGCATCACCCCGGCCGTCCACCTACCCGGCGTCGGTGAGAACCTCCAGAACCACTGGACCGCCCGGGCCATGGTCGATCCGGGGCCAGAGCTTCGCCGCCGGGTCGCCGCCGAGGCCGCCGCCGGAGGCGTCCACATGGCCGGCACGGTCGTGAAGGCGGCCAGCTCGCGGTGCGAGCCCGGGCTCTGGGATCTCCACCTCTTCGCCGTGGCCTGGGGCGTGCGCGACGACGCCGGCCGCCCCACCGGCGAGCATGTGTTCCGGATCGCCACGAGCGTCCTTCGGCCGCGCAGCGCCGGCCGGGTCATGATCTCGTCCGCCGATCCGGACACGCCTCCGGTCATCAACCACCGCCCGCTCTCCGACGCGGACGGCGCCGACGTGGCGGTGCTGGCCGAGGGCGTCGGACACGCGGTGCGGATCGCCTCGGCCCCGTCGCTGCGCGAGCTCGGCGCGACGGTCGAGGCGCCCACGGTGACCACCGAGCATGCGCTGATCGAGCACGCCGCCACCTCGCTCGGCTGCTACTTCCACCCGGTCGGCACCTGTGCCATCGGGAGCGTCGTCGACGGCACCGGCGCGGTCCACGGGGTCGACGGCGCGTACGTCGCCGACTGCTCCGTCATGCCGTCGATTCCGCGCGCCAACACGCACCTCTCCGCGCTCGCGGTCGCCGAGCGGATCGCCGACCGACTCCGATAGCGAATCGAGCCCGAGACCGGCGCTCCTTCTCGCCGTCTGGATCCGCGGGTACAATGGTACGCATGAGTTTGGGCTCGTGGGCGTGAGCGCGTCGTACGAGACTGAGACTGTCGCCGGAGCTGCCGTCGGCCTCACGACCAGGATGGCGTCCGCCTGGCTCGACGTCACATCGCACGCTGTCTCGGTCGGAGCTCAGTACTGGCAGAGCGCGATCGCACGCGGAGCCTCGGCCGCCGACGTGCTGGACGACGCGTACACGTGGATGCGCATCACCCAGACTCGCTCCGAGCCGACCTGGGGCTCGCCAAGCGCCGTGCTGACCGAGAGCCCGGTCGCGCGGCTGCGTGACTTCTCGCCCGAAGAGCCCTCGGCACTCACGCCGACGCTGATCCTGCCGCCGCAGGCTGGACACCACTCGTGCATCGTCGACTTCAACCCCCGCCAGAGCCAGGTTGGTGTGGCGCTCGCAGCCGGCCTTGATCGCCTGTTCGTGCTCGAGTGGCTCGAGGCGACGCCCGCCACGGCCGACTGCTCGGTGGAGGAGTACGTGGGGGCCGTCCGCGACGCGGTCGAGCACATCGGCGAGCCCGTGCATCTGATCGGCGACTGCCAGGGCGGCTGGCTGGCGGCCATCTATGCCGCGCTCGAGCCGGGCTCCGTGGCAACGCTGACGGTCGGAGCATCGCCGATCGACTTCGGCGCCGGCGAGGGGCCGCTGATCGACTACATCGCGCTGATGTCGAACTTGCACGTGTCGCCGTACGAGGCGATGGTCGCCGCCGGTGGCGGCCTGCTGCGGGGAGAGGCGATGCTGGCCGGCTTCATCGCCCTCGCGCCGGAGGAGGAGGGCAAGAAGCACCTCGACCTGCTGCTCGAGATGCACGACCCCGAGTTCGTGCGCCGCTACACCGAGTTCGAGGACTGGTTCAAGTACACGCAGGACATCTCCGGAGCCTTCTACCTGTGGATCGTGGACCACCTGTTCATCGGAAACGAGCTGGTCGCCGGGACGCTGGAGATCGACGGCGAGCGGGTCGACCTGCGGGCGATCACGTGCCCGGTGACGATTCTGGCCGGCTCGCGCGATCACATCACTCCGCCCGAGCAGGCCTTCGCCCTCGCCCAGCATGTTGGGACGGCGCCCGAGGCGATCCGCTGCGAGCTGGTCGACGCCGGGCATCTGGGCCTGTTCATGAGCCGCGCCGCGCTCCGCGAGCACTGGGCACCGCTCCTGGCGGAGCTCGCCCGCGGCGGATGAGCGACCGGCGCGCCTACCTCGTCACGGGGGCGGCGAGCGGGATCGGGCGGGCGATCGCGGCGAGGCTCGTCGATGATGGTCACGACGTGCTCTCGGTCGACCGCGCCCCCGACCACGACGGCCCTGGCCGGCCGTTCGCGGCCGACCTGAGGCTCCGCGAGCCCAACCGGGCGGCCGTCGATGAGGCGGTGTCGGCGTTCGGCAGGCTCGACGGCGTTGTGGCATGTGCGGGCTTTCAGGTCGTCTCGCCGGTGCAGGAGTTCCCGGAGGACCGCTGGGACGACCTGATCGCCGTGCTCTTGACCAGTCCGTTCCTGCTCGCCCGCTACGCCTGGCCGGCCCTGGTCGCGAGCGGCGACGGCCGCTTCGTTGCGATCGCATCGGTGCACGGACTGGTCGCGTCGGCGTTCAAGTCCGCCTATGTGAGCGCCAAGCACGGAGTGCTCGGCCTGGTCAAGACACTGGCCCTGGAGGGTGCGCCCCACGGCATCGTCAGCGTGGCGGTGTGTCCGGGATACGTGCGCACGCCCCTGGTGGAACGCCAGATCTCAGACCAGGCTCGGGCACACGGGATTCCGGCTTCCGAGGTGCTCGATCGCATCCTCCTCACCCGCCAGGCCCGCAAGGAGCTGATCGAGCCGGCGGACGTCGCCGAGACGGTGGCCTTCGTGATCGGGCCCGGCGGGCGCTCCTACACGGGCTCTCAGCTGGTGATGGGCAACGGCTGGACGGCCGGCTGAACCCGTCCGCGTCGGGCCGGGCCGCCGATATACTCGAACCGACCAAGGAGGTCAGCGATGAGTGGACGCCTCGAAGGTCAGGTCGCCCTCGTGACCGGCGGCGCTCGTGGGATTGGGCTCGCGATCTCCCACCGCCTCCTGGAGCAGGGGGCGACGGTCGCCGCCGGATACTCACGGGACGACGTGCACGCGCGGGCATTGCTCGAAGAGAATTCCGGCCGTGTCTCGATCCATCAGGGGAACATCGGGGTCGTGGACGACTGCAACCGGGTGATCGCCGAGGTGATCGAGCAGCACGGCAAGATCGACATCCTCGTGAACAACGCCGGCATCACCGCCGACCACACGGCGCGGAAGATGGACCCGGACGAGTGGGACAGGGTGGTACGGGTCAACCTGAGCGGGGCGTTCTACCTGACGCACGCGGTGCTGAACGCCATGATCGAGCGGGGGTACGGACGGATCGTCAACATCAGCTCCGTGATCGGTGAGACCGGGAACATCGGGCAGGCGAACTACGCAGCCGCCAAGTCCGGCCTGTTCGGGCTGACGAAGACGCTGGCGCTCGAGACGGCGCGGAGGGGTATCACCGTGAACTGCGTCGCACCCGGCTTCATCGCGACGGACATGGTGATGGCGGTGCCTGAGGAGGCACTGGCGAAGGTGATCGGCCATATCCCGGTCGGTCGCCTGGGCGAGCCCGAGGAGGTGGCGCGTGTGGTCGACTTCCTGGTCGACCCGGACGCCGGCTACATCACCGGCTCGGTCGTGGATGTGAACGGAGGACTGAACATGTGAGCGGGTCGCAGCCGGACGAAGGACACGGGTTCGGCGGCGGTTTCGGCTTCGACGAGGCGCTGCGAGAGCTGGGCGAGGCGCTTGCGAACCACCCACAGGAGGCGCAGGCCGCGTGGATGCGGTTTGCGAGCGACTGCATGTCCGCGGGGGCGGCGACCATGGCCCGCTCCCTCGGCGCCGAGGGTGGCGACCCGGTGGTGGTCCCCGCCCGCACCGATCGTCGGTTCAAGGATCCGTCCTGGCAGCAGAACTCGGTCTACTTCGGCCTGCAGCAGGGCTACCTGCTCTGGTCGCGGTTCATGCGCGACCTGGTGGATGCAGCCGACCTCGACCGCCCGACGGCGCGCAAGGCGCACTTCGCCGTCGACGCGATGATCGACGCACTCGCTCCGACCAACACGCTCGTGGGCAATCCCGCGGCGCTGCGAAGAGCGGTCGAAACGGGCGGCGAGAGCGTCGCCCGCGGAATGGAGCGGTTCGTCGACGACCTTGTGACGAACGCGGGCCGGCCCAGCCAGGTCGATCTCTCGCGGTTCGAGCTCGGCCGCGACCTGGCCGCGACCCCAGGCGAGGTCGTCTTCCGAAACGACCTGATCGAGCTGATCCAGTACGCGCCGGCGACGCGGACGGTCCACGCTGTGCCGTTCCTCCTGAGTCCGCCGTGGATCAACAAGTACTACGTGCTCGACCTCTCGCCCGGCCGCAGCTTTGTCGAGTGGGCCGTGGCCCGCGGCCACACGGTGTTCGCGATCAGCTACGTCAACCCAGGCTCGGAGCACCGCGACTCCGGACTCGACGACTACCTCGGGGACGGCCTCCTGGCGGCGCTCGACGTGGTTTGCGCTGTCACAGGCGCAGAGCAGGTCAACCTGGGAGGGCTGTGCCTGGGCGGAACGCTCGCCGCCGCCGCCGCTGCCCACCTGGCGGCTGCGGGCGATCGACGGGTGCGATCGCTGACGCTGCTCAACACCCTGCTCGACTTCCGTGAGCCGGGCGTCCTCGGGGCGTTCGTCGACGCCGAGTCCGTCGGCGCGGTCGAGGACATGATGCGGGAGAAGGGCTACCTCGATGCCAGCGCGATGGCGAACACGTTCGCCGCCCTGCGCGCCAACGATCTCATCTGGAACTACGTCGCCAGCGGATGGCTGATGGGCGAGCCGCCGTCGGACTTCGACCTGCTCGCCTGGAACGCCGACGCGACGCGGATGCCCGCGCGCATGCACGGCGAGTACCTGCGCGAGTGCTACGTCGAGAACCGGCTCGCTCGGGGGACGATGCGGCTGCTCGGCCGCCGCATCCGCCTCGACCTCGTCGACGTGGACGTCTACTACGTGTCAGCCCAGGACGACCACATCACACCCTGGAAGGGCGGCTACGCCTCATCGAGGCTGTTTCCCGGGGACGTCCGGTTCGTCCTCACGTCGTCCGGCCACATCGCGGGCGTCGTCAATCCACCCGGAGGGAAACGGACCCACCGTACCGACGGCGGCGACACGGCGGACGCAGACGAGTGGTTCGAACGGGCGTCTGCCCACGCGGGCACATGGTGGAAGGACTGGGCGCGCTGGATGCGGCAGCACTCGGGCCGGCGCGGCGCGGCGCCGTCGATGGGAAGCGACGACTACCCGCCGCTCTGTCCCGCGCCCGGGACGTACGTGCTTCAGCGGTAGCGCTCCTGCTTGACGTTCCGCGCAGCGCGTACTATACTTACCATGTACCCGATGGAGGAGCGTCCCATGTCCACGTATCTCGACGTTTCGAAGACGTACCAGGAGCAGTTGCTCGGCATGATCGAGCAGAGCCAGAAGCTGGCCGTCGACAGCGTGTCGGCCTGGGCAAAGGCCGCCAAGCCGCTGGCCAAGGCAGCCCCGGCCACGCCCGCCGTGGAAGGCGCAGTCTCGCCCAAGGAGCTGCTCGACAACTCCTACAGCTTCGCCACAAAGCTGCTTCACGCCCAGCACGAGTACCTCTCTGCCGTGCTGGCCGCCGCCGAGCCGGCCGTCCCCAAGGCGACGCCGGTCGCGAAGTAGCCGCAGAGCCGTCGAGCGGGTGTCGGCAAGCTACGCTGCCGACACCCGTGTCCGACTCCGATCCGTTCGATCCGTGGAAGGTTCAGATCGAGGCGTTCGGGCGCTATCTGAAGGCGCAGCGTCAGTTCGCCGACCTGTCGCTTCGCGAGCTCGGGCGGATGACGAATCTGTCCAACGCGTACCTGTCGCAGCTGGAGCGCGGCCTGCACGAGCCGTCGCTTAGCGTGATGCGAGCGCTCGCCGATGCGCTCGGCATCCCGCTTGAGCAGCTCCTCATGCACACCGGCCTCGCGGCCGAGGGTGCAGCGACGGAGCGCCGGGCGACCGAGGGCGCGATCCTGGCCGACCCGGCATTGAGCGATGCGCAGAAGGACGCGCTCCTGGCCGTGTACCGAAGCTACGCCGCAGGCGGCGGGTCCGACGCCGGATCCGCGCCCGAGGGAGGTCCTCCATGAACGACCCAGTCGTCGTCGCCGCCCGCCGCACCGCCGTCGGGAAGTTCGGCGGTTCGCTGGCCGCGATCCCCGCCAGCGGGCTTGGTGCCAGGGTGATCGCCGCCCTGATCGAGGAGATCGGGATTGAGCCAAACGAAGTGGACGAGGTCATCATGGGGCAGGTGCTGGCGGCCGCCGCAGGCCAGAACCCCGCCCGGCAGGCGTCCATCGAGGCCGGGCTGCCCCAGGAGGTGCCCGCACTCACGATCAACAAGGTGTGCGGCAGCGGCTTGAAGGCGGTCGGGTTGGCGGCGCAGGCGATCCGCTGCGGCGACGCCGCGACCGTGGTGGCCGGAGGTCAGGAGAACATGAGCATGGCCCCGCATGCGCTCGCAGGCTCCCGCGAGGGGCGCAAGATGGGCGATTGGCCCCTGGTGGACACGATGATCCGTGACGGGCTCTGGGACGCGTTCAACGACTGCCACATGGGGAACACCGCCGAGAACGTGTCCGAGCAGTTCGGCGTCACGCGTGAGGACCAGGACGCGTTCGCCGCGGCATCGCAGCAGAAGTCCGTCGCCGCGATCGCCGAGGGCCGGCTTCGCGACCAGATCGTCCCGGTCGAGATCCCCCAGCGCAAGGGCGCGCCGATCGTCTTTGACACCGACGAGTTCCCCCGCGCCGGCACGACCGCGGAGGCGCTCTCGCAGCTGCGGCCGGCCTTCGACAAGGAGGGCACCGTCACCGCGGGCAACGCCTCCGGCCTGAACGACGGCGCGGCCGCCTGCGTGGTGATGTCGGCGGAGGAGGCGGCGCGGCGGGAGCTGGCTCCGCTGGGAAGGATCGCCGCCTTCGCCAGCGCGGGCGTGGATCCCCGGATCATGGGCACCGGGCCGATTCCGGCGACGCGCAAATGCCTCGAGAAGGCCGGCTGGACGACCGCGGACCTCGACCTGATCGAGGCCAACGAGGCCTTCGCCGCCCAGGCGATCTGCGTCAACCGCGAGCTGGGCTGGGACCCTGACAGGGTCAACGTGAACGGCGGTGCGATCGCCCTCGGCCATCCCATCGGAGCGTCGGGGGCGCGCATCCTGGTCGACCTGCTGCACGAGATGCGCCGGCGAGATGCCCACCGTGGGCTGGCGACGCTGTGCATCGGCGGCGGTCAGGGAGTCGCGCTGGCCGTCGAGCGGGGTTAGCGCCGGCCGTCCAGCGCCTGGATGAGCTCCGCGTATCGCTGGAGGTGGCGGTCGGTCAGCATGTGCCGGGTCGCGAAGCGGCGGGCGTTGGCTCCCAGCCGCCGGGCTTCGGACGGCGTCCGCAGCAGTCCATTCACCGCGCCGGCGAACTCGGTCAGGTTCCTCGGGTCGTCGAGCAGGATGCCGTACTGCGGGCCCCGGATCTGGTCGACGATGCCGCCCACGGCGCTGGCGACAACGGCCCTGCCCTTCCACATCGCCTCGGTGACCGTCAGCCCGAACCCCTCAGCGAGGCTCTTCTGGCAGACGACGGATGCGCGACGCTGGAGCGCGTTCGTGATCGCCGCATTCTCGTCGTGGTCGGCCGTCGGGAGGTTGGCCAGGTGGACGTGACGACGGACGGCGGCGGGCAGCGCCTCCCACTGGGCCCGGCACTCGCCGAAGACCTGGGCGGCCTCGGGATCGTCCTCCACGCCGTCCGCCTGGGGGCCGGCGAGGATCAGGTGCGCACCGAGGCTCGGGTCGAAAGCCCCGGCGAACCCGGCCATGACCCCGGCCATGTCCTTCATCCGGTCCCACCGTGAGATCTGAACCACAAGCGGGGCGCCGAGGGGTGGCGGCCCGCCCTCCCGCACCACGGCTGCTCGATGCCGGACCACACCCCTGCGCCCGCTTGCACGGCGAAACTCGGCCGTCCTCGCCCGGCCGGGCCCATCGATCAGCCCGGCGGCGTTGAGCATCGCGCGCACCTGGGCGCCGGTCAGGTGCATGTTCTTGGTGGAGAACGGCGTGATGGACGGCAGGATCACGTGGAGACGGCCGGCGTCGGCCCACTCCGGGGCGAAGCGCCGGCGGGAGAAAACGAAGGCGTCGACGTCCTCGAGGTAGGGCCGCAGGAAGCCCCACGAGCGCTCGGTCCATTCGTTCGACTGGTCCGATCCGACGTGACACCGCCAGACGATCGTTGCGCCGAGCCGCCGGAACGCCGGAGCAAGACCGGCGGTCTGGGGATCGTGCAGGATGACGATGTCGCCCGGATGAACGCGACCGTCGATCTCGCGCGCGTTCGCGCGCAGCGTGCGCTCGTAGGTCTTGGCCTCAGCGGTGCCCAGCTGCCCGCCGTCGCCCGACGATCCGTAGAGGCCGTTATGGATCCGCTTCGTGACGTCGAAGAACGCCGCGTCGCCCTCGACGACGAACCACCGCGTCGCGACGCCGCCGCCGCGCGCGTAGCCCAGAAGCGTCTCGAGCAGCTCGGCGACGCCGCCGCCGACGGCCGTCGAGTTGACGTTGACCACCGTGCGAGAGCCCAGCGCGAGGCTCGCGCCGCGGATCGTGTCGGCCAGCTCGCGCATCCGCGCCGGGCCGATCACCGGCGCGAGCTGAGCCGGGTTCACCGGCCGTATGCGGACCTCGCGGAAGGGCATGATGGACCGCTCGCCCTACCGATCGGGGGCGAGCGCGTGCTCGTGCTCGAACGCAGCCTGGCCTGAGAAGGTGCAGCATCCGACATCGGGTCCTCGCGTCGCCACGGTTTCACTCTCTCAGATGGCCCGGGTACGGTCAACGCCGGTTCACCGCTCCGTCACGAGAGGCTTGTCCGGCTCGACGCGGATCGCGCGGCGTAGGATCCGCGGCCCGCCAACCGACCCGGAGGGACGCATGCGCTACATGGTCGTCGAGACGTTCACGCACGGCCCCGGCCCCATCTACGCCCGCTTCGCCGAGCGCGGCCGGATGGCGCCGCCGGGCCTCGAGTACATCGAGAGCTGGATCGACGAGAAGCTCGACCGCTGCTTTCAGGTGATGGAGACCGACGACCCCGCCCTGTTCGAGCCATGGACAGCCGCGTGGGCCGACCTGGCGACGTTCGAGATCGTGCCCGTGATCTCGTCGGCGGAAGCGGCCGCACGGGCCGCCGCGCGGTCCTAAAGAGCCCGCCAGCCGGTACCGATCACGTTCTGTGTGAGGTGGCGGTCTCCCCTTGTTCTTGCCTGGACCGTGGTGCTCGCCCCGTTGGCGGCGAGCGCATGCTCCGGGACTCACGCGGCCGGCGGCCGCGACGCCACCGTGATCCGGATCACCGAGCGCGACTTCAGGATCCACGTGCCGGCCCGGATCGCGGCCGGCAACGTGCGGCTCGTGGTCACGAACCACGGGCCGGACCAGCACGAGCTGATCGTCGTGCGGACGGCCGGCGGCGAGCTTCCGCTTCGCTCGGACGGCGCGACGGTTGACGAGGAGACCCTCGACCCGGTCACCGTCGGGGTGCTCGAAGCCGGCGCCGTCGGGAGCGTCCGCGAGCTCGACGTGCACCTGCGCCCGGGCAGCTACGAAGTGTTCTGCAACATGGCCGGCCACTACCTGGGCGGCATGTCGGCCGAGTTCACGGTGGTGTGACGTGCGCGGGCGGCGGGCCTTCTCACCGTTCGAGGGCTCCGGCCGCCGCGTGATCGCGGCGATCCTCGCCACCTTCGCGCTCTCCTCGGCGGTCACGGTCGGCCTCTCGATCTGGGCGACCTCGCGGTCGCAGCACCGCGCCGCGGTGCTCGAGGTCGCAGCCCGCCAGCGGACGCTCGCCGAGCGCTACGTGAAGGAGGTCCTGCTCGTCCGCGCGGGGGCCGACGCCGACCCCGGCGCCACCGCCGCCGTATTGCGGCGCAGCGCGGCCGCCCTGCTCGACGGCGGCATGGCGCCGTCCATGAGCGGCGACGACGACCAGACGGTCGTCTCCGGCGCGTCGGATCCTGTCGTCCGGGCCCAGCTCGGGCAGGAGACGCGGCTCGTGCACGACCTGACGCTCACGGGCGGCGCGATCGTGACCGGCCGGCCCGTGCCGGAGTCCGCGACGGCGCACGAGCAGCTCACGACGACCGACCCGATCGCCCGCCTGCGCATCCTCTCCGACCTCACCTCGAACGTCTCGCTGAACGCCG
>DATIDU010000286.1:0-3017 GCA_035456145.1 Gaiellales bacterium | reverse complement strand
GGACGACGCTCCTCGTCTCAAGCCACGTGATGGACGAGGCCGACCGCTGCGACCAGATCCTGCTCATGCGCGACGGCAGCATCCTCGCCACCGGCACGCCGCAGGAGCTCCGCGATGACACCGGCGCGGACGATCTCGACGCCGCGTTCCTGACGCTCATCGACCGCGCGGAGGGCGCGGATTGAGACCGCGAGCCACGCTCGCCACGGCCGGCCGCGTCCTGCGGCAGCTCCGCCACGACCCGCGCACCGTCGTCCTCCTCCTCGTCGTCCCGTGCGTGCTCGAGATCCTCCTCAAGTACGTGCTCGACGGGCAGCCGTTCACCTTCAGCCGGATCGGCGGGCCGCTGCTCGGGCTCTTCCCGTTCATCACGATGTTCCTCGTCACCTCGATCACGATGCTGCGGGAGCGGACGACCGGGACGCTCGAGCGGCTGATGGCGATGCCGATCGCCAAGCTCGACCTCCTGCTCGGCTACGGAATCGCCTTCGGAGCGGTCGCGGCCGTCCAGGCGGTGCTCACCACGACGGTCGCGTTCGGGCTCCTCGACCTGTCCTCGACCGGATCGGAGGCGGACGTCGTCGTCTTCGCCATCGCGAATGCGCTGCTCGGCATGTCGCTCGGCCTCTTCGTGAGCGCGTTCGCCAACACCGAGTTCCAGGCGGTGCAGTTCCTGCCGGCGACCGTCTTCCCCCAGCTTCTCCTGTGCGGGCTCCTCGTGCCGCGCGACCAGATGGCCGACGTGCTCGACGCCGCCTCAAGCGTGCTCCCGCTGACCTACGCCTATGAGGGTCTCTCGCGCGTAACGACCGGACCCGGCTTCGACGGGACCGCCTGGCGCGACCTGGCGATCGTCCTCGCGGTCACCCTCCTGGCGCTCGCCCTGGGCGCCACGACGCTCCGCCGCCGAACCGGCTGACACGCGCGGTACAGTGTCGGCGTGCGGACGATCATCGGCCTGTCGCGCGGCCTCCTCCTGCTGGCCTGCGCGTGCTACCTGGCGACGGTCGTGATCGCGCTCCTGCTCGGCATCCCCGGCATCGTCCGCGAGGAATGGGCCCTGGTCCCGCTGGCCGCGGGCGCCATCCTGCTCGGCCTCGGGTTAATCGGCGAGGTCCACGACAAGTAGGGCTACGCCACCTCGTCGTCGGGCGGCGAGACGAGGTTGGGACGGACGTACGCCTCGCGGAAGCCGAACCGCATGATGTTCGAGTAGGAGGCGCTCGACCTGTCGATCACCCGCTCGCCGGTCTCCGTGCCGATGACGCTGCAGCCGGCGGCGAGCGCCTCGCGGATTCGGGCCTCCATGATCGCTCCCTGGCCGCCGCGCCGCCGGAGCTCCGGCACCGTTGCCGCAAGGCCGAGCCATGCGGCCGGCGGGCGGATGTAGACGCAGCCGGCGGCGGCGGGCTCCGCTCCGTGCAGGGCGACGTAGCAGCTCCACCCCGGCCGGCCCACGAGCTCCGCCACCCAGCCCTCCATCCAGCCCGGCATCTCGTACCCCGCCACCAGCGCCTGCGCGAAGGCGTCCGCGTCATCCGGCCCGACCCGGCGCACCTCAAGGGAGGTCGCGGCGGGAGGCGGCGGCTCGGGCCCGCGCTCGAACTTCATCCACGCGTAGCCGGCCTCGAACCCGCGCCCGCGAAGCCACGCCGTCAACTCGGCCGGCTGGCACTGCGGGGCGACCGGGATCATGTACCGCGTCTCGCCGAAGGCCTCGTCGGCGAGGTCGAGCATGGCGGGCGTCGCCGCGGCGCCGACACCGAGTCCGATCACGCGGTTCAGCATGAGCGAGGGCACGTCGCGGGCGACGATGCACGCCGCCGCGGCGCCCAGGTCGAGAGCCGCGATCCCGTGCTCCTCGGCGAGCGCCGCGGGGACGGCTCGGAAGATGTCCGCCCACGCCTCGGCCTCGATCAGCTCGAGCAGTCGCGCGTCCACCATTGCGCGACGACTCTACTCCTGCTTCAGCGCCCCCATGTAGCCCTCCTGCTCCAGCCAGTGGCCGCCGTCGATCGTGAGGTTCGCGCCGGTGATGTAGGCGGCGTGCGGTGCGCAGAGGGCGGCGGTCCACCAGGCGATCTCCTCGACGCGGGCGAGACGGCCGATCGGCACCGACGACGCGACCCGGCCCTCGTCCTCCGGCGTCGGCCAGAGCGCCGCCCCGGCGCCCTCGGTGGCGGTCGGCCCGGGGCAGATCGTGTTCACCCGGATGCCGTGCGGAGCCCACTCGACGGCCAGCGTCTTCGTCATCGCCATCACGCCGGCCTTGGCCGCGGCGGAGTGCACCGTCCCCGGCCCGCCCGTCCAGGCGTAGCTCGCGATCACGCTCACGATCGCGCCGCCGTCGCCGCTCTCGATCATCCGCCGGCCGGCGGCGCGCGAGCAGAGGAAGCTGCCGTCGAGGACGATGGAGGTGACCGCCTTCCAGCCGTTGGGCGAGAGATCCTCGGCCTTCACCACGAAGTTCCCGGCGGCGTTGTTCACGAGGCAGTCGATGCGCCCGAACGTGTCCACGGCCGCGTGCATGAGCGAGTCGACCTGCTCCGGATCGCGCACGTCGGTCGGCTCGGCGAGCGCCGTCCCGCCGGCGCCCTCGATCATCGCGGCCGTCTCGGCCAGAGGCTCGGCCCGGCGGCCCGCGACCACGACCGCCGCGCCGAGGCGCGAGAACTCAAGCGCCATCGCGCGGCCCATGCCGCTGCCGCCGCCGGTCACCACCGCCACCTGCCCGTCGAATGTGCCCTCAGCCAGCATCCGTGTCGCCATTCTCTATCACGCGGGCGTCGAGGGCGACGGCGCCGTCGGCCGTGACGAGAAGCGGGTTGATCTCGATCTCGGCGACTGCGGGGTGCCGCGCCGCGACCTGTGAGAGGGCAACGGCCGCCTCCGCCGCCGCGCGCACATCGCACGGCGGCCGTCCCCGCGCGCCGGCGAGGAGCGGCGCCCCGCGCAGGGAGAGGAGCATCCGCTCGGCTTCGGCGACGTCGAGCGGAGCGAGCCCGACCGCCACGTCT
>DATIDU010000285.1:0-11510 GCA_035456145.1 Gaiellales bacterium | reverse complement strand
ACCTGCTGGGAAGCGCCGACATCATGCCGCGCAACCTCGACCACCGGATCGAGGTGCTGACGCCGGTCGAGGATGCCCGGTTGAAGCACGAGATCTCCACGGTCTTCGACACCCTCCTGGGCGACCGCACCCAGGCCTGGGTGCTCGACTCTGACGGCGGGTGGACGCGGCTTCGGCCCGAGCGGCGCGGCACCAAGCGGGGTAGCCACGCGGTGCTCATGCGGCGGGCGCGGCTGCGGGCCCGCCCTCGCGGCCGGCGCTCCACTCGATCGGTCTAGATGGTGAGGATCCGGCTCGCCGTCGTCTCCGATCCCGAGGAGGCCTCCGTCCGCGCGGCGGCCGCGCTCGCGGCGGCGGCCCGTTCGGGCGGCGCGATCTCGCTCGCCGGCAGCAACACGCCGCGGCGAGCGTACGAGCTCCTGTCGGAGGCGCCGGGCATCGACTGGTCGCAGGTGCACATCTGGTTCGGCGACGAGCGCTGCGTCCCGCCCGACGATTCGGAATCGAACTATCGGATGGCGCACGAGACGCTGATCTCGCGGATCGACATCCCGGCCGCGAACGTTCACCGGATCCGCGGCGAGGACGACCCGGACGCGGCCGCCGATGCCTACGGGCGCGAGATCGACGGACTGTCGCTCGACCTCGCGCTCCTCGGACTGGGGCCCGACGGCCACACGGCGTCGCTCTTCCCCGAAAGTCCGGCGCTCGGCGTCCGCGACCGCATGGCCGTCGCCGTGGTGGCGTCGAAGCCGCCGCCGCGGCGGATCACGCTCACGTTCCCGGTCTTCGAGCGCGCGGCGTCGGTCCTGGTGCTCGCGCCCGGCGAGGCGAAGGCGGACGCGATCGCCGCCGTCCTGCGCGGCCCCGACCCGCGGTATCCAGCGAGCATGCTGCCGGCGGATCGCACGACGATTCTGACGGACCGGGCCGGGGCGGCATAGCGCCGCTGCAAGATCGGTGTCAGGCACCGGTCTTGCATGCGGGTGAACAACCGGGGCCCCGGGCGGGGTCTGACCCCAGCCGTGGTTGCGCCCTAGGCGGTCCCGAAGCCGCGGCGCTTCATCGTGCCCCAGCCGTCCCGGCGGCGGGCCAGATCCCAGATGCCCTGGAGCCGGTAGATGTCGACGAGCTGGCGGAACCACATGTTCTCGAAGAGCGCCGCGACGAGCATCCGGCGCAGGTCGCGGCCGCGCCGGTAGTGGCGGTAGCCGCGCTCCTCGAGGCCGCACGCGATCAGCGTGATCACCGTTCCGAAGAGCCAGGCGCACACGACGTAGGCGAACACGATCTCGACGTCGATCACGCCGAGGCTGATCCCGACGGGAAACGCGATCCAGGCGGCCGCCTCCATGAGCGGGCTCGCGAACTCGAAGACGAGGCAGTACGGGAGCGCGAGCATGCCGACCGTGCCGTAGCGGCGGCGGAGCATCATCGAGCGGTGCCGCCAGATCGACTCCCACAGGCCCCGGGGCCAGCGGCGCCGCTGGCTTCCGAGGGTCGGCATGTCGGCGGGAGCCTCGGTCCAGCAGACCGGGTCGGCCGCGAACGTGATCCGGTACGGCCGCCCCTGGTCGCGCAGGTGCCGGTGCAGCCGCATCGTCAGCTCGAGGTCCTCGCCCACGGTGTCGACCCAGTAGCCGCCGACCTCCTCGACCACATCGCGGCGGAAGAGGCCGAACGCGCCCGACACGATGAAGAGCGCCCCGATCGCGTCCCAGGCGACCCGGCCGTAGAGAAACGCGCGCAGGTACTCGACGACCTGGAAGCCGGCCAGGCGGCCGGCGGGCATCCGCGGCTCCACGATCCGGCCCGACTCGACACGGGAGGAGTTGGCGACGCGCACCGTGCCGCCGACGGCGATCACGCGCTCGGGATCCTCCTGCACCGGGCGCATCATCACGGTGAGGGCGTCCGGGTCGAGGATCGAGTCCGCGTCGGTCACGCATACGTACGGGTGCCGGGCGAGGTCGAGACCGGCGTTCAGGGCGTCCGCGCGGCCGCCGTTCTCCTTGCGAACGAGCGTGACGTCCGTGGGCCCACGGCCGCGGTAGAGCTCGCGGACCGGCTCATACTGGAGCAGGTTCCGCGGCGCCGGCGTGACCCGGGCCAGGCCGTGCTCCTCGATCAGCCCCGCCGCGGTCGCGTCGGTGGAGCCGTCGTCGACGATCACGATCTCGAAGACGGGGTAGTGCTGGCCGAGGAGCGACGCGACGGAGTCGAGGATGACCGCCTCCTCGTTGAATGCCGGCACGACGATCGAGACGCCCGGGGTGAGCGGCGATGCCAGCGCCTCCTGGTGCCAGGCCCAGTTTCGGCGCCGAACCGTCCGCTTCATCCCCCGCCGGGCGAGCGGCCACAGGAGCAGATAGACGATGTTGATCGCCGCGGCGTAGGCCACCGACATGATGCCGACGACCTCGACCGCGGTTCTCACGCCAGCCCGGCCTGGAGCATGCTGGCGGCGTGCTGCAGCCGCGGATGGGCGTTCTCGTCGGTGACCTCCCGCGAGACGACCCCGGGGGCGATCGCCGCCAGCGTCGCCGCCGCGATCTCGGCGACCTCGGCGCAGTCGTCATGCACGATCTCAAGCAGCCGGGAGGCGTTCCCGGGGCCGCCGACCGTGGCCAGCGCGGCGGCCGCGGCGGCGCGCACGCTGCGTGCGTCGTCCGCGAGCAGATCCTCGAGCGCCTGGCCGACATCGTCGGCGCCCAGATGGGCGAGGGCCTCGCACGCCCGCTCGCGGACGAGCGGCGCCTCGTCGGTCAGCCGGTCGCGCAGCGCCTCGCCGTCGCGGGGGTTCCCGAGCCGTCCGAGCAGCTCCACCGCGGCGGCGCGGGTGGCGGGGTGCTCGGTGCGGATCAGCGTTCGCAGACCGGGCAGAGCGGCGACGCCGATCGTGAGGACGGCGTTCGCGGCGACGGCGCGAGGCACGTGCCTGCAGGCGAGCGAGTGCAGGATCGGAATGACGGCGGCGCGGGAGCGCAGGCGGCCGAGGCTGCGGGTGGCGGCCAGGCGCACGTCGGGATCGCGGTCGTTCAGCGCCATCAGCAGGGCCGGCTCGGCCTGGTCGCTGCACATGTCGCCCAGAGCGGCGGTCGACTCCGCGCGCCGGTGCGCGAGCGGATGGGTCGCTCCCCGGAGCGCGCGGCCGATTGCCCCCGTCGACTCGAAGTAGCCGGCGATCGCGGTCCGCGTCTCGCCGGTCAGCGACGGCGAGAGCTCGGCCAGCATCGCCGCCAGGGCGGCGTCGTCGGCACCCCGGTGATGCTCCACCTCGTCACCCTCGAGAAGCGCATGCAGGACGGGCTCGGCGCGATTGCGGGCGGCGAGCTCCTCGCGGAGCAGGCGCTGGGCGTGGATCCGGCGCACACAGAGGAGCGCCGCGGTGAGGAGCCCGATCGCGATCAGCGCGGAGGATGCAAGGAGGGGGGCCGCCATGCTCCGGCTTCATCGACGCCGGGCGGGCGCCGGCGGCATCATCAATTCGCAGTATCGGGGGATCCCCCGGACGGGGGACGGCCGCTACCGGTGGCGCGGAGCGCGTGCTCGACGATCTGGCGCTGTGTCACACGGTCGACCTCTTCGAAGTGCATGCCGTATGTCCAGCGTCCGTCGTCAACGGGTTGTTTCCACACGATCTCGGCGAGGGCGGCAACGTGATAGGCGGGCTCGTCGACGTCGAACTCGATCTCGAGGCGGTCGCCGACCTCGCAGACGGCCGGAGTCACGATGCGGGCGCCGTCGGCGGCGAGGTCGACGGTGCCGGCCCGGAATCGCTCGCCGCCGCCCTCCGGCCGGCACCAGGCGAAGACATACACCGGAACGCGCACGGCGGCGCGGCGCTCCTTGGCCCTGCGGTCCTCGGAGAACACCCAGCGCACGATGCGCTGCTCGATGTAGCGGTCGAGGTCGTGGAACTGAACCGCGTACACCCACTGCGGGTCCGATCGCTCGATCCTGACGACGGTCGCGTCGGCGAACACCAGGAACGTCGGCCCCTCGAACCGGATCTCGAGCCGGAGCTCCTCGCGGAGCGCGACCCGCTCGTCGGAGACGATCTTCGCGCCGCCCGCCGAGATGTTGACGGTACGGGCCTCGCACGGCGCACCGCCGCCCCCTGGCTGCACCTCGACCGCGAATTCGGCCGAGACGCGAAGGAACTTCCTCCGGTCTGTCTGCATGCCTGCGCTGTCTCGTGCGGGCGGGATGTGGCCCGCCCCTTTATTCGGAGGCTAGTCTGGCCGATAAGGCGGCGGTGAGGCGCAACCCCGAGAGGAGTCGATGATGACTGAGACCGCTACGGTGCTCGTCGCCGACGACGAGCCGCACCTGCTCCGCCTCGTGAAGTTCCGGCTGGAGCGCGAGGGCTACAACGTGATCACCGCGACCGACGGCGAGGCCGCCCTGGAGCTGGCCCGCAGCGAGCATCCCGACCTGTGCGTCCTCGACGTGATGATGCCGAAGCGTTCCGGGTTCGAGGTCTTGAAGGCGCTGCGCGAGGACGAGTCGCACCGCGACATGAAGGTCATCATGCTGACGGCCCGCGCGCAGGACCGCGACGTCGATGCCGGCTTCTCGCTCGGCGCCGACGACTACCTCACGAAGCCGTTCTCGCCGCAGGAGCTGCGCGTGCGGGTCGGCGCTCATCTCGCCAAGCGCTAGAACTGGCCGAGATGATTGGTTCCAGGCCCCCGTGATGTCCTGGGCGGCGAGAACCGAGCGTCGCTAGGACGCAGAGAGGCCCAATATCGGGTGATATTGGGCTGACCGAGGACGCCGCGATGCGACGGTTCGCAGCCGCAGCCCCGCCACACAGCGGCAACCCACCACAGACGGACGTCCAGGCGCGCCGGGGGCGTGGAACCAATCATCTAGGCTCGCGCGGTGGATCGCCGCGCCGATGCTGTCGCCGCCGCCCTTGACGAGGTTGGCGACGTGGCGTTCGTGCGCGCGCCCGGCCGCGTCAACCTGATCGGCGAGCACACCGATTACAACGCCGGCTGGGTGCTGCCGATGGCGCTCGACCTGGACTGCCTCGTCGGTTACCGATCGCGGAACGACGGCCGTGTGCGCGTCGTCTCGCTCGACGCGCCCGGCGAGATCGACCCGTGGACCGACGCGCTGCTCGTGGAGCTGGCGCAGGAGGGCCGCATGCCGGTGGGGGTCGACGCCGCCGTGGCCTCGACGGTGCCGATGGGCGCCGGGCTCGCGTCGAGCGGTGCGCTCTCCGTCGCGCTGGGCCTCGCCCTCTGCCGGGTCGCCGGGCTGGAGCTCGCACCGGCGGTGCTCGCCGAGGCGTGCCGGCGGGCTGAGGAGCGGGCGACCGGCGTTCCGTGCGGCGTGATGGATCAGATCGTCGGTGCCCTCGGCCGCCCGCGCGAGCCGCTACTCGTCGACTGCCGCGATGTCTCGGTCGAGCCGGTGCCGCTGCCGGCGGACGCGGTTGTCGTCGTGGTTGATTCCGGCGTCCGCCGCTCGCTCGCCGACGGCCGCTACGCCGAGCGGCGGGCGGCGTGCGAGGCCGCGGCGGCGCGCCTGGGCGTCTCATCGCTCCGCGAGGCCGGAGCTGCCGACGTCGCGGACGACCCGATCGCCCGCCATGTCGTGACCGAGAACGAACGTGTTCACGTCATGGCCTCTGCGCTTCGGGCGGGAGACCTCCGGGTGGCCGGCGCGGTGCTCACGGAGGGCCACCGCAGTCTGCGCGACGACTTCGCCGTCTCGACGCCGGAGCTGGATGCGCTCGTGGATCGCATGCTCGCCCTCGGCGCCTACGGCGCCCGCCTGACCGGCGCCGGCTTCGGCGGCTGCGTGGTCGCGCTGGGCGGCCCCGACCTGCCCAAGCGCATCTCCGGCGACCCCGCCGTGGTCTGCGTGCAATGACGATGCCGGGCACCAATCTTGCAGGCGTGGAACAACGGGGTCAGACCCCGGTTTGCGGCTAGGCCGCCGGCGCCCGGTGGCGGGCGTACCAGGTCGAGTAGCCGCCCTCGTAGGCATGCGCCTCGCCGCCGGCCACGTCGACGATGCGGTCGGCGATCCGGTCGAGGAAGTACCGGTCGTGCGAGACCGCGACGACTGTGCCGTCGTAGCCCTCGACCGCGGCCTCAAGGGTCTCGACCGAGTCGATGTCGAGGTGGTTCGTCGGCTCGTCGAGGACGAGGAAGTTCGCGCCGCCGCGCATGAGCAGCAGCAGCTCGAGCCGGGTGCGCTCGCCTCCGGAGAACGACGCCACCGGCTGGCGGCACTGCTCGTAGGTGAAGAGGAAGCGCAGGAGCGCCTGGACAGCCTCCTCCTCCGTGCACGGCTTCTGCGCGCGCAGGACGTCGACGGGCGTGCGCCCGGGCGGAGCCGGCGAGTGCTCCTGGGCCAGGTAGCCGATCCGAATCGACGGCCCCCGCCACACCTCGCCCTCCGCCGGGGCCAGCAGCCCCGCCACCGCCTTCACGAGGACGCTCTTGCCGCTGCCGTTGCGGCCGATCACGCCGATCCGCTCGCCGCGGAAGATGGTCAGGTCGACGTCGAGCAGGACCGGGTCGTGATCGAAGGCCATCGTGACACCGCGCAGCTCGGCCACACGCTTCCCGCCGCGCTCGCCGCTTCGCAGCGCAAGGCCGATCCGGCGCCGTTCGAGCACCGGCCGGTCGACCTTGTCCATCCGGTCGATCCGCCGCTGCGTGTTCCGGGCCCGGATCGTGTGGCGGCGGTCGTCGATCATGCTCGCCCACTGCTTGTAGCGCCGGATCGCCTCCTCGAGGCGGGCGATCTCCTTCTGCTGGGCTTGGTAGGCGGCGGCCTGCTGCTGGAGCTCCAGCTCGCGCGCGGCGTGGTAGGCGGAGTAGTTCCCGGGCCACATGCGGATCGCGCCGCGGTCGAGCTCCGCGATTGCGGTCACCGTCTCGTCGAGCAGGTAGCGATCGTGCGACACCATGACGACAGCGCCGGGGAACTCGTCGATCAGCTCTTCGAGCCCGCTGCGGCGCACAGCGTCGAGGTGCGTCTCGGGCTCGTCGAGGAGCAGGAGGTCGGGCTCCTGGGCGAGGCAGGCGGCCAGGGCGACGAGCTTGCGCTTCCCGCCCGAGAGCTCGGCGTGCGGGCGCTCGACCTCCGCGTCGGTCAGCCCGAGCGTCTCGAGGTGGCCGCGGACGGTGCCGTCAAAGGCATGTCCGCCGAGCTGGTCGTACTCCTGGATGAGGCGCTCCTGCCGGTTGATCGCCCGCTGCATGACGGCCATGTCGGCGATCGCCTCGGGGCTTCCGATCCGCGCTACGCATTCCTCGAGCTCCCGCTCGACCCGGGCGATGTCGGGACGGGCGCCGCGGCAGATCTCGATCGGCGTGCGCGGGTCGGGGCCGACGAGCTGCGGCAGGTAGGAGGCGATGAGGCCGCGGCGGCGGACCGCCGGGGCCGAGTCCGGCTCGTCGAGCCCGGCGAGAATCCGCAGAAGCGTGGTCTTGCCGGAACCGTTCTGGCCGATCACGCCGATCCGGGCGCGCTCGCCGATCTCCAGGTCGAGCCCCCGGAGCACGGTGCGGCTGCCGTACGACTTGACGGCGTCGCGGAGCGCGACGAGCCTCATCGCGGATCGGTGCAGAGGTGGCCGTGCGACCGGGAGAGGCACACGAGCCCGCGCAGCGTGCCGTCCGGATCGACCACGGCGAGCCGGTCGGTGCCGGCGGCGTCCATCCGCTCGAGCGCGGCGGCGACGGTCTCCGTCTGGGCGACGGTGCCGGCGGCCGGCGCCGCGACCGTCGAGATCGGCGCCGCGTCGTCCGCGCCAGCGATATCGGCCCGGGTCAGCTCGCCGGTGTAGCGGCCGTCCTCGGCGACGAGCGCGGTCCGCACGCTCGGGTTCTCGAACATCCGGCGCGCATCTGCGACGGTGGCCGTCACCGGAAGCGTCTTCGGCCGCGAGATCATGACCTCGGCCACCGTCATGACCGCGGCCTCATCGAGGGTGACATGGCTGGTTCCCATCGCCGCGGAAGTGTACTGTCGGTTGTCCGGATGATCGAGCTGCCGGATACCCCGCTCACGCCGCTCGTGCTGCGCCACGCCGAGCGGCTCGGGCCGAAGCCCGCACTGGTCGAGGCGGAGTCGGGCAGGGCGATCGCGTATGGCGAGCTGCGGGGCGAGATCGCCGCGGCGGCCGGCGGCCTGGGGCGCGCGGGGCACGCGCCCGGCGAGGTGGTGGGCGTTGTCCTGCCGAATGTGCCCGAGTTCGCGGTGGTGTTCCACGCCGTGCTCGAGCGGGGCGGCGTCGTGACTCCCGTCAACCCGGGGCTGACGCCGGCCGAGGCCCGCCGGCAGCTCGAGGACGCGCGTGCCAGGTACGTCATCACCTGCCCCGATCTTGCGGCGGCCGTGTCGGAGGCGGCGGGGGACGCGCGCGTGCTCCTCGTCGGGTCGGCCGAGCTGCGAGGCCGGGAGTTCGCGCCGGAGCCGTCCGCGACCGAGGACCTCGCCGCGCTCCCGTACTCGAGCGGGACGACCGGGTTCCCGAAGGGCGTCATGCTGACCCATCGCAACCTGACCGCGAACATCGTCCAGGTGGAGGGCGTCTTCAAGTGCGACGAGGAGGACGTGCTCCTGGCCGTCCTGCCGTACTTCCACATCTACGGGTTGACGGTGAACATGAACTTCGCGCTGGCGCGGGGCGCGACGGTCATCACGATGGCGCGGTTCGACCTCCAGGCGTTCCTTGCGGCGATCGCAGCGCATCGCGTGACGCGGGCGTTCCTCGTGCCGCCGATCCTGCTCGCACTCGCCAAGCATCCGCTGGTCGACCGACACGACCTCTCCTCACTCGACCTGATCGTGTCGGGTGCGGCGCCGCTCGACCCCGGGATCGCGCGGGCGGTCGCCGACCGGATCGGCTGCCGCGTCGTCCAGGGCTACGGGCTCACCGAGACGAGCCCGGTCACCCACCTGCCGCCGGAGGGGCCGGGCATGGACGCCAAGCCGGGGTCGGTGGGGCCGCCGCTCCCCGGGACAGAGTGCCGGGCGATCGGTATCGAGTCCGGCGAGCCGCTGCCGCCCGGCGAGGACGGCGAGATCGTGATCCGCGGGCCACAGGTGATGCGCGGCTACCTGCGCGACCCGGCCGCGACGGCCGCCGCGATCGATGCGGACGGCTGGTTCCACACCGGCGACATCGGCAACATCGACGAGGACGGATGGCTCTTCCTCGTCGACCGGGTCAAGGAGCTGATCAAGGTGCGCGGACTCCAGGTCGCGCCGGCGGAGCTCGAGGCGCTGCTTCAGGCGCACCCGGCCGTCGCCGACGCGGCGGTCGTGCCGTCGCCCGACCGTCACGGCGGCGAGGTGCCGAAGGCGTTCGTCGTCCTGCGCGACGAGGCCGACCTCGACGACCTGCGCACGTACGTCGCCGACCGCGTCGCCCGCCACAAGCGCATCCGACGCATCGAGACGGTCGACGCGATCCCGCGGAGCCCGTCCGGGAAGATTCTGCGCCGCGTGCTCGTCCAGAAGGAGCGCGAGGCGGCTGCTTCGGGGAGCGGCCGATGAGTGCCGGTGGCCGCCTCGTGCAGCTCTCCGGCGCTGCGTGGGAGGACGATGCTCCCGGGATCCGGGCCCGGGCGGTGCAGGGCGTCGACGGGCGGCGGTTCGCGATCGTCGAGTACGGGCCGGGGGCGGCGCGGGACGACTGGTGCCTCGACGGCCACTACGGCATCGTGCTCGAGGGCGAGATCGAGTACCGGTTCGAGGACGGGTCGCCGCCGCTCCGTGTTGGGGCGGGCGATGCGCTGTGGCTCGTCGGCGGTGGGCCGGCACACCAGGGCCATAACGTGGCTCAGGGGGCGACGACCCTCTTTCTGATCGATCCGGTGTAGGACTTTCTGGCTGGGCGGAGGGCGGGCGGGGGCCATGCACGGCTAGCTGGGAAGCGTCGGGCGGGCGTATTCGACGTCGATCGGATGGGGCGGGAACGGCACGGGGCGCGTCCGGCCGGTGAGACTCCATCCGCGTTTCTCGTAGAAGGCGCGCCGCGATGATTCTCGGCGAGCGTCCAGAGGCGCGCCTCCTGGACTTTCGCTTCGCGAAGCCGAACCAGAGCGAGGTCGTGAAGCGCGCCCCCGACGCCCCGGCTCCAGAACTCCGGCATCACATAGAGGGTCTGCAGGACGCCGTGGCCCACAGAGACCACCCCGACGGCCTCGCCGTCCTGGAACGCGACGAACGTCTCCCCGCCTGGGTCGGCGAGCGCCGAGACCCAGTCGGAGCGAATCGCGTCATCGGGGAACGGGTACATGTCCGGTGGGAAGACGTGCTTGAAGCCGGCGACCGCCGCAGACCGCGCGATCCCGAAGCACAGCTCGGCGTCCTCCACCGTGGCGCGCACGATTCGCACGTCCGCAGAACGTACTACGCCGGGCGTGATCCGCGGATACCCCGCTCCGGGGGGGCAGCGCGGCCACTTCCGGTCTGGCGAGTGTCACTTGGCATGAACCGCGGAGCCAAGGAGCGGACGCCGCGGCCCTGCGGGCCGCCCGAGGCCAGCCGCCCTGCGCTCGATAGCGGCGCGCCGGCCGGCCTCGGACACCTCGACGAGCCCCGGCTCTTCTCGGCGAGTGCGACTCTGGCGGGCGAGTTGGGGTGAGTCTGACGGCGGTCGCCCTCGGCCACTCTCTGGTCGCTGACTGTCAATTGACTTTCTCCTCAGAGTCGCAACACCTCGTGACCCACATGCGACACCTGACCCGCCAGACTCCGCCACCATGTCGTTCCCCTACCTCCCGACTCTCTACAAGGCGCGGAAGGTGCCGACCAAGCAGGTCGTGTGCGCGATCTGTGTGGAGCGGACGCGGGGGCGAACCGAGCGGGTGGAGCTGGGCTACGGGGTCCACGTGCATCTGTGCAAGGGGCATGCGTCGCGGGAGTTCCAGACGCAGCGCGGTGGGAGGGACTTCGTCCTCACGCTGCAGCGGCTGTGGCAGGCGCATGGCTGCCTCACGGTCGCACGGCACAAGGCGCTCAATCGCCACCTCGGTGTGTGCAGCGGATCCGAGGGCCGGCCGCGACCGGGCTCGTACGCGTGGCCGTCGCTGCGCAGGGACGCCGAGCGAGCCTTCGCCGCCGGCCGGCCGGTCGAGGCCGTGATCGCGGCCCTGCGCCGTACCCACGCGGAGGGAGCTGCCGTCCCGCCGAGCGTGCGCACGATGCGGCGCTGGAACGCGGAGCGCCGCTGGCTCGCCCGGGCGCCCTGACGCCTGCTCGAACGGGATGTCGGCCCGCCGAGCCAGGCGACACGACCCCGGTATCCTGTCCGCCGTGGTCTCGGCCGGGTCTCTCCTGGCGTTCGCGGTGACCGCGTTCGCGCTGATCGTCGTCCCCGGCCCCAGCGTGCTCTTCGTCATCAGTCGTGGCGTCGCCCTCGGCGGCCGCGCGGCGGTCGCCACGGTCATCGGGAATGCCGCCGGCGCCTACTCGCAGGTGGTCGTCGTTGCCCTCGGCCTGGGTGCGATCATCGAGAGCTCAGCCGCGGT
>DATIDU010000284.1:0-5148 GCA_035456145.1 Gaiellales bacterium | reverse complement strand
CGCCTGGTAAGAGCCCGCCCGGCGGCATACTCGGACCCGCGGCCGGGTAACTACCGGGAGCGTGAGCCTCCCCAATCCGCGTGGTAGCTGGAGAGCACGATCAGTGGCGGCGGCCTGCGCGCCGGCCGTGCTCGCGTCCGGGTGCGGACCGAACCAGTCGATCACGAGCCCGGTCACCGATCCTGCGCGGGAGATCGACACCCTGTGGTGGGCGATGTTCGCCGTCGGCATGGTCGTCTTCCTGGCGGTGATGGCGCTGCTCGTGCTGGCGTTCGTGCGCCGCCGCCGGGCGAGCGACCCGGCCGAGGCCGACCGGATCTCCTACGCGGTCATCCTCGGAGGCGGGATGTTCGCGCCGGTCGTCCTGCTGGCCGTGCTCTTTGCGTTCGTGATCCGGGTCATGCCGGCCGTCTCGGCTCCCGAGCCCGGGTCGACGCGGCTCACGGTCGAGGTCATCGGCCACCAGTGGTACTGGGAGGTGCGCTATCCCGGCACCGGCGCGGTCACGGCGAACGAGATCCACATTCCGGTCGGAACGCCGGTGCGGATCGTGGCGCGCACGGCCGACGTCATCCACAGCTTCTGGGTGCCGCGGCTCAACCGCAAGATCGACATGATCCCGGGCCGCTCGAACTCGATCGAACTCGACGTGCCGCGCCCCGGCACCTACCGGGGGCAGTGCTCGGAGTTCTGCGGGCTCGGGCACGCCGAGATGGCGTTCGAGGTGATCGTGCAGCCTCGGAACGCCTTTCGGGCCTGGCTCGATCATGAGGCCCAACCGGCGCAGACGCCGTCCGGCGGGGCAGCGCTCACCGGCGAGCAGGAGTTCCAGAGCGCATCGTGCGCGGACTGCCACACCATCCGGGGCACACCGGCGCACGGGAGGGTCGGCCCCGACCTCACGCACCTCGGCGGCCGCCGCACGCTTGCGGCGCTCACGATTCCGAACACGGCGGGCGACCTCATGCAGTGGATCAGAAACCCGCAGGGGTGGAAGCCCGGCAGCCGGATGCCGGGGTTCGCGTCGCTTCCCGCAGCGGCGCGGCAGGCGCTCGTCGCGTACCTGGAGAGCCTCCGCTGATGGCCGTCGAGAGCGCGGCGCCGGCGGCAGCGCAGCGGATCGACCGGCTCGACCGGATCTGGGCCGGGCGCCCGGGCCTCACCGGCTGGCTCACGACCACCGACCACAAGCGCATCGGCCTCCTCTACCTGTGGACGTCGCTCGCGTTCTTCGCCGCCGGCGGCGCCGAGGCCCTCGTGATGCGAACGCAGCTGGCCGAGCCCCGCCAGCACGTGGTGGGGCCGGCGACCTACGACCAGATCATGACCATGCACGGGGTCACGATGATCTTCCTGTTCGTGATCCCGCTCTCGATCGGGGCGTTCGGCAACTACCTGGTGCCGCTCATGATCGGGGCGCGCGACATGGCGTTCCCGCGCATGAACGCCCTGAGCTACTGGCTCTTCCTCGGGTCCGGGCTCCTCATGTACACGAGCCTCCTGCTCGGGATGGCCCCGGACGCCGGCTGGTTCGACTACGTCCCGCTGGCATCGCGCCGGTTCAGCCCGGGGCTCGGGATCGACTTCTACGCGCTCGGCCTGATCCTGAACGGCATCTCCTCGACGGCGGCCGCCGCGAACTTCCTGGTGACGATCGCCAAGCTGCGGGCGCCCGGCATGTCGCTGAACCGGATGCCGCTCTTCTGCTTCGCGATCCTGGCGACGTCCTTCTCGCTCGTCTTCGCGCTTCCCGCGCTCACCACCGACCTGGTCTTCCTCGAGCTCGACCGCAAGCTCGGGTTCCGGTTCTTCGACGTCGCCCACGGAGGCGATCCGCTCCTGTGGCAGCACCTCTTCTGGATCTTCGGCCACCCGGAGGTCTACATCATCGTGCTGCCCGCGTTCGGGATCGCCACGTCGATCATCCCGACGTTCACGCGCCGCACGATGACCGCCTTCCCGCTCGTCGCGGTGGCCGAGCTGCTCGTGGCGTTCATCGGATTCGGCGTGTGGGTTCATCACATGTTCGCCACCGGCCTGCCGGCCGTGACGATGGTGTTCTTCGCGGCGGCCAGCCTCATCATCGTCATCCCAAGCGGCATCCAGATCTTCGCCTGGTGCATGACGATGGTCACGGGCAGGCCCGAGTACAAGACGCCGCTCCTCTTCATCGTCGGCTTCATCGTGTTCTTCGTGTTCGGCGGCCTCTCCGGTATCACACTGGCCGCCGTGCCGTTCGATCAGCAGGTCACCGATACGTATTACGTCGTTGCCCATTTTCATTACGTCATCTGGGGCGCCGCGGTGTTCCCGCTCCTCGGCGGGTTGTACTACTGGTTTCCGAAGGTCACGGGCCGCATGTATCACGAGCGCATCGGTCAGACCACGTTCTGGCTGGTGTTCGCGGGCACGAACCTGACGTTCTTCCCGATGCACATCTCGGGCCTGCTCGGGATGCCGCGCCGTGTATGGACCTACCCAGGCGGGCTCGGCTGGAACGTCGAGAACCTGGTCTCGACGATCGGCGCCTTCCTGCTCACGGCCGGGCTCGTCGCGCTCTTCGCCAACCTGATCGTGAGCGCGTATCGCGGTGCGCCCGCCGGCGCCGACCCGTTCCGCGGCGGCACGCTCGAGTGGGCGACGACCTCGCCGCCGCCTCGGTACAACTTCGCGGTCATCCCGTACGTGACGAGCGCCTACCCGTGCTGGGACGTCGACGATCGTGCGGATGACCGGCGCCGGCTCGAGGCCGGCGAGCTCGTGCTCGAGGAGAACCACGAGACGCCGGCGACCACCCCGGTCGACGGGCGCCTCGACGAGATCCTGCACATGCCGTCAGAGTCGCCGTGGCCGTTCGCTCTCGGGGTCGTGGCGACGCTCGGGACGGCGCTCGTCCTCTCGGACCACTTCCTGATCGCCGCGGCAGGGGTGGCGCTCGCCGCCGCCGTGCTCACCCTGTGGCATGCGAAGGAGCCGGCCCCCGCATGACGAGCACGCCGCTCCCCCGCGCCCGGCCGAACGGCTGGTACGGCATGCTCATCCTGGTCGCGACCGAGTCGGCGATCTTCGGCACGCTCCTCGCCACATACGCCTACCTGCGCTTCCGCGACCCGTCGTGGCCGCCGCCCGGAGTCGCGCCGCCGAGCGTCACCGCGCCGCTCGTGCTGGCGCTCGTCCCGGTGGCCGCGAGCGTTCCGATGGGCATCGCGTCACGCACTGCCCGCCTGCGCCGCGCGGGGCCGCTCGTCGCGCCGATCGTGCTCGCAACGCTCGTGCAGATCGCCTACCTCGCGTTTCAGGTGCACCTTTTCAGCGACGACCTGGCCCGCTTCTCGCCGCGGGACAGCGCCTACGGGTCGATCTACTTCACCGTCCTCGCGGTCCATCACGCGCACGTCGCGGCCGGCATCCTCCTCGACTGCTGGCTCATCGCCCGCGTGCGGACCGGCCTGACGGAGTACCGCCGGACGGCGGTCATGGCGATCGCGCTCTACTGGTACTTCGTCAGCCTGGCCGGCCTCGCGGTGACCGCCACGATCCTCTCGCCGGCATGGTGACGCTCGCCCGCATGCCGCGCCTGACCCACGCGCTTCAGTGGTACGCCCTCCTGGGCGCGCCGCTGGCCTGGACGGCGCAGCTCGTGCTCGGCTTCGGCCTCACCGAGGCGGCCTGCGGGCCGGCCGGGCAGCGGTGGGGGATCGCCCTCGACGCCTGGGAGGGCCTCGTCTTCGCGCTGGCGGCCGCCCTCGCCGCCGGCGGATGGGCGGCGGCCGCCGCGCTTCACCGCGCCGTCGGCCGCGGCGAGGTCACGGACGCCAACGGGCGGGTGCGGTTCATCTCGACGATCGGGCTCGCGACCGGGGCGATCTTCCTCGCCCTCATCCTCTACACCGGCACCGGCGTGCTCTCGGTCGAGGGATGTCGCCGGTGAGGCGGGTCGCGCTGGGAGCGCTGTGCGCGACCGTCATCTTCGGCGCCTGGGCGGCCTCGGCCGCGAGCGGCGCAGGCGGCGCCCGCTCGGCGCAGGCCGACCGCGGCGCGGAGCTCTACGCCGAGAACTGCTCGAGCTGCCACGGCATCGCCGGCGCGGGCAAGCGCGCGCCCGGCCCGGTGAACGGCGTCGGCGACGTCGCGGGGTTTGGGCCGTCGCTCCGCGGGGTGGGCGCCCTCGCCGCCGATTTCTATCTGCGCACCGGCTACATGCCGCTTCGCAGCCCGTCGGTGCAGCCGCGCCGCTCGAAGGTCGAGTTCTCGCCTGATCAGATCCGCGCGCTCGTGGCCTACGTCGCCTCGCTCGCGCCCGGCCCGGCGATCCCGACGCCGCATCCCGCCCAGGGCAGCCTGAGCGAGGGGATGACGCTCTTCACCGAGAACTGCGCCGGCTGCCACCAGGCTGCGGCCGCCGGGGGCTACGTCCCGGATGCGGTGGCGCCGCCGCTCGGGCCCGACTCGCCGCGCGACATCGCCGAGGCCGTGCGGATCGGCCCCAACCTGATGCCGCGGTTCTCGCCGGCGCGCCTCACCGACTCCCAGCTCGACTCCCTGATCGCGTACGTCCGCTACGCGCGCTCGCCCGACGACCGGGGTGGGGTCGCGCTGAGCCACATCGGACCGGTGCCCGAAGGCCTCGTCGCCTGGCTCGTGGCGGGCGTCGTCCTGGTCGGCGTCTGCATCGCCGTCGCGCGGAGGCCCGCATGACGCGCCGAGGGGCCGAGCTGGTCGTGGCGGCGCTTCTGGCGCTGGCGGCGCTCTGCGCGGCCGGCTTCGTGGTCGTCTACGCCCTTCAGGCGATCCCCGACCAGACGCAGGTCCTCGGGCTCGCGCTGGGCGGCGCGTTTCTCTGCGTGGCGGCGGCGCTGCTCGTCACCGGCCGCCACCTCGTGCCGACCGAGGACGGCGAGTCCGAGTACGGCGAGCCCTCACCGGAGGCCGCCGAGGAGCTCGTCGAGATCGCCGAGGAGAGCGCCGGCGGGATCCGGCGCCGCCGGCTCCTGACGGGTGCCGCCGCTGCGGCGACGACGGCGATCGGCGCCGCACTCCTGGCCCCGGTTGTCTCGCTCGGGCCCGTCTTCGACCTCGCGGCGATGGCGCGGACGCCGTGGCGGCGCGGGCGCAGGCTGGTGGACGAAGCCGGCAATCCGATCCCGG
>DATIDU010000283.1:0-3935 GCA_035456145.1 Gaiellales bacterium | reverse complement strand
GAAGCGGCGCATCGGCGGCAACGTGATCGAGGTGCATGCCCGCCGCCGCGACGACCTCACGGCCGTGGCCGGCGCTCTCGCGGGGCTCGACGGCGGCCGGGCGGCCGTCGACGAGGCGACCCGGCGGGTGACCGTCGGCGTCGACCCGGGCGGGGCCCCGCTCGTCGCGGCCCTGCGCTCCGTCGAGGCGGCCGGCATCGAGATCGACGACATCGCGCTTCGCCAGGCCACGCTCGACGAGGTGTTCCTCGCCCTCACCGGCCGGGCCGCCGCGGTCTGAACCACGAAAGGACACAACCATGACGACCATCGCATCCACCCTCGAACGGCCGCCCGCCGGCTTCCTGGCGAGCACGCTGATCGTGGCCCGGCGGGCGGCGCTGCGCTACCTGCGGACACCGCAGCTCGTCGTCCTCGGGACGATTCAGATGGCGGGCTTCATGCTCGTCTACCGGTACGTGTTCGGCGGCGCCATCGACGCCGGCCCGATCCCGTATGTCGACTACGTCATCCCCGGGTTCGTCACGACAGGCGTGCTCTTCATGGGAATCGGCGCGTCGGTGGCGATGGCGGAGGATCTCGAGCAGGGGTTCGTCGACCGGCTGCGCTCGCTTCCGATCCCGCGCAGCTCCGTTCTGGCTGCACGCGCGCTCGCCGACACGGTCATCCTCACGTGGAGCCTCGGCGTGACCGTGGCGATCGGGTTTCTTGTCGGCTTCCGGCTCAACGGGAGCCTCGCCGCCGGTCTGGCCGCCTTCGGGCTCGTCGTCCTCTTCGGCTACGTGTTCGAGTGGACGTTCATCGCGATCGGGCTCTTCGCCCGCACCCCGCAGGCGGCGCAGGGCTACGGCCTGCTCGTCTTCCCGCTCACGTTCCTCTCGAGCGCCTACGTCCCGGTCGACTCGATGCCGCGGGCGCTCCAGCTCTTCGCCGAGTACCAGCCCATCACGTACATGGTCGACGCCGTGCGGGCGCTCACGCTGGGCGCCGACGCGCCGGCGCTCCTCGGCCATCCGGCCGGCTACTTCGTCGTCCGGTCCCTGCTGTGGGCGGCCGCCATCCTGGCCGTCTCGGCTCCCCTCGCAGTGCTGCGCTACCGGCGCGGCTGACCTCGCCCACGAAAGGACGTCGCATGACGCACGATCCCAAGCACGACCATTACGCCGAGCTCAGCATGCAGTGGTACGGCTGGGGCTCACCGATCGGCCTCGGCATCGGCCTTGTCCTGATCGGCGCGTTCGTCGCGCTGCTCGCCGCTGCCTGGTCGCTCGTGGCATAGCCGAACCCATGGGGCCAGGCACCATAGGGTGCCTGGCCCCTGTTGGTCGCCGGTGGTTGGGTACGGTGCCCGAAACGACCGAAGGAGCGGCCGGCATGATCACCGTTGAGCACGTCGACTTCATCTCGATCCCCACGCAGGACGTCGACCGGTCGAAGCGCTTCTACGGGGAGCTGCTCGGCCTCCAGCACGAGAAGGACACGCCGGCCGGCGCCGAGTACCGTGCCGGTCAGGTGACGCTCGCCATCTGGGCGCCTGAGACCCAGGGGCTGCCGTTCGAGCCGAACCACTCCGGATTCGCGCTGCGAGTCGCCGACGTCGCCGACGCCCGCACGGAGCTCGAGGCACAGGGCGTCGTCTTCGACATGGAGACGTTCGACACCGGCGTGTGCCACATGGCGCTGATGCGCGACCCCGACGGAAACCAGGTCATCCTCCACCGCCGCTACGCGCCCTGATCCGGCGCCTGCAAAGCGCGGTTCCACCGTTCGGCGCGCGGGCGTGGCGGCTCCTGGGCTGCGTCCTCGTCTTCGAGATCGGCACGGGGATGACGCTCCCGATCGTCATCGTCTTCCTGCACGACGGCCGCGGCCTCGGCCTGGCGTCCGCCGGCTTCGCGCTCGGCGTCGCGGGTGCGGCCGGCCTCATCGGCACGGCCGTGGCCGGCGTCGCCGCCGACCGGCTCGGAGCCGGTCGCACGACGGTCTTCGGCCTCGTGCTCGCGGGTGTGGGGACGCTGGCGTTCCTGGCCGTGCATTCGCTCCCCGCCGCCATCCTCGCCACGAGCCTCCAGGGCGCAGGGTTCGGGATCACGTGGGTCGGGACGTTCCCGCTTCTCCTCCGCGCGGTCGAGGACCGCCTCCGCGAGGACGTGCTCGGCGTGAACTACGGCGTGATCAATCTCGGCCTCGGAATCGGCAGCCTCACCGCCGGCACGATCCTGGCGGTCAGCCCTGACGCCTTCGGCGTGCTCTTCGTCGTCGACGCCACGACGTACGTGCTCTTCGGCATCCTGCTCGCCGGCCTCGGCGAGCTGCGCAACGAGCCGCGCGAGGCGGCGGTGTCGGCCGGGCTCTCGGCCTATGGGCCGATCGTCCGCGACACCCGGCTCCTGGCGGCGACCGCCATCAGCTTCGTCCTCGTCGTCGCCGGCTACAGCCAGATCACCTCGGCCTTCCCGGCGTGGGCGACGGGGCCGGCCGGCGTCAGCCGCAGCATCGTCGGGTTCGCGTTCGCCGCCAACACGTGGGCGATCGTGGTCGCCCAGCTGCCGGCCCTCAGGCTCGTGCGCGGCTGGCGCCGGACGAGCGCGGTTGCCGTCACCGGCCTCGTCTTCGGGGCGTCATGGCTCCTTGTCCTCGCGGCTGGACATGCGTCCGGCTCTGGCGCTGCGGCGGGGCTCATCGCGGGACTGACGGTGTTCGGCGTCGGCGAGACGTTCCTCTCACCCAGCCTGCCCGGCATCGTGAACCGGCTCACGGGCGAGGAGACCCGCGGCCGCTACGTCGCCTTCTACAGCCTGTCGTGGCAGGCCGGGCCGATGGTCGGCCCGCTCATCTCCGGCGCCGCGCTGGGCGCGGGACACGGGAACGCCCTCTTCCTCGGCCTCGCGGCGACCTGCGCCCTTGTCGCGCCCATCGCGCTCCTCTTCGAACGCAAACTGCCGGCGGCCGTCAACCGTACCCTTCCGGAAGCCTCATGACCTCCCGCCTCGCCTACGCCGGTCTCGCCGTGGTGCTGATCGCAGCCCTCGCCTACGAGGTCGCTGCCACCGGCACCTCGTGGTGGCTCGTGGTCGTGTTCCTGCTCGGGCCCGACATCGCGCTCTTCGCGGGGATCGGGTCGGGGCTGGAGAAGGGGCAGCTGCATCCGCGGGCGGTCCCGCTCTACAACGTGCTCCACCGCTACTGGGGGCCGGTCGCGCTCGCGGCCGCGTCGCTCGTCCTTCCCGACGGCTGGCTTGCGGCCGCCCTGGCGTGGGCGGTCCACATCTCGGTCGACCGCGCCGTCGGCTACCGGCTGCGGACGCGCGACGGCTTCCAGCGCACGTGAGCCCGGCGCTCAGTCCGTGGCGAGCTGCGCCCGGAGCGCGCGCACCGCGCGGAGCGGATGCGCGACCCGCATCGCGATCATCGCGGCGCCGATCCCGAGGGCGACCTGGAGCAGCGTCAGGGCGAGTTGCATCCCCACCGAGAACGTGACGATCTGCTCCGCCGCCGCTGTGGCTCCAAGCGCGTAGACGAGGAGGAGCTGCTGGGCGCCCAGTCCGCCGGGGCTCCCTGGGACGAGCCCGGCCAGGCCTCCCGCGACGACAACCACGGCCGCCGACGCCGGCGTGGGCCGCAGGCCGAACGCGGCCAGAAGCGAGGCGGCCACCCCGATGCGGCAGGCCCAGGCGGCAACCTGCGGCAACGCCACGCGGACCGCGTAGACGCGCGGCTGCCGCACGACGGCGGTGCTCGCCACGGCTGCCCCGCGGAGCTTCGCCAGAAGCCGGCGGGCGGCCGGCACGCGGCCGGCGACGGCGATCGCGGCGACCACCGCGACGGCGGCGGGGACTGCCCATCCCGGCGCCGACAGGAGGCGGCCCGGATCAAGTCCGGGGACGGCGCCGGTGAAGAGGACGGTGAGCGTGATCGCAGAGCCGATGCACAGG
>DATIDU010000282.1:0-6856 GCA_035456145.1 Gaiellales bacterium | reverse complement strand
CCGTTCGACGATCACGGCCCGTTCGAGCATCGCGGACCGTCGCCCTTCGATACCGCCGCGACGTACCTCGGGATCTCCGGAGACCAGCTCCGCTACGACCTCTTCTCGGGCTCGACGCTCGCCAAGCTGGCGGCCGGGAAGGGCAAGACCGTCGCCGGCCTGGAGAGCGCGATGCTCGCGCCGCTCCGCGACCGGCTGGCCGCCGGCGTCAAGGCCGGCAGGCTGACGAGCGAGCAGTCGGCGCACATCCTGGACGCGGCCACCGCCCGCCTCGACGACTTCGTGAAGCACGGGTTCCGCCACGACTTCCACCACCCGTTCGACCCCCCGCACTCCGGGCAGTCCTAGCTCCCGCCCTCCGGCACACCCCCGTTCAAGCCCGGAGGAGTCCCCGCCGATTAGAGAGGCAGCCATGTCCGAGCCACTCTTCGAACAGTCCGAGGCAGACCGCCTGCTGGACGAGTTCCTTGCGATGCTCCCGATCTTCCCGACGACGATCGGGGTGTTCTCCGCCGAGGGCGGTGTCGCCGAGGTTGTCCTCGCGGATCTCGACCAGGGCCTCCTGGTCGGATATGCCCCGCAGATCCTGATGCAGAAGGATCTGATCATCGTCTGCCCGCTGCGCGATGCGGGCGGCGGCGGATACGACATCTCGCTCAAGGTCGAGAAGGCCTACTTCCAGTCGGGCGACCAGACGCTCCTTCACCTCTCGGTCGTCTCGATCGAGCACCAGCCCGGCCATCGCCGTTCGAAGCGCGCCCGCCGCACCGATCAGGCCGATATCGTCGTCCTGTACTCGAAGGGTCTCGATGCCGGCACCCGCATGGTGGGCCGCCTCGCGGACATCTCCGAGGACGGGGTCGCGTTCGTGAGCGAGCTCCCGCTCGCCATCGGCGACCGGGTGATGCTCTCGATCCACGTGGGCGCGCGGCCGATCACGCTCGAGGCGCAGGTCGTGCGCGACGAGACCGTGGCATTCGGACGCCACCGCATCGGGTGCGAGGTGAACGCCATCGCCGAGCACGACCGCAAGGCCGTGACGGCCATCGCCGCGAGCGGCGAGGAGGGCGACGTCTCCGAGCGGCGGCCCGACCTGGTTGCCGCGCGGGCCCAGAATCGGGTCGAGCTGCACGCGCTCAAGGAGCGGCTCACCATCCGGCGCCGCTACCGGCAGCGCTAGCGCGGGCTCAGCCCGGGACCGTCGCTCCGGCGCGGTTCGCCGCCACGATGGCGGCCTGATCCGGCGGGGCGGGCGGGAGATCCTCGAGCAGGGCGGTTGCGAAGTCCGTGGCCGCGGCATGTTCGAGCGCCCGGTTGTGGAGCCGCTCGAAGCCGATCGACGAGATCGGGTTCCCGGAGAGCCCGCGCCCGCACACCGACCCGCCGTAGTGGCTGGGGTAGACGACGACGTGGTCCGCAAGCTCCATCAGTCGCGCGATCGAGGCGTGCTGCTGGAGGGCCAGCGGGCGCGGATCCTCGCCGCCCGCGTGCAGGTCGGGCCGGCCGACGTCGTTCACAAGCAGCGAGTCGCCGGTGAAGACCAGCCACGGCTCGTCGGTGCCGCGACGGCGATCGGCGACGACGAACGCGTGATGCGCCGGCGCATGGCCCGGAGTGGACATCGCGGTGACCACGGTGTTCCCGAGCTCGACTCGCTCGCCGTCCTCGAGCGCGTGGTGGGGGAACTCGACCCTCGCGCCCGCGGGCAGGTACGCCGTGGCGCCGGTCGCCGCCACGAGCTCGGGCAGGCCGGAGACGTGGTCGGCCTGGACGTGGGTCTCGAACACGGCCACGATGTCGCCGATTCCCTCGACCGCGGCGACGTAGGACTCCACCAGCTCGGCGTGGGCGTCGACAACGGCAAGCGTCCCGTGCGTCGTGCAGCCGAAGAGGTAGCTCGCGCAGGCGGTGGGCTCGTAGAGGAACTGGCGGAGGATCACGCGGCGATTCTACCGCCGCACGGTTCGGGCTTGACCGCGCCGCCCCCGGCCGGTACATCTTGCGCGCGCATGGCGGAGCTCGTCGTCAACACGTACAACTCGCTCAAGTTCGTCCACGTGCTCTCGGCCGTCGTCTGGGTTGGCGGCGCCTGCACCCTTCAGGCCTTCGCCATCCGCATCTCGGCGAGCGGCGACGGTCTGCGGATGGCCGCGTTCGCCAAGGACGCCGAGTACGTCGGAAACCGCGTCTTTCTGCCCTCGTCGATCATCCTGCTCGTCTCGGGCATCTTCACCATCCGCCAGTCGAGCGGCGCATGGGGCTATGACCAGACCTGGGTGCAGATCGGGCTCGCGATGATCGTCGTCTCGATCGCGATCGGCGCGGGGTTCATCGGGCCGGAGGCGGGCCGGGTCGCGCGCGCGATCGAGCGGCACGGCCCGGCGTCCGACGAGGCGAAGTACCACTTGAACCGGATCTTCCTCGTCTCGCGGTTCGAGCTCCTGCTGCTCCTGCTCGTGATCTTCGACATGGTCACGAAGCCGGGCACCTAGCGCTCCCAGCCCGGGTAGGCATTCGGGGCCGTCATCGGGAAGCACCACGGTCAGCAGGTCGCTCGTCGGCGACTCAAGGGTGAGCCTCCAGCGGACGTCAGGAGCCTTCCACCCGCCGGTCGATTGGACGCCAACAGCCATGAGGCCGCGGCCGGCGGCGAGTCCGACGACGCGGCCCGGCTCGACGGGCGGAAAGCCGAAACGCCGCCTCCCCGTCCCGGGCTCCCGGATACGACCGCCGGCCACCCTCCACGCCGCTCAGGTTAGCCGGGGACCCCACGTAGAATCCGGCGGTGGCCACCAACGGACAGATCCCGCGCTACGACGCGGCCGCGGTCGAGGAGCGCTGGCACGCGATCTGGGAGCGTGAGCGCATCTTCGAGGTGCCGAACCCCGAGCCCGGCGACACGAGCCGGCGCTCCTACGTCCTCGAGATGCTGCCGTACCCCTCGGGTGAGCTCCACATGGGGCATGTCAAGAACTACACGATGGGCGACGTTGTCACGCTCTACCGGCGCCGAAACGGGCACCACGTGATGCACCCGATGGGCTACGACGCGTTCGGCCTGCCCGCCGAGAACGCCGCCATCAGGTCGGGACGCCACCCGGCCGAGTCGACCCGCGAGAACATCGCCGCGATCCGCCGCCAGATGAAGCGCATGGGCTGGTCGATCGACTGGAACCGCGAGCTCTCGACCTGCGAGCCCGACTACTACCGTTGGACGCAGTGGATCTTCCTGCGCCTCTACGAGGCCCGGCTCGCCTTTCGCAAGAGTGCCGTCGTCAAGTGGTGCCCCAAGGATCAGACCGTGCTCGCCAACGAGCAGGTGATCGACGGACGCTGCGAGCGGTGCGGGACGGAGGTCGAGGCTCGGACGCTCGACCAGTGGTTCTTCAAGATCACGGACTACGCCGACCGCCTGCTGGACGACCTCGAGCATGTGCAGTGGCCCGAGCGGGTCGTCACGATGCAGCGAAACTGGATCGGGCGCTCGCACGGCGGCGAGGTGAAGTTCACGCTCGATGACGGCACCGAGCTGCCGGTCTTCACGACGCGGCCGGACACGCTGTTCGGCGCCACGTTCTTCGTCCTTGCGCCCGAGCATCCGCTGGCTGCCGAGATGGCGACGCCGGAGCACGCCGACGCCGTCGCCGAGTACGTTCGCCATGCGGCGGCGCGCTCGGCGGTGGAGCGCGCGGAAGCCCATGAGAAGACCGGCGTCTTCACGGGCCGCCACGTGACGAACCCGGTGAACGGCGAGCAGATCCCGGTGTGGGTCGCCGACTACGTGCTGGCCGAGTACGGGACGGGAGCCATCATGGCTGTCCCGGCGCACGACGAGCGCGACCACGAGTTCGCCGAGACCCACGGCCTGGAGATCCGGCCGGTGGTTGCACCTCTCGACGCTGAGCTGCCGCAGGGTGCCTACATCGCCCATACGCAGGACGAGGTGCTGATCAACTCCGGCGAGTTCTCCGGGCTCTCGGCGCCCGACGGGATCCGCGCGATCATCGCCAAGCTTGAGCAGGAGGGACTGGGGAGGGGGACCATCGCGTACCGGCTGCGTGACTGGCTCCTCTCGCGCCAGCGCTACTGGGGCTGCCCGATCCCCATCGTCCACTGCGAGGCGTGCGGGATCGTGCAGGTGCCCGACGCAGACCTGCCCGTGCTCCTGCCTGACGTCGAGGACTACGCGCCGCGGGGGCGCTCGCCCCTGGCTGCGGCCGAGGAGTGGGTGAACGTCACGTGCCCGTCGTGCGGCGGCCCGGCCCGGCGCGAGACCGACACGATGGACACGTTCGTCGACTCCTCCTGGTACTTCATGCGCTACGCCGACCCGAAGAACGACACCGCCCCGTTCAGCCGGGAGGCGGTCGATGCATGGCTGCCGGTCGACCAGTACATCGGCGGCGTCGAGCACGCGATCCTGCACCTGATGTACGCCCGGTTCTTCACGAAGGCGCTGTATGACCTGGGGTACCTGGGGTTCACGGAACCGTTCGCGAATCTGTTCACGCAGGGGATGATCTATTACCTCGGCGCGAAGATGGCCAAGTCGAAGGGCAACGTCATCTCGCCCGACGCGATGGTCGATCGGTACGGGGCGGACACCGTGCGGCTGTACTCGCTCTTCCTCGGACCGCCCGAGCAGGACGCCGAGTGGTTCGACGGCGGCGTCGAGGGCAGCCACCGCTTCCTGGCCCGGCTGTGGCGGCTGGCGCACGCGTCGGCGGCCGAGCTGCCGCCGGGGATCCCGGTCTCGGCGCCGGCCGAGGGCCCGGGCGCCGACCTGGTTCGCAAGGCGCACGCGACGATCGCCAAGGTGACGAACGACATCGGGGCTCGGTTCGCGTTCAACACCGCCGAGGCGGCGGTGCACGAGCTCGTGAACGCCGTGGGGTCGACACCGGACGCGACGCCTGAGCAGCGCCGGTTCGCGGTCGCGACGGCCGTCTCGCTGATCCAGCCGTACGCGCCCCACATCGCCTGCGAGCTGTGGGAGAAGCTGGGCGGCGAGCGGCTGTGGGAGGCGCCGTGGCCTGTCGCCGACCCCGCGATGCTGGTGTCCGACGAGGTGACCTATGCCGTCCAGGTGAACGGCAAGCTGCGCGGCGAGCTGACCGTGGCTGCCGACCTCGGGCAGGCCGACGTCCTGGCCGCCGCCCGCGCGGTCCCGAACGTGGCCCGCCACCTGAACGGCGCACCCGTGGTGAAGGAGATCTTCGTCCCGGGGAAGCTCGTGAACCTGGTCACCGGCTGAGCTGAAGAACCGGGGCCAGACCCCTTTTTCATCGCGGTGTGAGAGCATCTGTGGCATGGGCCAGCCGGCCGGAGTCCCTCGGGGCAGCAGGCTCGTCTCGTCGGCGAGTGCGCTCATGGGCGTCCTCGTCGCCGCTGCGATCGGCGTGGGGATTTACGCGCTCGTCAATCCGAACCACGGGAGCTTCGGCGCCCCGTGGCCGGCCATGTCGGAAGTCCTCGCGGCCTGTGCCGCCCTCGTGCTCCTGGTGGGCATCCAGGACAGGCGCCGCGGGGGCGGGAGCGCTCTGCTCGTTGTCGGCGTCCTGCTCGCCCTCGCTGCGCTCGCGCTCCTGGCGATGGTCGCGTTCGCGCTCAGCATCACCATGGACTAGCCGCGCCGTTCAGCGTCACGGGCGCGCGGTGTCGCGCTGATACGCCCGGGCCCGCGCGCGTGGCGACCGCCTCGTCACGCGAAGCGTCAGACCCCGCATCGGAGCCCGTGCGGGTTTCGGCACGGATTCGGTACCGCCTGGGGCTGGTGGTGTGACTGGTGTCGAATCAGGATGGGCGCCCTCGTGCTTCCACCGCCCCAGCAGCTCGCCCTGTACGCCGCGGCCGTCGTCCTCGTGCTCGTCATCGGGTGGCGGTACGAGAGCGGCAGCGGGGGAGGCAGCACCTATCCGGCTGCGAGCGCCCCCGCACCTGCGGCGGCGCCGAGCCCTGGGCCGCAGGTCGTCGTGGTCGACGTGACCGGTGCGGTCCACCGCGCCGGGGTCTACCGCTTCCCGCAGGGCGCGCGCGTGCTCGACGCCGTACGCAAGGCTCGCGCCGGACGGCACGCCGACCTCGGCGCCCTCAACCTCGCGGCGCGCCTCACCGACGGCGAGCAGGTGATCGTGCCCAGGCGCGGAGCGGGTCCCGCCTCCGCGACCGGAGCGGGGGCGGCCTCGCCGGCGGCACCGGTGTCGCTCAACTCCGCCACGCTTGAGCAGCTGGAGACGCTGGACGGCATCGGGCCGGCGCTCGGCCAGCGCATCATCGACTACCGCACCCAGCACGGACGGTTCCGCTCGATCGCCGAGCTCGACCAGGTGAGCGGGATCGGACCCGCGCGGCTCGCGGCGCTCCGCGGGCATGTCACCCTCTGACCGGCCCGCCGCCGTCGTTCTGGCGGCGGACGCCGGTCTCGTCGCATCCGCGCTCCACCGGCCTCTCCTGGCCGCGCTGGCGCTCGGGCTCGCGCGCAGCCCGCGCGCGGCGCTGGTCGTCGCCTGGGCGGCGGCGCTCGCAGTTGGATGGGGGTCGGTCAGAGTGGCCGACCTCGACCGCCGCGTCCTCGCTCCCGGTCCGGTGACCGCCACCGTGACGGTGACGAGCACCCCGTCGGGCTCGCGCGCGGCCGCCGCGGTCGCGGGCGCGGGGGAGACGGTCGTCCTCGTGGCGCCCGGGACGCCGCTCCGGCAGGGCGGCGTCTACCGCGTGCGCGGGTCCCTGCGCGAGCTCGATGCCGTCGTGCGCGGCTACTACGCGACGCAGGGGATCCACGTCCAGCTGCGGGCGACCACCGCAACCGAGGTCGGCCGCCGCGGCGGCCTGTGGGGCGCGGTCGACACCCCCCACC
>DATIDU010000281.1:0-9835 GCA_035456145.1 Gaiellales bacterium | reverse complement strand
CGCGCGCCGGTCGTTCCGGCGACCGACACCAGGTAGACGAACCCGCCGGCGTGGGCGCAGGCGATCTCGATCCGCTCGTCGGCCGAGGTCGGGGCGAGCAGCGGCACGAGGTCGAGCCCGTGCTCGGTGCAGGCCTTGGCCAGCTCACCGGCTTCGTCGGCGGGGACGTCGGGGACGATCAGGCCGTCCGCGCCGGCCGCGGCGGCGTCGGCGCAGAAGCGGTGTTCGCCGTAGGCCATGACCGGACTGGCGTAGGTCATCGGCACGAGCGGCACCGGAACGCGCGCCCGCAGCTCGGCCAGGAGCGCGAGCGCGCGGTGCGTCGTCATGCCGTTTCTGAGCGCCCGCTGACCGGCGCGCTGGACCGTCGGGCCGTCGGCCAGCGGGTCCGAGAACGGGATCCCGATCTCCAGCAGGCCGGCGCCGCCGCGGACCGCGGCTTCGGCCAGCTCGACCAGGTCGGAGTCGGCCATCAGGTAGATCGAGACGACCGGCGTCGAGACCTTCATCGCCCGAGCGCCTCGACGGTGTCGACGTCCTTGTCGCCGCGGCCCGAGAGGCCGACGAGCCACACCTCCCCCCGGCCCGCGTGCCGCAGCGCGAGCGCGACCGCGTGAGCCGACTCGAGCGCGGGGATGATCCCCTCCTTGATGCACGTCAGGTGGAACGCGGCCAGCGCCTCCGCATCGGTCACGGGCTCGTAGTGGGCGCGGCCGGCGTCCTTCAGGTAGGAGTGCTCGGGGCCGACCCCCGGGTAGTCGAGGCCGGCCGAGATGGAGTGCGACTCGAGCACCTGGCCGTCGGCGTCGGCGAGCACGTAGGAACGCGAGCCGTGCAGCACCGAGATCCGGCCGTGCGAGAGCGTCGCCGCATCGCCGTGCTCGTCGCCGCCGGCCTCGGCGCCCCAGAGGGCGACCTCGTGGTCGTCGAGGAAGGGGTGGAAGAGCCCGATGGCGTTCGAGCCGCCGCCGACGCAGGCGCAGGCCGCGTCCGGCAGTCGGCCCTCGCGCTCCAGGATCTGCTCGCGGGCCTCGCGGCCGATCACCGCCTGGAGGTCGCGCACGAGCATGGGGTAGGGGTGCGGGCCGGCGGCCGAGCCGATCAGGTAGTGCGTCGTCTCGACGTTCGTGATCCAGTCGCGGATCGCCTCGTTCATGGCGTCCTTGAGCGTCGCCGAGCCGGAGCTCACCGGGATCAGCTCGGCGCCGAGCATCCGCATCCGCACGACGTTGGGGTGCTGGCGGCGGATGTCCTCCTCGCCCATGTAGACGTGGCACTCAAGGCCGAAGCGGGCGCAGACGGTGGCGGTGGCGACGCCGTGCTGGCCGGCGCCGGTCTCGGCGACGATGCGGCGCTTCCCGAGGCGGACGGCGAGGAGCGCCTGCCCGACGGCGTTGTTGATCTTGTGCGCGCCGGTGTGGTTCAGGTCCTCGCGCTTCAGCCAGATCCGCGCGCCCGACTCCTCTCCCAGGCGCTCGGCCAGGTAGAGGGGGGAGGGACGGCCGACGTAGTCGCGGTTGAGCCGCTCGAGCTCGGCGGCGAACGCGGGGTCGGCCTTCGCGGCCTCGTAGCCGGCGGCGAGCTCATCGAGGGCGCCCATCACGGTCTCGGGCACGAACCGGCCGCCGAACTCTCCGAAGCGGCCACGGCTGTCGGGCATCGCGCTCATGCGGCCTCCTTGGCATTGCGGACGAACGCGCGAATCAGGGCATGGTCCTTCACGCCCGGCGCGGTCTCGACGCCGCGGGCGGTGTCGACGCCCCAGGGCCGGGCGGCGCGCACCCCCTCGGCGACGTTCTCGGGATCGAGGCTGCCGGCCAGGATCACGGGCTGGCGCACCCACGCTGCCCGGGCCCAGTGGGCCGCGAGCTCATCGGCGTCCGGGCGAGAGCCAAATGGCAGATCGAGCAGCACGGGCACACCGTCGGGCACATCCGCGGGCAGCTCGCCCCGGCTGGCGACGATCACGTCACGGAACTGCGCAGGCGTGTCATAGGTCTGCGTCAGATCGAACCCCTCGACCGGTGCCAGACCTGGTTCCGCGACGACGGCCACCGTCTGCACGTGGCCGGGGACGCGGGCCGCGAGCGCGCGTGCGCGGTCGGGCTCGAGGTAGCGCGGTGTGCCCTCCACCAGGATGAAGCCGACGAGGTCGGCGCCCGCGTCGACAGAGGCGTCGACGTCCTCGGGGCGCATGAGGCCGCAGATCTTGACGCGCGTCACCGCGGGACCTCCACCAGCTCGGCCAGGAGCTCCGGGCGGCGCATGAGCGATGTGCCGACCAGGACGGCGTCGGCGCCGGCGGCACGGGCCGCCTCCACGTCGGCGCGCGAGCCGATGCCCGACTCGGCGACGCGGGTGACCGTCGCCGGCAGGGTCGCCAGCAGCTCGAGCTGGCGGTCGCGGTCGACCTGGAGCGACTCCAGATCGCGCGCGTTCACGCCCACGATCGCCGGATCGAGCCGGAGCGCGCGTTCGACCTCCTCCGCCGTGTGGGCCTCGACCAGGGCGTCCATCCCGAGCAGCTCGGCCGTCTGCATGAGCCGCGCCGCCTCGGCATCGGAGACGAGCGCCAGGAGGACGAGGATGGCGTCGGCTCCCGCCACCCGCTGGGCGGCGACCTGCCCGGGGAAGACCGTGAACTCCTTGGCCAGCGCCGGCAAGCCGGCGGCCCGCCTCGCGGCCACGAGGTCGTCGAGGCTGCCGCCGAAGTCGCGCTCCGCGACCAGCACCGACATCGCGGCCGCGCCGCCCTCCGCATACCGCACCGCCGTCGCGCCCACGTCGGCGTCGGGGGCGATCCCGCCCTCCGACGGCGACGAGCGCTTGATCTCGGCGATCACCGCCACGTTCGGGCCGGCCCGAAGCGCATCGCCGAAGCCGCGCGCCGGCTCGGGCGCGTCACCGCGCACGTCGCCAGCCAGCCGGCTCAGGTAGCCCTTCACGCCGCCCCCCTGGCCTGCGTAAAGGCGACCAGCTCGTCGAGCTTGGCCTGGGCCTTGCCGGAGTCGATCGTGTCGACGGCCAGGTCGATCCCGTCCTCCCAGTCGTCGACAACGCCGCCGACGAGGAGCGCCGCCGCCGCGTTCAGGATGACGGCATCGCGGCGCGGCCCGCGCTCGCCGTCGAAGACGGTGAGGATGACTGCCGCGTTCTGGGCCGGGTCGCCGCCGCAGCGCAGGTCGTCGGGCGTCCCCGGCACGGGGCCGGTCGAGAGCGGGGCCGGGTCGAGCGTCGTGGTTCGCACCGTCCCGTCGCGGACTTCCGCCATCAGGTTCTCGCCGGTCGGCGTCAGCTCGTCGAGCCCGCCCGCGCCGTGCACCACCAGCGAGTGCTCCGTCCCGAGCTTCGACAGAACCTGTGCGATCGGCTCGACCAGCGCCTCCGAGTAGACGCCGATGACCTGGCGGCGGGCGCCGGCCGGGTTGGTCAGCGGGCCGAGCAGGTTGAAGACGCTCCGGATCCCGAGCTCGCGCCGGATCGGGCCGGCGTGACGCATGGCAGGATGGTGGGCCTGGGCGAAGAGGAAGCCGAAGCCGACCTCGTCGATGCACGCGGCGACGTCCTCGGGCGAGAGGTCGATCCGCACGCCCAGCGCCTCCAGCACGTCGGCCGACCCGCACCGCGACGACACCGCCCGGTTCCCGTGCTTCGCGATGATCGCTCCCGCGGCCGCGGCCACGAGCGCCGCCGACGTCGAGATGTTGAACGTGTCGGAGCCGTCGCCGCCCGTGCCGCAGGTGTCGACGAGGTCCGAGTGCGACGGCGTGGCGGGCGTGACATGGGCTCGCATCGCCCGCGCGCACCCCGCGATCTCGTCGGGCGTCTCGCCCTTCATGCGAAGCGCGACGAGGAACGCGGAGATCTGGGCCGGCGAGGCGTCGCCGGACATGACCTGCATCATCGCCACGTGGGTCTCCTCGCTGGAGAGGTCGCGCCCCTCGACCAGCTGCTTGATCGCGTTCGTGATCATGTGCCGGCCTCCATGGCGAGAAAGTTCTCGATCAGGCGCCGCCCGTGCGGGGTCAGCACCGACTCCGGGTGAAACTGTACGCCGTGGGTGGGGTCGGTCCGGTGGCGGACGCCCATCACCTCGCCGTCGGGGGTGCGGGCGGTTACGACGAGCTCGTCGGGGATCGGGGGAAGCGCCGCCAGCGAGTGGTACCGGCCGGCTTCGAACGGGCTCGGGAGCCCGGCGTAGAGCTCGGAGCCGTCATGGGTGACGTCGTCGGGTTTCCCATGGACGATCCGGCCCGCCCGGTCGACCCGGCCGCCGTAGAGCTCGCAGATCACCTGGTGGCCCAGGCACACCCCGAGGATCGGGATCCGGCCGGCCATGCGGCGCACCACGTCCTCGGAGACGCCCGCCTCGCGCGGCGTCCCCGGCCCGGGAGAGACGACGACGTGGGTCGGCTCCCAGCCCTGTGCCTCCTCGCCGGTGATCGCGTCGTTTCGCTCCACCCGCACGTCTGCGCCGGCCGCCGCGATGTAGTCGACCAGGTTGTAGGTGAAGGAGTCGTAGTTGTCGATGACGAGGACGCGTGCGCTCACCGGCCATACACCCCCGACTCGGCCCGGTCGAGGGCGGCGCCGAGCGCGGCCACCTTGTTCATCGCCTCGCGGTACTCGTCGTCGGGGTCGGAATCCGACACGATGCCGCCGCCCGACTGGATGTATGCGACCCCGTCACGCAGGACGACGGTGCGGATGGCGATGCACGTGTCCATGTCGCCGCCGAAGCCGAGCCAGCCGACCGCGCCGGCGTAGGCGCCGCGGCGGCGGCCCTCGAGCTCCGAGATGATCTGCATCGCCCGCACCTTGGGCGCGCCGGAGACGGTGCCGGCGGGGAAGGTGGCCCGCAGGAGCGCCGCCGCGTCGTGGCCGTCCGCGATCTGGCCGAAGACGCGCGAGACGAGGTGCATGACGTGGGAGTAGCGCTCGACGTCCATGAACCGCTCGACCCGCACCGAGCCCGGCCGGCAGACCCGGCCCAGGTCGTTTCGGGCCAGGTCGACGAGCATCGTGTGCTCTGCGCGGTCCTTCTCGCTGTCGAGGAGCTCCGCGGCCAGCGCGTCGTCCTCGGCGGGGGTGGCTCCGCGCGGGCGCGTCCCGGCGATCGGGCGCAGCTCGCACGTGCCGTCGAGCCCCAGGCGGACGTGGGTCTCGGGCGAGGAGCCGATCAGCTGGTAGCCGTCCATGTCGAGCAGGAACATGTACGGGGACGGGTTGACGGCCCGGAGCGCCCGGTAGATCGCCGCCGGCGACGCGCCGGTGCGGCGGCGGACGCGCTGGGACGGGACGATCTGGTAGGCGTCGCCGGCGGCGATGTGCTCCTTTGCCCGCTCGACCGCGGCGACGTAGCCGGCCTCGGTCATCTCCGCCTCGGCGCTGCCCGCGGCGAGCGGCTCGGCGACCGGGACGCCCAGCGGCCCGCCGAGCGCGTCGATGGCTCGGTCGACCGCCGCGCGCTCGCCGGTCACGGTCATGGTGCGGCGGACGTGATCGAACGCCACGACCGTCTCGGCGAGCAGGAACTGCATCGTCGGCAGGCCCGCGTCGGCGCCGTTGACGGCCGGAAGCGGAACCGGCTCGAGATCCGACACCCAGTCGTAGCTCAGGAAGCCGACGGTCCCGCCCGCGAACGGCGGCTCCCCGGGGCCGGGCCCCGGCCGGGAGGCGGCGAACGCGGCCGCCTCTTCGAGCGTCTCGACCGCCGGGAGGCCGGCCGCGAGGAACGAGTAGCGGCCGACCTGCTCGCCGCGCTCGACCGACTCGAGCAGGAAGGCCGGCCCGCCCAGCACGTCGCGCAGGCGCAGGTAGGCGCCGACCGGCGTGATCAGGTCGGCGGGAAGCTCGTGGGTGTGGCGTTTCGGTGTCATGCCATCAAAAAAGCCCCTCGCCCGTGGGGCGGAGAGGCCTGTGCGAAGCGCGGATGCCGTGGCGGAGCTAGCGGGCCGCACCTCGCTCGCGTCGCCACCACCACAGTCCGAAGGTCGTTTGCACGGGCTTGACTATGCTGCATGGTCGGTCATGAGTCAAGCACGAACCGTCATCCTGAGCGCCGCCCGAACGGCGTTTGGCAAGCTCGGAGGCGGTCTTGCGAGCCTCTCCGGGCCGGAGTTGGGGACGCACGCCGCGGGCGCCGCGCTCGAGCGCTCGGGCGTCGATCCCGGCGACGTCGGCTACGTCGTCATGGGCGAGGTGCTTCAGGCCGGCGCCGGCCAGATCCCGTCGCGGCAGGTGTCGGTCGGGATCGGCCTCGGTCCGACGGTGGGTTCCGAGACGATCAACAAGGTCTGTGCCTCGGGCATGCGGGCGGCGACCCTGGCCGACGTGATGATCCGCGCGGGCGAGCACGACGTCATCGTCGCGGGTGGCATGGAGTCGATGTCGAACGCGCCGTACCTGCTCCCGAAGGGCCGGTTCGGCTACACGATGGGCGACGGCGCGGTGCTCGACTCGATGACCTACGACGGGCTGACCTGCACCTTCGACGGCCTCATAATGGCGGAGCAGAATTCGATGGTGGCGGCCGAGGCCGGGATCACGCGCGAGGAGCAGGATGCCTGGGCGCTTCGCTCGCACCAGCGCGCCGTGGCGGCCATCGACGAGGGCCGGTTCGGCGACGAGATCGTCCCCGTGACCGTGAAGGGGCGGAAGGGCGAGGCGGTCGTCGAGATCGACGAGGGCCCGCGCCGCGACACGTCGCTCGGGAAGCTGGCCGCCCTGAAGCCGGTCGTCGTCGCCGACGGCTCGACCACCGCCGGGAACGCGCCCGGCGTGAACGACGGCGCCGCCGCGCTCGTCCTGGCGTCGGAGGGGTGGGCGAAGGATCGCGGCATCGAGCCGCTGGCGGCGATCCGCAGCCACGGCTACGTCGCCGACGACTACGCCTACCTCATCCGCACGCCTGCGGCCGCGACCCGGATCGCGCTGGAGAAGGCCGGCATGACCGTCTCGGACATCGACCTCCTGGAGGTCAACGAGGCGTTCTGCTCGGTCGCGCTCAACACGGTCCGGCTGCTCGGGATCGACGAGGAGCGCGTGAACGTGAACGGCGGGGCGGTCGCTCTCGGCCATCCGATCGGCGCCTCCGGCGCGCGCCTCCTCGGGACGCTCGTCCACGAGCTTCGCCGGCGCGGCGGCGGGATCGGCGTCGCGGCGATCTGCTCGGGTGCCGCCCAGGGCGACGCGACGGTGCTCGAGGTCTTCCCGGCGTGACCGAGAAGGTCTGCGTCGTCGGCGCCGGGCAGATGGGATCGGGGATCGCCCAGGTGGCCGCGGTCGCCGGCTACGACGTGACGCTCGTCGACGTCGCGCCGCAGCAGCTCGACCGGGCCCGCTCGGGCATCGAGGCGTCGCTGGCCAAGCTCGTCGAGAAGGGGAAGGTGCAGGCGGCGGATGCCGAGGCAGCGCTCGGCCGGATCGAGACCGCCGCCGAGCCCGCCCCGGCCGACCTCGCCATCGAGGCGGCGACCGAGAACGTCGATCTGAAGCTCCGCATCTTCCGCGACCTTGACGCGGCGGCCGGAGACGGCGCCGTCCTCGCCTCGAACACGAGCTCGATCCCGATCACACGCCTTGCGGCGGCGACGTCGCGGCCCGAGCGTGTCGTCGGGATGCACTTCATGAACCCGGTGCCGCTGATGCCGCTCGTCGAGCTGATCCGCGGGCTCGAGACGTCGGACGAGGCGGCGGCGGCCGTGCGGGCCGCGGCCGAGCGCATGGGCAAGATGGTGGCCGAGTCGCGCGACTACCCCGGCTTCATCGCCAACCGGATCCTGCTCCCCATGATCAACGAGGCCGTCTACTGCCTGATGGAGGGCGTCGGCGACCGGGAGGCGATCGACACGGTCATGACGCGGGGGATGAGCCATCCGCTGGGGCCGCTCCGGCTGGCCGACCTGATCGGGCTCGACACCTGCCTCGCCATCATGGAGGTGCTCCACGACGGCCTCGGCGACTCCAAGTACCGGCCGTGCCCGCTCCTTCGCTCCTACGTCGAGGCCGGCCGGCTGGGCCGCAAGTCCGGGCGCGGATTCTATGAGTACGGCTGACCCGAACTGGTTCGAGGACTTCTTCGACGAGGACTACCTGCGGTTTGCGACGGATCGCTACCAGCCGGAGGCGACGGCCGCGGAGGTGGACTTTCTCGTCGAGGCGCTCGGCCTGCGGGAGGGCTCGCGGGTGCTCGACCTGGCCTGCGGGCACGGCCGCCACAGCGTCGAGCTCGCCCGGCGCGGGTGCCTCGTGATCGGCGTCGACCTGAGCGAGCCGTCGCTGGCGCTGGCCGCCACCCGTGCGGCAGAGGCCGGGGTGGAGGTGCGGTTCGAGCGGGCCGACATGCGCCGCATCCGCTTCGAGCGCGAGTTCGACGCGGTCATCAACATGTTCACGGCGTTCGGCTACTTCGCCGACGAGGCCGACGACCGGCTCGTGCTCGAGCGGGTCGCGGCGGCGCTCGTGCCCGGCGGCGCCTTCCTGATCGAGGCGGTGAACCCGGTCGCGGTCTTCGGCCGCTTCGAGGCGCGTGGATGGCACGAGCTCTCCGACGGGACGATCCTGCTCGAGGAGCGGGTCTACGACGCCGCCCGCGGGCGGTTTGAGACCTGCTGGACATTCACGAGCGGCGGCGAGCGGCGCGAGCATCGCTTCTCGCACCGCGCGTACACGGCCCCGGAGCTCAGTGCGATGGCGGTCGCAGCCGGGCTCGAGGTCGAGGTGCTGTGGGGCGGGCTCGACGGGTCGGAGCTCGAGATGGCCTCGCGCCGCATCGTGATGCTGGCGCGAAGGCCGGGGTGAACCTTTCGGCCGCGGGCGCCGACTAAGGGGTATGCACGTCCGGACGCTCGCAGCGCTTCTTGCCACCGCCGCCCTGGCCGCCGGCTGCGGCCAGGCGGCCGGCGGCGGCGCGGGGAGCGGCGGGTCGACGCAGCCACCGCCCTCGACCGAGCCCGCCACCGTCAAGATCACGGGGATCCTGGTTGCGACGACCTCCGCGCACACGGGCGCCGGCTCGCCGCAGTCGGGCGTCAGGATCGGCATCTACACCCGCCCGATCTCGAATGAGGGCCCGATCATGGCCGACCCGCCCGAACCGATCGCGACCGTCATGACCGATGCCGACGGCCGGTTCGCGTTCGAGCTCCCCGGAACGCACAACCGCTACTTCGTCTCGGCGATCGACGCCCGCGGCTATGCGCCCGGCCGCTGGGCCAAGCCGGGCATTCCGGTGCGGCTCACCGCCTGCACCGACTGCGCGATCCCGCTCTAGCGGGCCGGCGCCGCGACCTGCACGACATCCGGCTCGGTCGCGACCACGGCCGCCGGCTCCAGCCACCGCCGGGCGGCGACCGCGCCCGCGGCTGCGACGACGGCCGACATGACCCAGACCGCGTTGTAGCCGGTGCGCTCGATGGCGAAGCCGGCGATCGGCGCGGCCAGCGACCCCATCCCGAAGACGACGGTCGACGCGACGCCCACCGCGCGCCCGGCGCGAGACGGCCCCGCCAGCTCGCCCGCGAGCAGGTAGAGCACGCCGTTCATGCCGAACGCCCCGAACGCAACGACGACGCCGAACGCAAGCGCGGCGGTCGGCGCGGCCGCCAGCACGAACGGCATCACGCACGTCGCGCCGACCGTCAGGATGCCGATCTCGGTCAGCGTGCGGGCGCGGCGCGTTCCCCCGCCGCCGTCCGCGACGTGCCCCCACACGATGCGCGAGAGGGCGGCGGTGATGTTGAGCGCGGCAAAGCCGGCGGCGGCCTCGGTGTGCGAGAGGCCGGCGTCCCGCAGTGCGCCGACGTAGTGGGCGAGGATCGCTCCCAGCGCGAGG
>DATIDU010000280.1:0-2767 GCA_035456145.1 Gaiellales bacterium | reverse complement strand
CGCGCTGCTCGAGCGGGGGCTCGGCGACTACGCGATCAGGCGCGTCCCGGCACACCCGGACTGAGCGAACGCTCTTCGCTGCGGCGCACGGCCACCGCGACGGCGGCCATGGCCATCGCGCTGACACCGGACACCGCGAACGCCAGCTCGGTGCCGCCGCGGGCCGCGAGCCAGCCCGCCAGGACGCCGCCCGCCGGGCCGGCGCCGTTGAAGGCGAAGTAGTAGAGCCCGATCACGCGGCCGCGAAGCGGGCCCGGCGTCGAGAGCTGGACGGTGGAGTTGGCGGCCGACGTCCAGAGCGTGAAGCAGGCGCCGGCGGCGAAGAGGAGCACCGCGGCGGCGGTGGCGTCGTGGAGCGGGGCAACGACGAGCTGGGCGGCGCCGAACCCTGACACCGCGCACACGAGCACGGTCCAGCTGGCGCGCCCCAGCGACGCCGCTCCCAGCGCTCCGGTCAGCGCGCCGGCCCCGAACGCGGCGGTCACGAGCCCGAACACGCCCGCGTCGGCGGAGAGCGTCTGGCCGGCAAGCACGGGCAGGAGGACGTTGAAGTTGAACGAGAGCGTGCTGACGACGAAGACGATCGCCAGTGCGAGCATTGTGGCGGGTGTGCGCCGGACGTGGGCGAGCGCCTCGGCGGTCCCGCGCAGGAACCGCGGCGGCCGCTCCGGGCGCTCCACGGGATGAAGCTCCTCGGGGCGCATCGCCAGGAGACCCGCCAGCACCGCCAGATAGCTCGCCGCGTTCAGGGTGAAGCAGGCGCCGACTCCCACCGTGGCGACCAGGGCGCCGCCCACCGCCGGACCGACCACGCGGGCCGCGTTGAAGAGGCTGGAGTTGAGCGCGACGGCGTTCGGGAGCTCGTCGGGCCCGACCATGGCGAACGTCAGCGCCTGGCGGGCCGGCGCGTCGAGAACAAGGACGACGCCTCGGAGCGCCGTCAGGAGCTCGACGTCGAAGGCGGTCACGTGGCCCGCGAGGGTGAGGCCGGCCAGGATCGCCGCCAGGATGAGCGCGGCCGACTGCGTCCCGACCACCGTCCGGCGGGCGTCGAGGCGGTCGACCAGCACGCCGGCGAAGAGGCCGAAGATCGTGAACGGCAGGAACTGGCAGAGCGCCAGGATGCCGACGGCCATGGGGGAGTGGGTGAGCTGGAGGACGAGCCACGCCGCGGCGATGTTCTGCATCCAGGTGCCGCTCACCGACACGATCTGCCCGGAGAAGAAGAGCCGGTAGTTGCGGTGGCGTCTGAGGCTGGCGAACGTGCGGCGGTTGGCGCGCCGGAGTGCGGCCGTCACGCCGGCCTCTCGTCGCAGGTCAGGAGCGCGAGCGGCTCGAGCGCGGCTTCGAGCGCCGCGAGCTGCTCCTCGGAGAGCCGGCGCATCCGTTCGGCGAGCCATGCCGTGCGGAGCCTCCGGGTCGACCGCAGGAGCTTGCGGCCGGCGTCCGTCAGGTGGAGGCCCACCCGGCGCCGGTCGCCCTCGACGGCACCGCGGACGACCAGCCCGGCCGCCTCGAGCCGGTCGATGTAGCCGCTCATCGCGGGCGCCGACATGCGCTCGCGGTTCGCCAGCTCGCGCATGCTGAGCCCGGGCTGCTCGCGGATGGCGGCGAGCAGCGCGACCTGCCCGACCGTCGCGCCCAGCGGCAGCGCCTCGCGGCGGAGGTCGCGGTTCAGGTGCAGGAGCAGCGGCCGCAGCCGGTCGGCCAGAACCTCGGGCGGAGAGATCGTTAACATCATTAACTAACTGTAGCAGCGAGGCAGCCGATATGGAAGCCCGGCTCCTTGACGCCGGGCGCGCACCGACGCTACGGTGGGTCGTGTCGCACCGGAGGGGGATAGGCGCCGCGACCGCCGCTGTCGTGCTCTGCGCCGCAGCGCTCGGCCTTGTGCTGGTCGGCCGCGCGCCCGCGTCCGGAAGCACGTCCGGCGAGGGCCACGTGCGCGTGAACCAGGTGGGCTACCCGCGCGCGGCGGACAAGCGTGCCTACCTGATGGCGAGCGTCCCGGCCGCCGGCGCGACCTTCACGGTCACCGACGGGGACGGCCAGGCTGTCGCGTCCGGGCGCGTCGGGCCCGACCTGGGCCGTTGGAGCGGCCGCTTCCCGCACGTCTATCCGATCGACTTCAGCCGCGTTCGCCGGTCCGGTACGTTCCGGATCGTCGTCACCGGACCGGCTCCCGCGGCCGCGACGGTCGCGATCGGAAGCGGCGCATCGCTCTACGCCGGCGCGATCCGAAACGCGGTCGGCTTCTACCGGGTGCAGCGCGACGGGGCCGACATCGTGCGCTCGGCGCTCCGCACGGCGCCGTCGCACCTGAACGACGCCGATGCCATGACCTACCGCACGCCGAAGGTCGACGGCGACGGCTCCTTCAAGGGCGACCTCTCCCCGCTCGGCATCCGGATCGACGCGGCGGGCGGGTGGTGGGACGCGGGCGACTACCTGAAGTTCGTGCATGCGACCGCCTACACCGACGCCGTGCTCTTCACCGGCGTCCGCGACCTGCCGGCGCAGATGGGCGCCCGGGCCGGGCCGGCGAACTTCACCGCCGAGGCGACGTTCGGCGCCCGGTGGCTCCTGCGCATGTGGGACGACCGGACGCGCACCCTCTACTACCAGGTCGGCATCGGAAACGGCAACGACGCCACGGTGAGCGACCACGACATCTGGCGCCTGCCGCAGGCCGACGACACGTACGGCGGGCACGATCCCGCCTACCGCTACATCCGCCACCGGCCCGTCTTCCGGGCCGGGCCTCCCG
>DATIDU010000279.1:0-13119 GCA_035456145.1 Gaiellales bacterium | reverse complement strand
AACGTCGTCGTGATCCTGACCGACGACCAGCGCTGGGATGGCCTCGCGTCGATGCCGAACGTGAACCGCCTCCTGGTCGCGCACGGCGTGCGCTTCACGCACACCTTCGACAACAACCCGCTGTGCTGTCCAGCACGCGCGACGATCCTGACCGGGCAGAGCTCGAGCCGCACGGGTGTCTGGTGGAACGTGAACGGCCCGGACGGCGGCTTCCAGGCGTTCCTGCCGCACGAAGGCCAGACGCTCGCAACGTGGCTTCACGGTGCCGGCTATCGGACCGGCCTTGTCGGCAAGTACATGAACGGCTACGGCGCCGGCAAGGCGGCCCACGTGCCGCCGGGCTGGGACGACTGGCAGGGGCTCGTGCTCGAAGGCGGCGGATGCTCCACCGACGGGTACTTCGGCGAGTGCGTCTCCGATAACGGCGCCCTCGAGCACTTCGGGACGACGCAGGCCGACTACTCGACGACGGTGCTCGGCGACCGCGCGGTGCGTTTCGTCGACCAGACGCCCGCGTCGCAGCCGCTCTTCCTCTACTTCGCGCCGCGGGCCCCGCACCTGCCGACGATCCCGGAGGCTCGCTACGCCGGCGCCTGCGCGAGCTTCCCCACGCCGCACCGGCCGGACTACAACGAGGCCGACGTGTCCGACAAGCCCGGCTACATCCAGGCCCTGCCGACGCTGGGCGCGCCGAAGCAGCAGGTGTGGGACGGCCACTGGCGCGACGCCTGCCGGACGCTGCGCTCCGTCGACGACCAGGTCGGGCGGCTCGTCGACGCGCTCTCGCGTTCCGGCCGGCTGGAGAACACGCTGATCCTGTTCGCCTCCGACAACGGCATGCTCTTCGGCGAGCACCGCTGGATGAACAAGATCGTGCCGTACGAGGAGTCGCTGCGCGTCCCGCTCATCATCAGGTGGGACGCCGCCGGCACGGCCGGGACGACGACACCGGCCATGGTCTCCGACATGGATTACGCCGAGACGATCATGGGCGCCGCCGGCGTGCCGTTCCCGGCCGGCTAATCGACCGACGGCCAGAGCCTGCTGCCGCTCGTGACCGGGTCGGGGACCGTCGCCAAAGAACGGATCCTGATCGAGCACGGCGGCGGCACGGCGGTCCCCGCCTACTGCGGCGTGCGCGTGCAGGGCTGGACGTTCGTCCGGTATGCGACCGGCGAGGAGGAGCTCTACGACCTCACCGCCGACCCGTGGGAGATCCAGAATCTGGCCTCCGATCCCGGAGAGGCCGCCCAGGCCGACCGCCTGCGGGTGCTGGCCAAGCGGATGTGCGTGCCCACGCCGCCCGGCTTCAGCTGGTGAGCCGGGACCTCAGAACACGATCACGTTGCGGACGGCCTCACCGCGGCGCATCGAGCCGACGGCCTCGTTGATCTCATCGAGCGGATAGGTCGCCGTCACGAGCTCGTCCAGCTTCAACCGCCCGTCCTCGTAAAGGGCGACGAGCCGCGGGATGTCCTCGGCGGGCACCGCCGAGCCCATCTTCGTGCCGACGATGCGGATGCCGTCCTGGGCGAGCAGCGTCGGGTCGAAGCACGCCTCCTCGCCGCTCGCCGGCATCCCGACGACCACGAGGGACCCGCCCCGGCGCAGGAGCGCGAGGCCCTGCTCGACGGCCCGGGCCGAGCCCGCGGTCGCGATCGCCACATCAGCGGCGCCCGCGAGCTCGCGCACGGCGGCCACTGGATCGGAGGAGCGGGCGTTCACCCCGGCCGTCGCGCCGAACGCCTTCGCGGCGGCGAGCTTCTCGTCGGCGACGTCGATCGCGATCACGGCATCCGCTCCGGCGAGCGCGGCCCCCTGGATCGCGTTCAGGCCGACACCGCCCGCCCCGATGACCGCCACCGTCTGGCCCGGTCCCACGCGCCCGGCCCGTTGTGCGGCGCCGACTCCGGTGATCACCGCGCAGCCCAGCACCGAGAGGCTCGCCGCCGGGAGGTGCCGTGGCACCGGCACGGCCTGGGAGGCGTGCACGACGACCTCCTCCGCGAACGCCGCGCACCGCAGCCCTTGGACGATCGGGCCGCCTCCCGCGAAGCCGATCGGCGAGCGCTCGTCGAGCGGGAACCTCGTCTCGCACAGCGTCGGCTCGCCCGCACGGCAGCGTTCGCACGCCCCGCAGTGGCGCACGAGGCTCACGATCACGCGCTGCCCGGGTCGCAGCGCCGAGACGGCGGGGCCCGCCTCCGCCACGAGTCCGCACGCCTCATGACCCAGCACCACCGGCACCCTCCCGCCCCAGGCCCCGGCGGCATACGCGACGTCGCTTTGACAGATGGCGCAGGCCTCGAGCCGGACGCGCACCTCGCCCTCGCCCGGGGCGGCGAGCTCCACCTCCGCGACATCGAGCGGCTCGCCGAAGCGGTGGCAGACGGCGGCGCGGCTCACTCGCGGAAGGCGTGCTCGGCCGGCGCCGGCGTGAACGCGTCGCAGCACGCGAGGAAGCGGTCGATGTCGTCCTCGTCGTTGAAGGCGTGCGGATCCACCCGGACGGCGCCGATCGCGCCGATGTCGACGCCGCGGCTGCGGCAGAGGTCGAAGAGGCCCTGCGGATCCGGATGGCGGAACGCGATGACGCCGGCCCGCTGCGCCGGATCGGCCGGCGTGAGGAGGTCTGCGCCGCGCTCGGCCAGGCCGTCCATCAACCGGCCGGCGAGCTGCTCGACCCGGGCGAACACCCGCTCGATGCCCACCTCGCGCAGGAGCTCGATCCCGGCCCGGGCCGCGAAGACGCCGGGCAGATTCGGCAGGCCGAGCTCGTACCGGCGGGCGTCGGCGACCACCGGCGGCATCGTGTGCGGCGGCCAGTCGCCGAGCGGCGCGTCGAGGCCCAGGTACCCGACGTCGAGCACCGGTGCCTGTGCGAGCAGCTCCGGGTGGAGGTGCAGAAACCCGATCCCCGGCGGGCCGAGAAGCCACTTCATCGCGGTCGTCACGAGGACGTCGACGCCGTCGCGCCCGACGTCGATCGGCACGACGCCCGTCGACTGCGCGGCGTCGACGACGACCCTCGCGCCCCGTGCGTGGGCGGCGTCGGCAATCGCGCGCAGGTCGTGGCGGCGGCCGGTGAAGGGGGCCACGTGGGTGATGCAGACGGCCACCGTGTCGTCGTCGATCCGCCCCGCCAGCGCCCCGGCGGCGTCCTCGACGCCGTCCGTGGGCACGTAGCGCACCTCGCGGTCGCCCCGCGCGTACCACGGGTAGGCGCTCGACGGGTAGGTGCCGTCGTCGACGACCACGTTCCCGGCGGGGCGCTCGGCCAGGATCCGGATCGCGATGTTTGCGGCCCGGCACGTGTTGTCGGTGATGGCGATCGTGGATGGGTCGGCGCCGATCAGCGCCGCGAACGACTCCCGCAGCCGGTCGGCCGCGCCGATCAGGCCGTCACCCGTGTAGACGGCGTTCGGGTCGGAGCTCCACCGGTCGGTCCACCCGTCCCACGCCGCCCGCACCGGTGCAGCCGCGGGCGCCAGCGCACCGCTGAAGAGGTAGGCGCGCGTGCGCGTGACCGGAAACAGCGCCCGGAACTCGGACAGCTCCACGCCGGCAACCCTACTGAACCGCGCGCGGTCGCACCCGGAACGCGGCGAGGTAGAGCGCCGCCGTGATCACGAGCAGGAGCGCGGTGCTCCCGTTCAGTGTCGGGTTCAGGACGTTCGGCGTGCCGGTGTCGAGCCAGCCGCGCTTCACGAGCTGCTCGTTCCAGCCGTCGTTCAGCGCCACCATCGTGCCGTAGGCGAGCATGAGCGCGAGATAGAACCCGAGGACGCCGCGGAGGCGCGTCGGCCGCATCTCGGGCAGGACGCGCCGCAGGCCGAGCGCAATCGCCGCCAGCAGGATCCCGTCGATGCCCTCGTGGTTTCCCAGGTGGACGGCGTGCAGCGTGGGGTGACCGGGCTCGGGGAGGATCTGCTTGGACATGAAGATCGAGCGCAGGCCGGGGACGTCGCCCGCGTAGACGCCGACGTTCGCGAGAATCCACGGGATGCCGGCGACGAGCAGGAGGGCGACGAAGACGATTGCGGCCGTGTCGCCGGGCCGGTCGCGCACGAACCGGCCGACGCCGGTCCGGCGGGCGGCGGCGACGGTCAGCAGGAGGGCGATGCCGACGCCGATCGCCGCGAGGGCGTTGACGGGTTTGGCATCCAGGTCGGACTCGTCGATGACCCCGGGCCAGGCGATCGTGGCGCACAGCACCGTCGCCGCAACCGCGGCCGCGATCGTCGCGCGGCGCAGGCCCGGCGACGGTGCCGACGCGAGCAGCCGGTCGGCCGCCACCGCGACCAGCGCGACCGCGGCGATCGACATCGGCCAGCCGAGCAGGACGAGCACCCGCGATGCTCCGGCCCAGAACCCGGTGCCGGTGACGTTGTAGAAGTCGATCGCCGGCAGGCGGGCGTAGGTGATCCAGACGAGCGCCGCGATGACGCCGATCGCCGCCCAGGCGGCGAGGGCCTCGTGCAGCCCGGGCCCGGACGACTGGCGGTCGGCCCTCACGCCGCCCTGCGCTCCGGGATCATCCACAGGCCGTCGCGCGGGCGGAGCGACACCCTCGCCTGCGGGACGACGGGCGCCGATGGGTCAAGTCGCAGCCGCCACAGCCTGCCCAGGTCGGCCAGGACGAGCTTCGCCTCGAGCATGGCGAACCCGACGCCGATGCACTTGCGCGTGCCGCCGCCGAAGAGCGGATACGCCCAGTCGGGCCGTCCGGCGGAGCCCTCCGGCAGGAAGCGCTCCGGGTCGAAGCGGAGCGGGTCGGGGAAGAGGTGCGGATCCCGGTTCATCACGAAGGTCGGCATGAGCACCGCCGCGCCCGCCGGGATGACGTGGCCGCCGACTGCCTGGTCGCGCACGGCCCGCCGCTCGATGCCCCATGCCGGCGGGTAGAGCCGCATCGACTCCAGGAACACCGCCTCGGTGTAGGGCAGCCGGGCCGCGTCCTCCGCGCCGGCCGGCGCCCCGTCGAGGGCCTCGGCGAGCTCGGCGTGGAATCGCTCCTCCACCTCGGGATGGAGCGCCAGCAGATACCACGTCCAGTTGAGCCCGTTCGCGGTGGTCTCGTGGCCGGCGGTGATCAGCGTGAGCGCCTCGTCGCGCACCTGCTCGTCGGTCATGCCGGTGCCGTCCCCCTCCACGTCGCGGGCCGCGAGGAGGATCGAGAGCAGGTCGCCGTTCGCCTCGGCGCCGGCCGAGCGGCGCTCGGCGATGACGTGGGCGGTGGCCTCCTCGAGCTCGGCGATCCCCGCTTTGAACCGGCGCACCCGCGGAAGCGGCGTTCGCAGGAGCACCGGCAGAAGGGCGATGGTCAGGTAGTCGAAGAATTCGCCGACCTCGGCCACGGAGTGGCCGATCCGCTCGGCGTCGGCATCAAGCTCGGTGCCGAAGAGCGCCCGGGTGACAACGCGCAGCGCGAGCCGGGTCATGTCGGCGGCGACGTCGCGCGGCTCACCGTCGCGCCACGCGTCGCCGGTGCGGCGCGCCTCGTCCAGCATGATCCCGGCATACGTGTCGACCACGCGCCGGTGAAAGGCCGGCTGGAGCATTCGCCGCTGGCGCAGGTGGAAGTCGCCCTCGCTCGTCAGAAGGCCGTTCCCGAGGACGATCCGGGCCCGCTCGAACCCGGGCCCCTTCTTGAAGGCGCGGCCGTGTGTCACGAGCACCTCGCGGGCCAGGTCGGCGCGCATCACGACGAACACGTGCTGCGGGCCGATGCGGAAGTGGACGAGGTCGCCGTACCGGGCCCGCAGGCCCGTCATCACCGCGGTGGGATCGCGGTGGAGCCCCGCCAGGACTCGAAGCGAGCCGGCGGCGCCGGGGCCGGGCGGAAGGCGGTTCGTGGCGGTCAGGGTGCGGTATTCTCGCGGGCCGTTCACCGTGTTGCAACCGTCGCAACTCGATCATCGAGCCGTCCCGTGGTGGGTCCGCGCATACCTGCTCATCGGGGCGGTGCAGGGGCTTGCGATCGCGTCCACAGGGCTTGTCCGTCCCGCCCACGTCATCGGGTTCCCGCTCTCCACGACGCCGCTCAACGTCCGCTTCGTCGCCTGCTTCTACCTCGCCGGAGCCGTCGGCCTCGTCGCGTCGGCGGTCGTCCGCCGGGCCGTCGATACGCGCATCTACCTCGCCGGGTTCACGGCGGTCACGGCGCTCCTCCTGACGGCCACGATCTGGTACTGGTCGACCTACACCGACGGCGGCATCCCGTATCCGTGGTTCGGCTCCTACGTGGTCGAGCCCGTCGTCGGGCTGGTCGCGATCGGCGTGCTCGGGCTGTGGCGGCCGGCCATGCCCGGGCGGCATCGGCTGAGCGTGGTGTATGAGGTCCAGGCGGTGGTCTTCGGCCTGCTCGGCATCGTGCTCGCGGCGGCACCCGGCACGGCCGTCCGGATCTGGCCGTGGGCGCTCACGGCTGTGCTCGCCCGCACCTACGCGGCGATCTTCCTCGCGTTCGCGCTCGGCGCGGCCCTGGCCGCGCGCGAGCGGCGCGTGCAGGCCGTGCGGCCGTTCGCGCTGAGCTCGCTCGTCCTGGTCGGCGCGACGGCGGTCGTCTCGATCGTCCACCACGGGAAGTTCGACGGGGGGCCGTCGACGTACGCCTGGGCGGTGGGGCTGGCGCTCGGCCTGGCCGGCCTGGGGGCGGCGGCGCTCGGGTCGCTCCGCACGGAGCCGGCGTGACGGCCTGGCTGCGGGTGTTCCTGGCCTCGCTCGGCGTGGCGCTGCTCGCCCAGGGCCTCGCCTCATGGCTGCTCGATGCGTCCGGGAACGCGAGCGACCGGATGCCGTACCGGTTCGCGAACGCCGATCCGCGCCACGCGCTCATCCACGTTGTCTGGGGCGCTGCGATCCTCGTGCTCCTCGCGCGCGGCCTCGACCACCGCGGCTGTGTCCGACTCGCGCTCGCGTTCGGCGTGTTCTACTCCGCGCTCGCGGTGCTCGGCCTGGTGGTGCACCACCCGCTCGGTCTCACGCTCGATCGCGGCGAGAACGTCTTCCACCTGCTGGTCGGCCCGATCACGCTCGCGGTCGGCCTGGTCGCGCTGCGCGGCGAGCGGGCGCTCGCGTGACGGCGGCGGTCGCAGTCGGAGCGGTGCTCGCGGGACTGGCCGGCGTGAAGGCGCTCGAGGACCGGCTTCCGCGGATCCTCGTCAGGGTCGGCATCCTGGTCTTCGTGCTCGGCCCGCTCGCAGGGCTGGTCTATGCGATGTGGGCGCTCTGGCGGCGGTCCTTCGAGCCGGTCGACCTGGTGCTCCTCGCCGTCCTCGCGGTCGTGACCGGGCTCGGGACGTCGCTCGGCTACCACCGGCTCCTGACCCATCGCAGCTTCCGGACGACACCGTGGCTCAAGGCGGCCTTCCTCGCCGCGGGCGCGATGGCCGTCCCGAGCCGGCCGGTCGACTGGGCGGCCCGCCACCTCGAGCACCATGCCCACTCGGACCGTGAGGGCGACCCGCACAGCCCGGCCGACGGGTTCCTGCACGCACACATCGGCTGGTTGTTCGCCGTGAGCCCCGCCAAGCGCGAGCGCTACTGCGCCCGCCTGCTGGGGGATCCGGTCGTCATGCTGATCGACCGGACGGCGCTCGTGTGGCTTGCGCTCGGGCTCGCGGTGCCGGCGCTCGTCGACGGCTGGCGCGGCCTTCTGTGGGGCGGCATCGTCCGGATCGCGCTTCACAACCAGACCATGTTCGCGGTGAACTCGGTGTGCCACGCGTTCGGATCGCAGGAGTTCTCCACCGGCGACGAGAGCCGGAACAACCGCCTCGTCGCCGTGCTCGCGTTCGGGGAGGGCTGGCACAACAACCACCACGCGTTCCCGTCGGCCGCCTACCACGGCCTCGGCCGGGGACCGGACGCGACCGGCCTCGTGATCCGCGCCCTCGAGCGGGCCGGGCTGGCCTGGGACGTGCGCCGCCCCAGCGCGGCCGCCGTCGCGCGCCGCCGCGCCCCCGGCCGGCCTCCCGCACGGTGATACCGTTGGCGCACGTCCTTCCAAGGAGGTTGGAGATGGCTGTCGAGACGCGAGCGAGCACGCGTCAGGGCTCGAAGACGGTCTTCGTCGATCGGTTCTGCGACGGGATCATCGGCCCGAGCACCGAGATGCTCGGCCCGGTCCGCGACGGGGGTCACATCGTCGCGAACACGGCGCCGGGCTGCTGGGGGCCGATGATCACCCCGGCGATCAAGGGCGGCCACGAGGTGACGCTGCCGGTGGAGGTCGCAGGGGCGGAGGTGGGCGATGCGGTCGCGATCCACATCCGCGACATCTCGGTGACGTCGCTGGCGACGGCGTCGGGCAACGATCGCATGATCGAGGGCCGCTTCAACGGCGACCCCTACTGCGCCAAGGTGTGCGAGTCGTGCGGCGCCGAGGATGAGGCGACGGTCGTCGACGGCATCGGCCCCGACAGCGTGCGCTGCGCAAACTGCGGAACGCCGGCGGCGCCGTTTGCGTTCACCAACGGCTACACGATCGCGTTCGACGACGAGTGGCGGGTGGGCGTCACCGTGGCCAAGGACCGCGCCGAGGAGATCGCCCACAACGCCGACGCGAACGCCGCGCTGCCCGAGAACTCGATCCAGAACCCGATCCTGCTCTTCGCGCCGCACGACCTCGTCGGCGTGGCCACTCGGATGCGGCCGTTCATGGGCCAGATCGGCACGACTCCGGCGGTTGACCTGCCCGACTCGCACAACGCCGGCGACTTCGGCGCGTTCCTCCTGGGCGCGCCGCACTCGCACGCGGTCGACGCTGAGCAGCTGGAGTCGCGCACCGACGGCCACCTCGACATCGACGCGGCCCGTGCGGGCGCCGTCGTCATCGCTCCGGTCAAGGTCCCGGGCGCGGGGATCTACATCGGCGACATGCATGCGATGCAGGGCGACGGCGAGATCGCCGGCCACACGACCGACGTGTCGGGCACGGTCACGCTCCAGGTCGAGGTGCTGAAGGGCCTCTCGATCGACGGCCCCATCCTGCTGCCGGTCGCCGAGGACCTGCCCTTCCTGGCCCGGCCGCTGACCGGCGCCGAGCGGGCGCGGGCCGAGGAGATCGCCCGCCGAAACGGCGTCGAGCAGCTCGAGGACTCGCTGCCGATCTCGGTCGTCGGAACCGGGCCCGACCTGAACAGCGCCGTCACGAACGGCCTCGAGCGGGCGGCCGCTCTGCTTGACGTCTCGGTTCCCGAGATCAAGAACCGCGCGACGATCACCGGCGCGATCGAGATCGGGCGCGCTCCGGGCGTCGTGCAGGTGACGTTCCTCGCGCCGGCCGAGAAGCTGGCCGCGCGGGGCCTGGAGGCGCTCGTCCGCACCCACTACGGGATGGACGGCTAGGACGGCGCTCGTGCTGGTCGCCGGCTCGGTCAGCCGCCGGCGACCGGCACGAGCACGTCGAGCTCGTCGCCGTCTGCGACCGGGCGGTCGCGGCGCAGGAAGCTGCCCCCGGAGACGACCGCCAGCCCGCCCAGGGCGGCCGGGTCGAGCGCGGCGAGCCGGCCGACCTCGGCGACGACGTCCTCGATCGTGGCGGCGTGCGCGAGCTCGAGGGTGCGCCGGCTCCCGAGCCGCTGGGCCAGGACTCCCGACAGCCGCACGGTGACGGTCATCCCGGCCACGGGCTCAGTAGAGCCCCTCGCGGCGGGCGTAGCGCCCGTTGCGCTCGCTGTCATACGCCTCGGCGTCGAGTCCGGCATCGGCCGTGTCGCGCAGGATCGCGCCCCAGGTGGGAAGCTCCGAGCGGTCGACGTGGCGCTCCGGGTCCCAGAGATCCGAGCGGATGATCGCCTTCGGGCAGTGTGCGAACGCCTCGTCGACCGCGATCAGGAGACCCAACTTCGGCGCGCGGTCGCCGACCGTGCTCGCGGCGAGCAGCTCGGGGTCGTCGACGACGGTCGCCCGGCCGTTCACGCGGAACGTGTCTCCGACACCGGGGATGAGGAAGAGCAGGCCGATGCGGGAGTCGGCGAGCAGGTTGGTCAGCGTGTCGGCGAGCCGGTTTCCGGGACGCTCGGGAATGAGAAGCGTGCGGTCGTCGAGGATGCGGACGAACCCGGCCGGGTCGCCGCGCGGCGAGATGTCGAGCCCGCCGTCGGGTCGGCTGGTGGCGACACAGACGAAGGGTGACAGCTCGACGAACCGCCGGGTGACCGGCGTGAGGCGGTCGATCACCTTCGCCGCGACCAGGTCGTTGGGGACGCCGATGACCGCGCGGAGGTCTGTCTCGCTTGAGATCGTTGCCATGCACCGAGTCTAGAGTCGGCCGCGACACACGGACGCCGGTCGCAGGCGCGGGGCTATCCTCCGGAAGCTTCCGACGGAGGGAGATGGCCATGGCGGAATCGCGTGCAAGCGCGGTGTGGGAAGGCAACCTTGTCGAGGGGCATGGGCGGGTGAGCGCCGCGAGCGGCGTCTTCGCCGACCTCGACCTGACCTGGGCGGCGCGGACGAACCGGCCCGACCCGAAGACGAGTCCCGAGGAGCTGATCGCGGCGGCCCATGCCGGCTGCTACGCGATGGCGTTCTCGCACGCCCTGGCCGAGGCGGGGCACGCGCCCGAGCAGGTGTCGGTGGAGGCCGTCTGCCACTTCACCCCGGTCGAGGGCGGCGGGTTCAGCGTGAGCCGGATGGATCTTGACGTTCACGGCCGTGTGCCCGGGCTCGACCAGGCGGCGTTCGAGGAGCTCGCCGAGGCCGGCGAGCGGGGCTGCCCGGTCTCCAACGCCCTGCGCGGAAACGTCGAGATCCGGCTCACGGCGACGCTCGACTCGTAGGGTCGTCACGCGGGAGGGGTGGGGACAGTCCCTGAACTTTTCGCGTGACGGTTTTCGGCCGGAATCGCCGGACGCGTTGACAGCGCGCGCAACGCCTGCGATTGTTGGGTCGCGATCGAGCTGACCCGATAGGCCGGGCGCACCGTCGCTCCCGGCCGCTCCCTTCGGGCGGGGAGGAGGACGCTGTGAAACGGCACGGTGTGAGGCGGTTCTTCGTCGTCGGCGAGGGTGTCTTCGGCGAGGCCAAGTCCGGCTCGGTGGACGGCAAGAAGCTGGTGCCGGCGAAGGCCGCCGATGCGGCCGGCGGTGCACCCGGCGCGACCTTCCGGTTCTCGCGGATGGGTCCCCCGGGGGCTGCGGGCGCCCAGCTCAGCGGCGCGACCCGTGAACACCTGGCGGAGCTCATGACCGTCGGCGACAAGAAGTTCTCACGGATCCCGGCAGGGTTCACCTATCTGGGGCAGTTCATCGACCACGACCTGACGATGGACAGGACCGGCAAGCCGCTCGGGGAGAACGAGTCGCCGGCGGAGATGGTCCAGGGGCGCTCGCCGGCCCTCGACCTCGACTCGCTCTACGGCAAGGGCCCGCACCATGCCGCCTCCGAGGTCTTCTACCAAGCCGATCTGCTCCACCTGAAGGCCGGCGGGACCGACGCGGACCCCCACGACGGCTTCGATCTCCCCCGCGCGGGGGCCACGCCGTCCTCGGCGGTGATTCCGGACCCGCGAAACGACGAAAACCTGGCCGTCGCTCAGACCCATCTCGCGTTCATCCGCTTCCACAACCGCGTGGTCGACACGCTGCCGTCGACAACGCCGGCGGCCGTCAAATTCATGCGGGCGCGGAAGATCGTCACCCGCCACTACCAGTGGATGATCACGACCGACTTCCTGCCCCGCATCTGCGATCCCGACGTCGTGAAGGACGTCTTCACGAACGGGCGCAAGGCCTTCGAGGTGGGGGTCGCGCCGACGCAGGTTCCGACGATACCGATCGAGTTCTCGGTCGCCGCATACCGGCTCGGGCACAGCATGGTTCGGGCGGCGTACAACTGGAACGTCAACTTCGACAACGGCGAGGGCACGCTCAAGCTGCTGTTCGACTTCTCCGGAACGAGCGGCAACCTGGGCGGCGACTTCCCGCTGCCGTTCATCTGGGTGGCCGACTTCCGCCGGCTCTACAACTTCGGCCAGGCCGGCCGGAAGGACCTCGTCGTGCCGGCGGCCAAGTTCAACCGGGCGATGCGAATCGACGCGATGCTCTCGAACCCGCTCGCCAAGCTGCCGCAGGAGACGATCGGCCCTCCGAAGGTGCCGATGAAGGATCCGCGTCACGACCTCGCGTTCCGGAACCTGACGCGCGCCAAGATGGTGAACCTCGCCACAGGGCAGCAGATGGTGGCGTTCCTGAAGAGCAAGGGCGTGAATGTGAAGGCGCTGACCGACGCGCAGATCCGCCAGGGCTCGGGGGACGGGGTCTCCCTCGCGGGGCTCTCACAGACCGAGCGGGATGCCGTGGTCGCCCGCACGCCGCTCTGGTTCTACATCCTGCGCGAGGCGGAGCTGAACGGCGGCCAGCTGGCGGGCGTCGGCGCGCGGATCGTGGCCGAGACGTTCCACCGGGCGATGGAGGGGAGCGAGACCTCGATCGTCCGCGACCCGACGTTCAAGCCGACGTTGGGGTCGAATGCGAACACCTTCAGGATGGTCGATCTCCTGCTCTTCGCCTTCGAGGGGAAGAAGAAGCTGCTCAACCCGAACGGGGGGTAGGGCGGAGCAACCGGGGTCAGACCCCACGGGGTCTGACCCCACGGGTTCGACGTGCGGAAGACGATCGGGCGCCGACGCGTCCTGTGTGCATCTCGTCGTCGCCTCTGGAGGAGAGCACAATGTCCCTTCGTCATCGCATCGTCCCCGCCGTCGCCGCCACCCTGGCGAGCGCGGCGATCCTCGCACCTGTCGCCCAGGCCCGGCCGACCGTCGCCGGCGCCGCGAGCGGCGGCGGCAACACGGCCGTCGTCGAGCGCACCGTGCACGACACGCCGCTCGCGAATCCGGTGGCGGTCCCGGCGAGCGGCCTGAATCACGGCGCCGGCATCGCCGTCCGCACGCAGCGGATCGCGATCTCGTCGAACGACGGCAGCTGGGCCGACCTCTTCACCGTGGGGGCCGCGGGCGCGCTCATCATCGCGGTCTGCGCGACCGGCGTGGGCATCAGCCGCAGGGCGAACCCCGCGACCTGACGCCGCGCACACCAACCTGCACGCGATGTGGGCCCGGTCACACCGGCCGGGCCCGCCGCATGCCGGAGGGAAGATCGCCCGCGCCCG
>DATIDU010000278.1:0-9769 GCA_035456145.1 Gaiellales bacterium | reverse complement strand
CGGAGCGCGTGAAGGCCGGCCTCGAGGTCGCCCACCGCACGCTGCGCCCGTTGATCGTCCGTTAGGCCGCCCCGCGGTCGATCCGGCACGCGTAGCAGCCCGGACCTGCGAAGTGGACGTGGAGGTACGCGCCGGGCGCGTCGTCCAGCAGCCGGTCGATCGCGCCCTCCAGATCCATCCCGGGAAGCACCTCCGTCCCGGTGAGCATGTGCGCGCCGTCGTAGGCCCGCACCGAGAGCAGGCGGCCGCGGAGCATCTCGGGGATCTCGCCCGGCGCCTCGGAGTGGCCGTCGCAGCGCTCGGCGTGGACGTACACCGGGCTTCGAGCCGCGTACGGGCTCTCGCCGTGAAACGGCATGACGGAGCCGAGGACGACGCCGGCCCCGTCCTGGTCGTCGGTAAGGCAGCAGCGCACCGGGTAGGGGCCGTCGCCGGCGGCGGCCGGCACGGCGCCCGGGCTGCGGCGGGCCTCGTCGGCGGCGGACTCGGGCAGTGCGTGGACGGTGAAGGTCGGCATGGGGCTCCTCAGGTCGGTTGTCGGGAGAGAACGCGCCGGAGGGCCGGAGTGTGAGATCGGTCTCGGGATCTGGTCCGCGTCTCGGGATCTGGTCCGCAATTGGACCGGGTGCCGCGCGGGGTCAGGTGGCGCGGTTCAACGCCTCAGCCTGGGTCGGGCAGGCGATGCCCCAGATCTCAGCCATGATGTCACTGGGATCGAATCGGTTCCCGTGGTCGCTGCCGTCGACCGGCCGGCAGATCCGGATGTGCGCCACGCCTGAAACATTGGCGACAGGCGCCGGTGTTTCACGCCTGAAACATTGGCGACAGGCGCCGGTGTTTCACGGTCGGGCCTATCCTTCGGGCCGATGGCGGACGCAGCAGTCGAGGTCGAGGCGGCCGGCCGGACGTTTGCGGTCTCGAATCCGGACAAGGTCTACTTCTCCGAGCGCGGCGAGACCAAGCTCGACCTCGTCCGCTACTACCTGGCCGTCGAGGAGCCGCTCATGCGGGCGCTCGGCGGGCGGCCGATCCTGATGGAGCGCTACCCGGAGGGGGCGGGCGGGCCGTCGTTCTTCCAGAAGCGCGTGCCGAAGAACGCGCCCGATTGGCTCGAGACGACCACCGTCGAGACCCCGAATGGCACCCCGTCGCAGGCGCTCGTCGCGGCCGACGTCCTCCACATCGTGTGGGCCGTGAACCTGGGCTGTCTCGGGCTGCACGTGTGGCCGTACCTGGCCGCCGATCCCGAGCACGCCGATGAGCTTCGGATCGACGTCGACCCGTCGCCCGGCGTGACGTTCGACATGGTGCGCGAGGCGGCGGCGGAGGTACGCGCACTCCTCGGCGAGCGCGGCATGGAGGGTGCGCCCAAGACGACCGGCCGAAACGGCATCCACATCTACGTCCGCCTTCTGCCCGAGCAGGACTCCTACGCCGTCCGGGCGGCCGCGGTCGCTCTGGCGCGTGAGCTCGAGCGGCGCCGGCCCGACCTCATCACCGCCGCATGGTGGAAGGAGGAGCGCGGCACGCGGGTCTTCATCGACTTCAACCAGAACGCCCCGCACAAGACGGTGCTCGGGGCGTGGAGCGTCAGGCCGCGCGTCGGCGGGCAGGTCTCGACGCCGTTTCGCTGGGAGGAGCTCGAGACGATCGTGCCGGACGTGCTCACGCTTGCGACCGTCCCGGAACGCGTCACGGCCGGCGACCCGTGGGAGGCCATGATCGCTGCGCCGCAGTCGCTCGAGCCGCTGCTCGAGCTGCACCGGCGCGACATGGACGCCGGGATGATGGACGCGCCGTGGCCGCCGGTCTATCCGAAGATGCCCAACGAACCGGCCCGCGTCGCTCCCAGCCGTGCCCGGAAGACGGAGGCGTGACAGCGGCGGCGGAGCCGGTCATCCGCGCCGACAGGCTGACGAAGCGCTACGGCCCGACGCTCGCGCTCGATTCGCTCGACCTCGCCATCCTGCCGGGCGAGGTCTACGGCTACCTCGGGCCGAACGGCGCCGGGAAGACCACGACGATCCGACTCCTGCTCGGGCTCCACCGGCCGACCGGGGGAAGCGCGCGCATCTTCGGGCTCGACCCGTGGACCGACCCCGTGGCGTCGCACCGCAGGCTGGCCTACGTCGCCGGCGAGCCGTTCCTGTGGCCGGCGCTCACCGGCGAGGAGTGCCTCGAGTTCCTCGCACGGCTCCATGGATCGGTCGACGAGGCGTATCGCGGGGAGCTCATCCAGCGCTTCCACTTCGACCCCGGAAAGCGCGTGCGCGACTACTCGAAGGGCAACCGCCAGAAGATCCAGCTGATCGCCGCGTTCGGGGCACGGCCCGACCTGCTGGTCCTCGACGAGCCGACGAGCGGGCTCGACCCGTTGATGGAGGTGGCCTTCCGCAACACGGCCGCCGAGGCGCGTGAGCGCGGCCAGACCGTCTTCCTGTCGTCGCACATCCTGAGCGAGGTCGAGGCTCTGTGCGACCGGGTCGGCATCCTGCGCGAGGGCCGGCTGGTCGAGGAGGGGACGCTGGCGGAGCTGCGCCACCTCTCCCGCCACGTGGTCGAGGCGACCTTCTCCGGCCCGCCGCCGGAGCTCGCGCTGCCGCGGGGCGTCACGGCCACCGCGGCCGGCGACACGACCGTCCGCTTCAGCGTGAGCGGGCCGGTCGGGCCGCTCATCGATGCGCTGGCCGGTAGCGACGTGATCGCGTTGACCAGCCGCGAGCCCTCGCTCGAGGAGCTGTTCCTGGCCCAGTACGACCGTGAGCCAGAGGATGCCGGAGCGCGGGCGACGTAGCGGCGCGGGCGCGGCCGTCGCACGCCACGCGTTCCACCAGGAGCGCGTCCGGCTCGGCGTTATCTGCGCGATCGTCGTCCTCTACACGGCGGCGAACGTCGTCGGCTACCGAGACACCTACCCGTCGGCGGCCGAACGGCACCGGTTCGCGGCCGCGTTCGGCGACAACGTCGCCCTTCGGCTCTTCTACGGCCTCCCGCACGACCTGGCGACGGTGGCCGGGTACGTCGAGTTCCGGGTCGTCGGGATCCTCACAGTGCTCCTGGCGGCCTGGGCGGTCTTCGCCGCCGTGCGCGCCCTGCGGGGGGAGGAGGACGCGGGCCGGTTCGAGCTCCTGCTCGCCGGGTCCGTGCGCCGCGGCGACGCAACGGCCGCCGTCCTCGTCGCACTCGCCGCGGAGTGCCTCGTGCTCTGGGCTGCCACCGCGCTGACGCTCGTCGCGACCGGCACCGCGTTCGGGGACGTGACCCTCGGCCAGGCGATCCTCCTCGCGGCCGCAATCGTCGCGCCCGGGGTGCTCTTCGCCGCGATCGGGGCGCTGGCATGCCAGATCGCGCCCACCCGCCGCGGAGCGCAGGCGCTGGGAGGGGCGCTGGTCGCGCTCTTCCTGCTTCTCAGGATCGTCGCGGATCTCGTCGACGGCGCCCGCGGCCTGCGGTGGGCGACCCCGCTTGGGTGGGCGGGCGAGGTGCGCCCGGTCACCGGCAGCCGCCCGGCGGTCCTGCTGCTGTTCGCCGTCACGACGGCGCTCGCCGCGTGGGCCACGCTGGCCGTGGCGCGGCGACGGGACGTCGCCACCGGGCTGGTCGGGGCCGGCCGCGCGCCCCGCTCGCGACTGGCGCTCCTCGGATCGCCGCTCCAGGCCGCGGTCCGCGGCGAGGCGCCGACCCTGGTCACGTGGATTGTCGGCGCGGGCGCCTTCGCCGCGGTGATCGGCGGCTTCTCGAAGAGCATCGCCGAGCAGGCCCGCAAGGCGAACCTGCACTCCGCGCTCGGGACCGATTACACGACGCCGGCCGGGTATCTGGCGCTGACGTTCATTGCGTTCGCTCTGATCGTCGCGCTCTTCGCCGCAAGCCATCTGAACGGCATCCGCGATGAGGAGGCGTCGGGACGGCTCGAGACGCTGCTCGCGCTTCCGGTGCGGCGCGCGGGCTGGCTCGCGGGCCGGGTGGCGATCGCGACCGCCGCGAGCACGGCGCTCGCGCTCCTGATCGGTCTCCTGGCCTGGGCGGGGGCCGCGTCCCAGAACGCCGGCGTCGGCCTGGGCTCGCTGCTGGCGGCGGGCGCCAACTGCCTGCCCGCCGCGCTTCTCTTCCTCGGGCTCGGCACGCTGCTCTTCGCCCTCCTGCCCCGCCAGAGTGCCGGCGCCGCGATGGCGCTCGTCGGCGTCGGGTTCCTGTGGGAGCTCGTGGGTGCCGTGGTGGGCGCGCCGTCGTGGGCGCTCGCCTTCTCGCCCTTCCATCACGTCGCCGCCGTGCCGATCGCCGCATTCGACGTCCGGGGCGCGGCTGTCATGCTCGTCGTGGCGGCCGCGTCGGCCATCGCCGGCGTCGCGGTCTTTTCACGCCGCGATCTCCAGACGAGCTAGATGATCTAGCCGGTCAGGCTGCGCCGCAGAAGCAGTGTCGCCGCGGCAACGAGGATCGCGGCGTAGCCGGTCAGCACGGCCAGCGCCGGCGCGATCGTGGCGGTGCCGGCCCCGTCGAAGACGAGCTCCTGCCACGAGCGGATCGCCCAGTACTGCGGCACGGCGTGCGCGACCGCGAGCATCGCGGGAGGAAACACCTCGAGCGGCATCATGCAGCCGCCGAGGGCGCCGAGGACGAGGCCGAGGACGGGCGCGATGGCGCTGACCTTGTCCTCGTCGCGGCCGAGTGCTCCCAGGAGGAGCCCGGCTCCGCAGCCGACCATCGCGAACGCCAGCACGAGCACCGCAGCCGGCAGCGGCGCGCCCCAGTCCACGCCGAAGAAGGCCGCGCCGACGACGAGGATGATCGCCGACTGGACGAGCGCGATCGACATCCAGCCCACGCCCAGGCCGAGCAGGATCGTGCCAACGCCCGTGCGTGTCGCCACGGCCCGCCGCAGCACGCCCTGGCGGCGGGCCTGGACGATCAGGCTGCCGCTGGCAAGGCTCGTGATGAAGACAAAGAGGACGAGGTTCTGGGGCGCCGTCAGCGAGAACCGGCTGAGCTCGGCGGCGTGAGCGTGTCCGACCGTCTCGACCCGGGCCGCGCCGGACGACGATCCCGCGAGCGCATCGGCCGCCGCCAGCGTGACACCAAACGGCCTGCCCGTCGTGCTCGCGGCGAGCCGGGCGGCGGCCACCCGGCCGGCGATCGGGGCGACGATCCCGCGCAGCGCGATCTCGCCGGTGAGCGCCTGCTCGGCGTCGGGGCTCACGACCTCCCGAAGACGCGCTGCACGGCCGCCGACGAGCGCCGCGTCGAACCCGCGGTCGAGCACGATGCCCGCCGCGATCGTCTGGCGCCGGGCGGCCCGGCGCAGATCCGAGACGGTCGCGTAGTCGTGAACGCGCACCCCGTCGCGTGCGCGGAGCGCCGCCGCGACGCGATCGGAGAACGGCCCGCTCCCGTGGCGGACGACGCCGATGTCGATCTGTCCCTGCCCGCCGAACGTCGCGCCGATGACGACGATGACGATGACCGGCAGGACGAGCATGAAGAACAGCGACGCCCGGTCGCGCAGGATGCGGCGCAGGACGACGGCGGTGAAGGCGTATGCGGCGGTGATGCCGGTCACGCCCGCATCCCCCGGTAGACCCGCGTGAGGCCCACGCCGCCCGTCACGAGCCCGCAGGCGAGGAGGACGGCGAGCGCGGTGGCGATGCTCCCCAGACCGGCCGCGTCGGCGCTCAGGTCGGTGAACGCGGTGAGCGACCATCCGTTCGGCGTCGCGAGCGAGAGCGTGCGCAGGAGCGCGGGCATCTGGCTCGGCCCGACGAAGTTCCCTCCGAGGAGGGCGAGGCTGAACGTGACGACGGCCGTGTAGGCGTCCGCCTGCTGCTCGGTGCGCGCGAGCGAGGCGATGAGCAGGCTCAGACCGCCGACGGCGAAGACGGTCGCGGCCATGACGAGCGCGACCGCGCCGGGCGCGCCCCAGCGGGCACCGAAGGCGAGCGCCGTGACGGCCCACACGGTCAGGAGCCCCGCCAGGCCGAGCACCGCCACCGAGAGCGTCTTCCCCGCGAGCACCGCGGCTGGATGCGCGGGCGTCGCCAGGATGCGGGCCAGCGTCCCGTCTCGCCGCTCGGCCAGCACCGAGCGCGCCGCCAGCGAGATCGTGAAGAACAGGAACACGATCGACATCGAGGCGCCGTAGAAGGCGGCGGCGTCGAGCTCGCGGCCGCCGAGGGGGATGCGGCCGAACGAGATCGGCACCGGCTGCCTCCGCGCCGCCTGCACCAGCGCGGGGCTCGGAGCGGTGCCGCCGGCCGCGAGCACGCGCAGCGCAAGCGCCACGCGCTGGATCTCGTCGCCGACGGACGTCGCCACCGCCCGGGCCACCTCGCCGGCGACGAGCCGGTCCGCGCGCTGGACGACCAGCATTGACCGGGCGTGGCCGGCCCGCGCCGCCGCCCCGAAGCCGGCGGGGATGACAACGGCGGCGTCGACGTCGCCGTCGTCCACGCGCCTGCGTGCCTCGGCCGGGGATGGCAGCACGGCGAACCGGACGGTGCCGCCTGCCGGAGCCCCATGCGTGAGCTCTGCCGTCATGGCCCTGGCCATGTGCGAGCCGTCGGCGTCGACGATGCCGATCCGGAACCCGCCGGAGCCGGCGCCGCCCACGAGGACGCCGAACACGACGGCCAGCGCGAGTGGTGCCGCGAAGGCCGTGATGAGCGCGGAGCGGTTGCGGATCCGGCGGCGGAGATCGGTCGCGGCGACGAGGAGCGTCGTCATCGGGCCATCTCAGTCCCTGAGCGCCCTGCCGGTGAGGTGGAGGAACACCGCCTCGAGGTCGGGTTCGCGCACCTCGACGGAGGCGATCTGGACCCCGGCCGCGTCGGCGGCGGCGACGATCGGAGCGAGCAGGCGTCCCGCCCCGTCGCCGAGCACCTCCAGCCGCGCGCCCGCCGCCCGCGCAGACGCGACGCCTGCGATCCGTCCGATCTCGGGGGCGAGGGCCTCCACGGGGCCTTCCGCCTCGATCACGATGCGGTCGTGTGCGCCGATCCGCTCGACGAGCGCCTGGCGTGTGCCCTCGGCCACGATGCGACCCCGGTCGATGATGCCGACGCGGTCGCACAGGCGCTCGGCCTCCTCCATGTAGTGGGTCGTGTAGAGCACCGCGAGGCCGGCGCCGCCGAGCGTCTCGATGCTCTCGAGGATCTGGTTTCGGCTCTGCGGGTCGACGCCGACCGTCGGCTCGTCGAGGATCAGAAGGGCGGGGTCATGGAGGAGGCCCACGGCGATGTTGGCCCGGCGCCGCATCCCACCCGAGTAGCTCGACACGCGGTCGCCGGCCCGGTCCTCGAGACCGACCACCTCCAGCACCTCGGCGATTCGCGCCCGCAGGTGCGGCCCGGTGAGCCCCTGGAGGCGGCCGAAGAAGCGCAGGTTCTCAGCGGCCGTCAGGTCCTCGTAGAGCGCCACGTCCTGCGGGACGAGGCCGATTGCCCGCTTGGCCTCGCCGGCGCCGATGCCGATCGGACGGCCGCGGATGGTCACGTCGCCGGCGTCGGCGGCGAGGACGCCCGCGACCATCGAGATGGTGGTGGTCTTGCCCGCGCCGTTTGGCCCCAGGAGGCCGTACGTCTCGCCGGCCGCGATCTCGAAGCTCACACCGTCGACCGCGACCCTGTCGCCGAACGTGCGCACGAGGCCCCGGCAGCGAAGCGCGGGCCCCGGCGGGGCGGCGGTCATCGTCTCGGTCGCCTCAGCGATCACGGCCGCCCCAGGATGCGCCGGATCGCGCCGCGCCGCATCCGGGCCTACGCGGAACCGGTGTGCGGGTTCCTACGTCCGGTACCGGTATGCGAACATACGTTCGATGCGCACCGAGGCGACGATCCTGCACGCCGACCTCGACGCGTTCTACGCGTCGGTCGAGCAGCGCGACGACCCGGCGCTGCGCGGCCGGCCGGTGATCGTGGGAGGCGGGGTCGTCCTGGCCGCGAGCTACGAGGCGAAGGTTCATGGGGTTCGCACGGCGATGGGCGGGCGCCAGGCCCGTCGCCTGTGTCCCGACGCCGTCGTCGTCTCGCCGCGGATGTCGGCCTACTCCGAGGCCAGCAAGGCCGTCTACGAGGTGTTCGAGAATACGACGCCGCTCGTGGAGGGCCTCTCCATCGACGAGGCGTTCCTCGACGTCCGCGGCCTCGAGCGGATCGCCGGCACTCCCGCCCAGATCGCGGCTCGCCTGCGGCAGGACGTCCGCGAGCGCGTCGGCCTGCCGATCACGGTCGGCGTCGCGCGGACGAAGTTCCTCGCCAAGGTCGCAAGCGGCGTGGCGAAGCCGAACGGCCTGCTCGTCGTCGCCCCGGATCGCGAGCGCGCGTTCCTTCTCCCGCTCCCGGTCGAGCGCCTGTGGGGCGTCGGGCCCGTGACGGCGGCGAAGCTTCGCGGCCGCGGCGTCGCCACGGTCGGCCAGGTCGCCCGCCTCGGCGAGGGCTCGCTGGTCTCGCTGCTCGGGCGCGCGGCCGGCGTGCACCTGCACGCGCTCTCCCACAACCGCGATCCTCGTGTCGTCCGCACCCGCCGCCGGCGGGGCTCGATCGGCTCTCAGCGCGCGATCGGCCGGGGCCCGCACACCCCGGCCGAGATGGACGCCAGCCTGATCACCCTCGTCGAGCGGGTCACGCGCCGGATGCGGACGGCGGGCCGGGTGGGGCGCACGGTCGTCCTGCGGCTGCGGTTCAGCGACTTCTCGCGTGCGACCCGCTCGCACACGATGCGGCGGCCGACCGCCCAGACCGGGGTCGTGCTCGCCGCGCTGCGGGAGCTGCTCGCCGAGGCGACGCCGATGATCGAGCGGCGCGGGATCACGCTCATCGGTGTCGCCGTGACGAACCTCGCGGACGCCGGTCAGCGCCAGCTCGAGCTGCCGTTCCGGCCCGATCGGAGCGAAGCGCTGGACGAGGCGCTCGACGAGGTGCGGCGCCGGTTCGGCTCGAAGGCGGTGAACCGGGCGGTGCTCCTTGGCCGCGATCCCGGGCTCACGGTGCCGCTGCTTCCGGACTGACCGCCGTCGCAACGAGGCAGACGCCCGGGAACTCGATCCCGGCCGGCGTGCGGTACTCCTCGACCGCCTCGGCGGCCCGCTCCTTGAGCGTCCTCGTTACCTCCGGCGGGAGGGCGGCGAGCTTCTTCGCCAGCGGGCCGGCGAGGGCGGCCGTCCGGTCCCACCACTCGTCGACCGACGCCGCGCGGTACGGCGTCGAGACCTCGTCCACCTCGACTTGCTCGAGGCCCGAGCGCCCGATCACGGAGACGAGCTGCCGTGCGTCGGCGAGCGAGAACGGGTGCGGCGTCCCGGGCGGCGGAGCCGGCAGCCCGAGCTCCACGCCGACCGTGTCAAAGACGACGCCGAGCCACGGGTTCTGCTCCCGCGGGCCCCAGACGCTGATCGCGACCCGCCCGCCGGGCCGCAGGACGCGGCGGATCTCCCGTGCACCGAGCTCCGGGTCGGGGACGAGCATGAGCCCCTCCCGGCAGAGCACGACGTCGAACGAGGCGTCCGGCTCGTCGATCGCCTCGATGTCGAGGACGCGCGTCCGGACGTTGGCGACGCCCTGATCGCCGGTGCGGCGGGCTGCGATCGCGGTCATCTCGGCCGAGAAGTCCGAGACGACCACGTCGCCGTCGGGCTCGACGAGCCGCGCGGCGTCGAGGCCGGGCCCACCTGTCCCGCATGCGAGCTCGAGCACCCGCTCGCCGGCCCGGGGCGCGGTCAGCGCGAGCATCCGCTCGGAGATGGGGCGGCCGCGGGCGTCGACGTAGTCGGCGTGCG
>DATIDU010000277.1:0-8660 GCA_035456145.1 Gaiellales bacterium | reverse complement strand
CGCACGCCGACTACGTCGACGCCCGCGGCCGCCCCATCTCCGAGCGGATGCTCGCGCTGACCGCGCCCCGGGCCGGCGAGCGGGTGCTCGAGCTCGCATGCGGGACAGGTGGGCCCGGCCTCGACGCCGCGCGGCTCGTCGTCGTCGAGTGGAGGGTCCGGCGGTAGCACGCCGGCCGCATCGGTTCCGAACGTGGACGCGAGCGCGTTCACCGCGGACTTCTCGGTGATGAAGCAGCTCACGGGCCTCGCGGCCCAGGGCAAGGGCAAGGTCGGCGTGCTCCTTCCGGACACGACGACCTCGGCGCGGTACGTCACGTATGACGCGCCGTATCTGACCCAGGCGTTCAAGGCCGCCGGCTTCAACGACTTCAAGATCGACAACGCCCAGGGCAGCGCCAGCACGATGCAGCAGCAGGCGGAGGCCGACATCACCGAGGGTGCGTCCGTCCTCCTGATCGACCCGCTCGACCCGGGCTCGGGTGCAGCCATCGAGCAGAACGCCGAATCGAAGGGCGTCAAGGTGATCGACTACGACCGCCTGGTCACCGGCGGCCCGGCCGACCGCTACTACGTGAGCTTCGACAACGTCGCGGTCGGCAAGCTGATCGGCCAGGGCGAGGTCGACTGCATCTCGGCGTGGAACGTCAAGAGCCCGAACATCCTCGTGATGGACGGCGACCCGACGGACAACAATGCCAAGCTCTTCGCGCAGGGCTACCTGAGCGTGCTCGACCCGAAGTTCTCCGACGGGTCGTACACCAAGGTCGGCGAGCCGGCCGGCACGTGGGATCCGCCGACCGCGGCGACCACGTTCGAGCAGCAGTTCACGGCCCACTCCAACATCAACGCCGTGGTCACGCCGAACGACGACAACGCGAACGCCGTGATCTCGGTGCTCCAGAAGGACAAGGTTCCGCCGAAGACGTTCCCGACGACCGGGCAGGACGCCTCTCCGTCCGGCCTTCAGAACATCCTGAAGGGCTACCAGTGCGGAACGGTGTACAAGCCGATCTACCTCGAGGCCCAGGCTGCGGCCGCGCTCGCGCTCTACCTGCGGGCCGGCGTCACGCCGCCGGACTCCCTCGTCAACGCGACGACGAAGGACACGAAGATCGGCAAGGACATCAAGTCGGTGTACACGACCCCGATCTGGGTCACGACCGACAACATGGCGGACACGGTGGTGAAGGACGGCGCCGTCAAGGTGTCGGACCTCTGCACCGGATCCCTGGCGAGCGCGTGCTCGGCGGCGGGGATCAGCTAGCCGTGCAGGCGGGGCCGCACCCCTTCACCGGGGTGCGGCCCGCGCGGCGGCGGGACGGGGCGGCGTGAGCGCAGCAGCGAACGGCACGCCGCTCCTTCGCCTGCGCGGGATCTCGAAGTCGTTCGGTCCTGTGCAGGCACTCACCGACGTCGACGTGGACATCCGCGCCGGCGAGGTCACCGCGCTCGTGGGCGACAACGGCGCGGGCAAGTCGGTGCTCGTGAAGACGATCGCCGGCATTCACAGCCCCGACCACGGCGAGATCGAGTGGGAGGGGCAGCCGGTGCGCATTCGCTCGCCGCGAGACTCGGCGGCGCTCGGCATCGAGACCGTCTACCAGGACCTCGCCCTCTGTAACAACCTCGACATCGTCGAGAACATGTTCCTGGGCCGGGAGCGGAAGAAGGGGGTCGTCCTCGATGAGGAGCAGATGGAGACGGCGGCCCAGGAGACCCTCTCGAGCCTTGCGGTGACGACGGTGCGATCGATCCGCCAGCCGGTGGCGTCGCTCTCAGGCGGCCAGCGCCAGTCGGTGGCGATCGCGAAATCGGTGCTCTGGAACGCGAAGCTCGTCATCATGGACGAGCCGACAGCGGCGCTCGGCGTGGCCCAGACACGGATGGTGCTCGACCTCGTCCGCCGTCTGGCGGACCGGGGCCACGCGGCGCTCATCATCTCGCACAACATGAACGACGTCTTCGAGGTCGCCGACCGCCTGGCCGTGCTCTACCTCGGGAAGATGGTTGCCGTGCGGCCGGCTTCCGAGATGGACCGCCAGATCGCGGTCGACCTGATGACCACCGGCGCGTCGTCGCGGCAGGCGGCGGCGGCCGGGGACGGCGGAGGGAGCTGACGCTGTGTCGACCGTTGACGAACCGGCCGGGCCCGTCGAGTCGGACGAGCTGAGCGAGGAGGCGGCCCGCAAGGCGGAGCTGGCGGTTCCTGCCGAGCTCACGGCCGGATCGGCGTCGGAGTATCTGCGGGCGTCGATCGCCCGGATCAAGGCCGGCGAGGCGGGTGTCCTGCCGGTCGTCGGCGGCCTGATCCTCGTCTCGATCCTTTTCCAGTCGCTCAACTCGCACTTCCTGACGGCCCAGAACCTGGTGAACCTGCTCATTCAGGCCGCCGTGTTCGCGCTGCTCGGGATGGGCGAGGTCTTCGTCCTGCTCCTCGGCGAGATCGACCTCTCGATCGGCTACGTCGCCGGCATGGGAGCGGTCATCATGGCCGATGCTGCCGGGCCCGCCCACGGCTGGCCGTGGTACGTGGCGATCGCGCTCGCGCTCCTCGGCTGCGCCGGCATCGGGCTCATCCAGGGGCTCATCATCACCTCGATCGGGCTGCCCTCGTTCGTCGTCACGCTCGCTGGTCTGCTCTTCTGGCAGGGGGTGATGCTCAAGATCCTCGGAAACGGCGGCACGATCCCGATCAACGACTCGGCCATCAACGACATCGCCAGCAGCAACCTGTCGGACACCGCGAGCTGGGTGGTGATGATCGTGATCGTCGGGGCCTTCGCGATCCTTGCCTGGCGGCGCGATGCGAAGCGCCGCGCGGCGGGCCTCGTCGCTCCGCCGCCGACCATCACCCTTCTCAGGATCGGCATCACGGCCGCCTGCGGCGTCGGCCTCGTCATCCTCTGCACGGTGAACCGCGGGATCATCGAGCCGATCTCCGGTGTCCCATACGTGGTGCTCCTCGTCCTGGCCGTGCTCGGGGTCTGGAGCTTCCTCCTCGGCCGCACCCAGGTCGGCCGCTACATCTACGCGATCGGCGGCAGCTCCGAGGCCGCCCGCCGCGCCGGGATCAACGTTCCGGCGATCCGCACCCTGGCCTTCACGCTCACCGGCCTCACCGCCGGGATCGGAGGGATCGTCTACGCGTCACGGCTGCGCTCGATCTCGACCACGCTGGACGGCGGCACGCTCGTCCTCTACGCCGTCGCTGCCGCAGTCATCGGCGGCACGAGCCTCATGGGCGGCCGCGGAAAGGCGCTCCACGGCGTGCTGGGCGGCATCGTCATTGCGGCGATCTACAACGGCATGGGCCTCATGGGCTACGGCGCACCGGCGCAGTACATGGTCACCGCCCTGGTGCTCCTGGCCGCGGTCACGATCGACGCCACGTCGAACCGCAGCCGCACCGCCGGTCTCTGAGCAGACCTGCGCCAGCAGCTCTAGCCCTGCAGCTGCCTACGGGTACCGCGGCCGCCGGCGGCCGGCGCGAAGCTGCGGGTATTCCTCGCCGAGGCGCTTCTTCGACCGGTTGATCGCTCCCCGGACGGCCCGCTTGGCCTGTTGTGCGGCGGGATCCGGTGGGTGCGATCTGGGCGTCGCCATCCCTCTGGTCGTACCCGCCGGTTCGGTGCTGGAAACAGTGTGTTTCTGTCCCCGCCGGGCGGGTATCACTGCGGTCCCCATACCGTCGACACAGAGGAGAGTCCGTGAAACTGCAATCACTCGACGATGTGCTCATGGCCGAGCTGGGCGACCTCATGAGCGCCGAGAAGCAGCTCGTCCAGGCGCTGCCGAAGGTCGCGGGCGCGGCCTCGTCGAAGGAGCTCCGCGAGGCGATCGAGGAGCACCTCGAGGAGACGCGCGGACACGTCCAGCGGCTCGAGCAGGTGTTCGAGACGCTCGGCACCGACATCGAGAGCGATCACTGCGAGGCGATGGAGGGCCTGATCGGCGAGGGCGAGGAGATCGTCGAGGCCGAGGGCTCCGATGAGGCCAAGGACGCCGCGCTCATCGGCGCCGCCCAGCGCGTCGAGCACTACGAGATCGCCGCGTATGGGACGGCCCGCACGCTCGCCGAGCAGCTCGGCAAGGATGACGCGGCCGCCCTGCTGCAGGAAACGCTCGACGAGGAGAGCGCCGCCGACCAAAAGCTGACCAAGATCGCGGTGAGCCGCGTGAACGAGCGGGCCGCGACGTAGGACGGACGCGAGGGGCGGGCGGCCGGCGCCGCCCGCCCCACCGACGGGAGGATCGAGATGCCGCTCAGGAACGAGAAGCAGTACGAGGCCCTGAAGGACAAGGGCATGTCGAAGGACCGGGCGGCCCGGATCGCGAACTCGCCGGGCGCCTCGAGCCGGGGCGGCAAGCAGTCCGGCTCGGGCTCGAGCTCGAAGCAGGGCGGGACGGCGGCCCAGAAGAAGGCCGCCGGACGCAAGGGCGGGAAGGCCGCGGCGAAGAAGTCGTGAGCTGCACCACGTGCGGGTCGACGCTCGCCTGACTCGCACGGTCCGAGAGCGGTCGCCGGGTGGCAGACTTCCGCCATGGTGACGATGGCGGACCTCGACGAGCTGGCGCTGGCGATGCCGCAGGCCACGAAGGAGGTCGCCGACGACGGACGGCCGTCGTACCTCGTCCACGGCAAGATGTTCTGCTTCCATCGCAGCCGGCGGCCCGACGCGGTCGATGCCGACACCGGCGAGCGGATGGCCGACGTCCTCATGTTCCGCGTGCCCGGCCTGGAGGAGAAGGAGCTCCTGCTCTCCGACGACCGCGGGATCTACTTCACGACGCCGCACTTCCGCGGCTATCCGGCCGTGCTCGTGCGGATCCCGGATCTGGCCCGGCTCGACCGCGACGAGCTTCGTGACGTCGTCGTGGACGCCTGGCTCACGCGGGCCCAGAAGCGGATCGCAAAGGCCTGGCTGGCCGAGAACGCCGAGGAGGGCTGACGTCTGGCGACCTACGCACACCCGGACCGCCACCTGCTCCGCGCCAAGGACCTGGCCGACGCCCGCTACTTCGAGCCGCTCGACGTCGATGACCTCGCCGGGGCGGCCGGCCTCTCGCGGGCGCACTTCAGCCGCGAGTTCCGGCGGGCGTTCGGTGAGTCGCCCCATGCCTATCTCCTGACCCGGCGGCTCGAGCGGGCCGCCGCGCTCCTGCGCGGCACCGACCGGTCCGTCGCCGACATCTGCTTCTCCGTCGGCCTGCGCAGCGTCGGCTCGTTCACGACGAGCTTCACGCGCACGTTCGGGGCCTCACCCACGGCCTACCGGGCGGCGTATCCGCCGGCCGCCCACCAGGCGCGCGTGCCGGCCTGCGTCCTTCGGTTCTACGGCCGCCCACAACGCCGCACGTTTGGAGAAGACAGCCGCGGCGCCCCCGGATAGCGTGGATCTCGTCAGATCCGATCCGCCCAAGGAGGGGACAGATGTACCAGCTCAGCACCGCCCAGCTCTGGGTCAACGACCAGGACGAGGCGCTCGAGTTCTACACGAAGAAGCTCGGCATGGAGGTGCGCTCCGACGTCACGCTCCCCGAGCTCGGCAACTTCCGCTGGCTCACCGTGGGGCCGCCGAGCCAGCCTGACATCGCGATCGTGCTCATGGCGATCCCCGGTCCGCCGGTGATGGATGCCGAGACGGCAGAGCAGGTGCGGAGCCTCATGTCCAAGGGCTTTGCCGGCACGGTCTTCCTCACGACGGACGACGCCCGGGCCTCGTACGAGGAGCTGAAGGGCCGCGGCGTCGAGTTCACCGAGGAGCCCGAGGAGCGCCCGTACGGGATCGACTCCGGCTTCCGCGATCCCTCCGGCAATAGCTTCCGGCTCACGCAGGTGAACGAGGCCGTCGTGTCGGCCTGAACCGCAAGGGGTCAGACCCCATAGCCAAACCGCTATGGGGTCTGGCCCCGGTGTTTGCGCTCATCGCCGCGTCCCGATCGCCTCCAGGTAGGTTCCTGGGATCGAGACCGCGCGGCCTCCGAGGCGGTTTCGGCTGCGGACGAGGTCGGTCAGGTCGGCCAGAAGCTCCTCGCGGCTCGATCCGGCGGCGGCGAGCGCCTTCACGGTCGGACCGTACGAGCCGCCGAACACGTCGACGAAGTGCTCCGGCGAGCGGTAGCGGAAGGTGAACGTCCGCTCCCGCACCTGGAGGTAGTGGAGGTCCGGCGCGAGCAGCGCCCGCAGTCCGGGCTCGGTGCCCCACACGAACGGTGAGGGAACCCGCACGAGCGACGGCACGTGGGTGCTCATGACGCGGAACATGTCGCCGACGAAGCCCGTCGGCTTCCAGCTTGCGAGCGCGATCGTGCCGCCGGGGCGGACGACGCGGACGAGCTCGCCCGCCGCCCGGACCGGGTCGGCGGCGAACATGACGCCGAACACCGACGTCACGGCGTCGAACTCGCCGTCGGCGAAGGGCAGGGAGTGGGCGTCGGCCTCGGCGAGGCTGACCGGGAGTCGCTCGGCGGCGGCGCGCTCGCGGCCGCGGGCGAGGAGCTCGGGGACGTAGTCGATGCCGACGGCCTCGGCTCCCAGGCGGGCGGCGGCGATGGCCGCGTTGCCCGAGCCGGTCGCAACGTCGAGGACGCGCCAGCCGGCGTGGAGGTCGGCCGCGTCGACCAGGCGCTCCGAGACGGGGTGGACGAACGAGCCGATGACGGAGTAGTCGCCCGATGACCACACCTGCCGCTGGCGCGTCGTCAGCTCGGCAAGAGGGGCGGGCTCTGGGGTGAGGGTGCTCATACGGTGTGCTCCTTTGAAAAACGATCGGTCGTGCTATCTGAACACCGAACTATACGACCGATCGTGCTATCTTGTCAAACATGAACGCGCAGCCCACCACCCGCCGCCCCCGCTCCGACGGCGTTCGCAGTCGGCGTGCGATCCTCGATGCTTCGGCACGGCTGGCCACGGTGGAGGGGCTGAACGGCCTCTCGATCGGCGGTCTCGCCGACCACATCGGGATGTCGAAGAGCGGCCTCTATGCCCACTTCAAGTCGAAGGAGGAGCTCCAGCTCGCCACCATCGAGACCGCGGGCGAGATCTTCAACGCCGAGGTCGTCGCGCCGGGATCGGCGGCTCCGCCGGGCCTGCCCCGGCTGTGGGCACTCTCCGAGGAGTTCCTGGCGCACCTCGAACGCGGCGTCTTCCCCGGCGGCTGCTTCTTCGCGTCGGTGGCCGCCGAGGTCGACACCCGGCCCGGCCCGGTGCGCGACCGGATCTTCGAGGTCATCGGAGATTGGGTGGGCGCGCTCACAGACGCCGTTGCCGGCGCCCAGGCGGCCGGCGAGATCGATCCGGCCGAGGACGCCGAGCAGCTCGCGTTCGAGATCGACGCGATGCTCCTCATGTCGAACGCCGCCTACGTGATGGAACCGAGCGCCGAGGCGCTCGAACGGGGCCGCCGCGGCATCGCCAAGCTCATCGGGCCGCCACCCAGGTAGGGTCGACGCGATGCTCGAACTGAGGCCCAACTGCGAGCGCTGCGACCGCGATCTGCCGCCGGACGCCGACGCCCGCATCTGCAGCTACGAGTGCACGTTCTGTCCCGAATGCGCCGAGGGCCCGCTTCAGAACGTGTGCCCGAACTGCGGCGGCGGCTTCGTCCCGCGCCCGCTTCGCCCGCGCGGCGAGTGGCGGGCCGGTACCGGCCTCACGCACGACCCGCCCGGGACCCGGCGCCGGTCGCTCGGCTACTCCGAGGCTGAGATCGGCGAGTTGGTCGAGCGCCTGGCCGGCGTCGACCCGCGTGAGCGCTAGACGCGGGCCCCCATCACCCCGGCTCGGGCCCGCCGGATCGCCGCAACGCTCGCGTCGATGTCCGCCTCGCTCGTCGACCAGTTCGAGACCGAGATGCGGAGCAGGCGCTCGCCGCGCCAGGTCGTGGCGCCGAGCCAGCACGTCCCGTCGTCCTGCACGGCACGCTCGACGCGGTTCGTCAGCTCCTCGTCGCCGACGCGCACCAGCACCTGGTTCAGCACGACGTCGTTTGCGATCTCGAACCCGTCGAGCGCCGCGATCCGGTCGGCGAGGCGCTGTGCCATCCGGCAGCAGCGGTCGACGAGGTCGGCGACGCCCGGCCGGCCGAGCGACCGCAGCGCCGCCCACGTGGCGAAGCCGCGCGCCCGCCGCGAAGACTCGATCGTGAAGTCGCCGCCGCCGAAGGCCCGGCCGGCAACCTGGCCGGAGAGGTACGACGCGGTGTACGCCATCGCGTCGACGTGCACGTCGGGATGGGCGCAGAACGCATAGCCCGAGTCGTAGGGCACGTTCAGCCACTTGTGCCCGTCGCAGCCCCACGAGTCGGCCAGCTCGACCCCGTCGACCAGGACGGCCATACGCGGACAGGCAGCCGCCCACAGACCGAACGCGCCGTCGACGTGGAGCCAGGCTCTGTGGCGGCGCGTCGCCATGCCGATCGTGCGCAGGTCGTCGCAGGCGCCCGTGTTCACGTTGCCCGCCTGTGCGCAGACGATCGTCGGCACGCCCGGCGCGGCTGCCAGCGCCGCCTCGAGCGCGCCCGGGTTCATCTCTCCGTTCGCGAGCGCCGGCACCGGTTCGATCGTGCCGTCGCCGATGCCGAGCAGGCGCAGGGCCCGGTCGATCGTCGCGTGCCGCTCGGCCCCGGCGACGATCCGCACCCGCGGCGCGCCGGC
>DATIDU010000276.1:0-8084 GCA_035456145.1 Gaiellales bacterium | reverse complement strand
CAGATCTCCCCGCCCGAACTCCCCGCCGGCGGCGATCTCCAGCACGCGGTCGGGCGCGAGGTCCGCCAGGTGGAGGGCACCGGCCGCGGCGGGGACCGCGACCGCAGCCGGCATGAGCCCGACGAGCTCGCCGGCGGCGACGGTGACCCCGTGCTCGGCCGCAAGCCGCTCCACCTCGCGCACGACCCGGTGAAGCGGCGTCGCGGCGACGTCGATCAGGTTCATCGAGACCTGCGCCCGCCCCGTGCGCGCGAGCCGCAGGCCGAGCGCCTGGACGCCGGGCAGGCCGCCGTCGCGGGCCCGGACGCCTGCGGCGACCGCGCGGGCCACCTCGACGTCTGCGGTGTCCAGCTCGACGTTGAAGGCCACGAGCGGCGGGCGCACGCCCAGAAGGACGGCTCCGGCCGTCGGGTGAAGCCGCGGCGGGCCAAAGAGCGGGGCCACCTCGCCGGACTCCAACCGGGCGGCCAGCGCGTCGGGGCCGCCCGCGCGGAAGAAGGCCGGACGGCGGCCGCCGCCAAGGTCGCCGTATCCGAGGACGGGGATGCCAAGCGCGCCGATCCGCTCCCCGAGGAGGCGCGCGGCGTGCTCGGGCCCCGGGTCGCCGACCCGGAACCGCACGAAGGGGACGACGTCGGCCGCCCCCACGCGGGGATGCACGCCCTCGTGCCGGCCGAGGTCGATCCGTTCCGCTGCGACAGCGACGGCGGCGGCGAGGCCGTTCACCAGTGCGTCCACCGTCCCGACGCAGGTGTAGACCGACCGGTTGTGGTCGGCGTCGGCGTGGACGTCGAGGACGCGAGCGTGCTCGGCCAGCGCCCGGCGGATCGCGTCGAGGGTCGCGCCGTCGCGACCCTCGGAGAAGTTGGGGACGGACTCCATGAGACCGCGCATCGGCCGACAGTATGCGCGACCGACGCCTCGAGCGGGCCTCTTGGGGTGAGGCCCGCCGGAGGGGACATAACGGCGTTCGGGGGGAACGCGGTTACAAGGTCTGGCGGCGTTTGATGAACGTACCGGGGAGGAAGCCGGAACTGCCAGACGCATACAGTCTCGGCGATCCCCGGTCCCGATGCATGCCCCTTCGGAGTGATTCGGTCTGACAGCCGCTCCCAGCGCATACCCCAATTCGGGGATCGAACTGCGCCCGATCGAGCGACGACGAACAGGGGGCCTTCGACGATCATTCGAGTACGGATCGATAAAGGCAAACTCGCCGCGAGGCGAGCACGCAAAGCTAGAGGTCTCATCTCTGAGACAGCTCGGCTGCCGAACCCGGGCCCCCTCGAAATGCGACGTCCGAATCCGCCACATCAGGCGGGACGGACCTTGCGAGGAGGCTCCCAGCGACGCCACACGTCGCGCCGCGCACGAGGGAACTAGGCACCCCAGTGCGCACCTCGATCCGAAACGACACGGAGCGGACGGTGAGCGCTGCGGGGGGCAGTGCCACACAGGTGGCAGTGAGGTTCACCGTCCGCCCCGTCACCTTGCGCCCTAGGATCCGGCGCGATGCTCGACCGCCTCTTCTCGCCGCTTCGGCTCGGGCCGATCGAGATCCCAAACAGGATCGTCTCGACGTCGCACCAGACGTCGCTCGTGCACGACCACCTGCCGACCGACGACCTGATCGCCTACCACCGCGCCCGCGCGGCGGGCGGCGCCGGGCTGATCGTGGTCGAGGCGACCGCCGTGCATCCCACGGGTCTTCTGACCGCTCACACCGTCGGCGGCTACCTGCCCGAGATCGTGCCCGTCTGGGCGCGCATGAGCGCCGCGGTGCAGGAGCACGGGACGCGGCTCATGTGCCAGCTCTTCCACGGCGGGCGCGAGATGATCGCCTCAGGGACGCGCCCACCGGCGGTGGCTCCGAGCTCGATCCCCTCGGCGCGGTTCAAGACCGAGCCGCGCGCGCTCACGACCACCGAGATCGCCGAGATGCTCGACGGCTACCGGCGCGCTGCGGCATACGCGGCCGAGGGCGGCCTCGACGGCGTCGAGGTGTGCGCGGGCTTCGGGTACCTGCCGACGCAGTTCCTCTCCCGCCACGCGAACACCCGCACCGACGAGTACGGCGGCTCGTTCGAGAACCGGTTCCGGTTCCTGCGCGAGGTGCTCGAGGCGATGCGCGACGGCTTCGGCGCGGACGGCGCGATCGGATGCCGCCTCACCGACGAGCGCACATCGGACGTCGGCACCGATCTCGAGGACATCCTGCGGGCGGCCGAGATGGTCGGAGCCGAGGGGCTGGCCGACTACGTGTCGGTCACGCTCGGGTCGTCGCCGACCTATCGCGGCTCGACCTGGATCGTCCCGCCCGCACCGATCGCCTGGAACGCGATCGAGCCGTTTGCGCGGATGGTGAAGGACCGCACGCCGGTGCCGCTGATCGCGGCCGGGCGGGTGCTCGATCCAGCCGACGCGGAGCGGTTGATCGCCGACAGCGTGTGCGACGCGGTCGGCATGACGCGGGCCCAGATCGCCGACCCGAACCTGGCCCGGCGGGCCCGCGCCGGCGAGCGCACCACCCGCTGCATCGGCTGCAACCAGGGCTGCATCGGCCACTACCACGCCGGCGTGCCCATCGCCTGCACCGTGAACCCATGGGCCGGATACGAGCGGACGCTGCCCGCCCCCGCGCCGGCCGAGCGGCCGGGCACGGTGGTCGTGGTCGGAGCGGGGCCGGCCGGCGGCGCGGCCGCCGCGGCTGCGGCCGACCGCGGGCACCGTGTAGTCGTCTTCGAACGGGCGGAGAATCCCGGCGGCCAGATGCGGCTTGCACTCGCGGCGCCCGGCCACGCCGAGGTGGCCGAGGGTCTCTTGGAGATCCTCGCCGCCTGGCTCGCCGATGCGGATGTCCGCACCGGCACCGAGGCGTCTGCCGCGGCGATCCTCGCCGAGGAGCCCGACCGCGTCATCCTGGCGACGGGCGCCGTGGCGCACCGACCGGCGATCGGCGGCGACGGCGCGGCGGTCGTCGACGCTTGGGATGTGCTCGCCGGCGCTGAGGTCGGCGGCCGGGTGATCGTCAGCGACTGGGGCGGCGACTGGACCGGGCTCGACGCCGCCGAGGCGCTCGCCGCCCGGGGAGCCCGGGTGCGGCTTGTGACGTCGGCCGCGGCGTTTGGTGAGGCGGTGCACCAGTACCAGCGAAACCTGTACCTGGCCCGGCTCGACGACGCGGGCGTCGAGCTCGTCCACCATCTGCGGCCGATGTCGGTGGCACGCGGGACGGTGACGTTCGAGAACGTCTTCTCGGGGCGGGCGGTCGAGATCGGCGACGTCGACACCCTCGTGGTGAGCGCCGGGCGGACGGCCGGAGACGCGCTTTACCTGGAGCTGGAGGAGGCCGACGTCGCCGTGGAGCGGGCGGGCGACTGCCTCGGGCCGAGGTCGTTCGAGGAGGCGATCCGCGAGGGCACCCTGGCGGGCCTCTCAGGCTGAAACGTTGGCGCCTGTCGCCGGTGTTTCACCTGTCACCGACGTGGAGCCTGAAACATGGGCGCCTGTCGCCGGTGTTTCAGCCGTGCTCGACGTGGCGCGGGCGGGTGACGCCGAGGTCGATCGGCTCGATCGGCGTCCAGACCGCCTCCTCCCCGCAGCCCGGGCAGAAGCGGGGCTCCTCGGGGTAGTGGTCGGGCTGGGCGAACGCCTCGCGCACGAGCCGCGTCTCGATGTCGAACGCCGCCTGGCCGGTCGTCCGGGCGATGGCCGTGGCCCGCTCGTGGAGCCCGGCCGCGTCGTAGCCCAGCGCGATCCGGGTCCCGCAATAGGCGCAGAGCGACATCCGCGCCGCCGTCGGGGCCGATGCGGGCCGGTCCTCGTCGAACTTCCGAAACGCGATCCAGATCGCCGCGAGGACGCCGAAGAGCGGCAGCTTCAGGACGAGCGCAAGGAAGATGACCACCCACACCTCGCCCGAGAAGAGGCTCAGCTCCGCCACGCCGACACCTTAGCCGACGCACCCTTCAGAAATCGGGCCCGGCGGCCGATTGTCCTGGGCGAACCCCCGATGTCCAAGCCCACGCGCCATGAGATGCTCACGCTGGCCCTCGGCGTGCTCCCACCTCCGCCGACGGAGGTCGAGGTGCTGTCCGAGGACGGCGGCGCGTTCGCGCTCAGGATCTTCGAGCAGGAGGGCGAGCTCCTGCACGCATTCGCGCCGCGCAAGCAGGTCCGAAAGGAGCTGCACCTGCTGGCGCGCGTCACCGACGAGCGGCGCGGCCGCTACGAGGTCGAGTTCGAGGTCGACGAGGCGTACTTCCACAGCGGTGTGGAGGCGCTCGTCCACGCCGCGGTGTCGGGCGTCCGCCATCGCAAGATGCGCCGGGCCGTCCCGCGGATCCCGGTCACCGAGCGCACGCAAGCGCGCGTCCTCTTCTGCCACACGCTGCCCCGAAACCACGTCCTCGACGTGCGCCTGAGCGACGTCTCGACGACCGGCATCGGCTTCACGACCGCCAATACGCTGGACGCCGGCGACCTGCTCCTCGTCTCGGTCACGCTCGCAGGAAAGCCCGTCGACATCGAGACCCGGGTGGTCCGTGTGGACCCCGCTCCGTACGGCCGCATCAGGGTCGGCGGCGAGATCACCGAGCTCGGCGAGGCCGACCGCCGGATCATCGCCGACATGGCGATGCGGACGCCCGAGGCCGGATCCGAGGCGGAGCGCCGAAACGGCGCCGGAGCCGGCACGCCCGCAACGCGGTAGGGGCATACCGCCGACGGGGGATTCCCCTCTTCGACACCCGCGCCGATACTTGAAGTGCGGACGTCCGTGGACAGCCGCATCCGGTTACTGAAAGGGGTCTTTCGGTGGGCGTCTTCACCAACGAGCGAGGCAGCATCGCCTCCGAGCTGAGCTTCGGCGCTATGGTCGTCGGCATCCTCGTCCTGGGCGGGCTGTACATGGTCGCGCAGATCGAGGGCGTCAGCTTCACGATGCTCCTCCAGCAGCTCCGAAACGGCTGACGAGCCAGGAATTCACCGCCCGCTAACCTGAGCGGGTGACGTTCCGGCGGCTGCTCGGTTTCCTGCGCCCGTACCGGGGACAGGTGATCGTCTCGACGCTCCTGGCCGTCGGGGCCCAGGCCGCCGGGCTGACAGTCCCGTACCTGACGGGCCAGGTCATCGACACGGTCTCCGCAGCGAACCACAGCGACCGCCGTCTCTACGCCTACGCCGCGCTGGTTGTCGCGGCCGGGGCGATCAAGGGCGGTCTCATGCTCTTCCGGCGCCTGCTCGCCGGCCGGCTCTCGCTCGGTGTCGAGTACGACCTGCGAAACGCGATGTACGCGCACCTCCAGCGGCTGTCGTTCGGCTTCTTCGACACTCACCAGACCGGCCAGCTCATGTCGCGGGCGACCGTCGACCTCCAGTCGGTGCGGTTCTTCCTCGGCTACGGCCTCATCTTCTTCACCCAGAACCTGATCACGATCACCATCGTTGCGATCGCTCTCCTGATCATCGACTGGCAGCTCGCGCTGATCGCATTCGCGGTGGCGCCCGTCCTGTCGGTGTCCGCCTTCCGTTACTCCCGCGCCAGCCATCCGGTGCTGAAGGAGGTGCAGCAGCGCGTCGCCGACGTCACGACGCAGGCCGAGGAGAACATCGTCGGCGTCCGCGTCGTGAAGGCGTTCGCACAGGAGCCGCGCCAGCTTCGGAGCTTCTCCGCCGGTACCGAGCGCATCTTCGACCAGGCGATCCTCGCGGCGCGGCTCCAGGCCATCTACGTCCCGTTCATGTCGTCGCTCCCCAACCTCGCCATGGCCGCGGTCGTCCTCGTCGGCGGCTACCAGGTCGTGCACGGGCACCTCAGCCTCGGCTCGTTTTTCGCGGTGAACGGGTACCTGCTCCTCCTGGTCGTGCCGCTGCGATCGATCGGCATGTGGGTGGGCCAGTACCAGCGCGCGACCGCATCCGGCGAGCGGATCTTCGAGGTGCTCGACTACGACCGCGACATCCTCGACGCGCCAGGCGCGGAGACGCTCCTTCCGGGGCCGGGCGGCATCCGGATGGCAGGCGTCCGCTTCGGCTACGACCCCGACCGGCCCGTCCTGCACGACATCGACCTCGACGTCGCGGCCGGGTCGACGGTGGCGCTGATCGGCCCGACGGGGTGCGGGAAGACGACGCTCACGACGCTCATCCCGCGCTTCTACGACGTGCAGGCCGGGACGATCGAGCTCGACGGTCAGGACGTGCGGGCCGTGACGCTGCGGTCGCTTCGCGCGGCCGTCGGGATCGTCAGCCAGGACACGTTCCTTTTCTCGACGACCGTCGCCGAGAACATCGCCTTCGGGACGCCCGAGGCCACGGCCGAGCAGATCGTGACGGCAGCCCGCCAGGCGCAGGCGCACGAGTTCATCTGCGACCTGCCGGACGGCTACGAGACGGTCGTCGGCGAGCGCGGCCTCTCGCTCTCGGGCGGACAGCGGCAGCGCATCGCGATCGCCCGTGCGCTCCTGATGAACCCGCGCGTCCTCATCCTCGACGACGCCACCGCGTCGGTCGACGCCTCGACTGAGGCCCGGATCAAGCTGGCCCTGCGCGAGGTGATGAAGGGCCGGACGACCCTGATCATCGCGCACCGGCTCTCGACGATCTCACTCGCCGACGAGATGGTCGTCCTCGACAGGGGGCGGATCGTGGCCCGCGGCACCCACGACGAGCTCGTGCAGACGAGCCCCGTTTACCGCGAGATCCACGATCACGGCCTCGTGGAGCGCCGCTTCGTGGACCTCGACCCCGACGGCGCCCCCATCGAGAAGGACGGCGAGCCGCCGGCACGGCGGGCATCGGGAGGCCGGCTGCCGTGAGCACGTTCGGGAGCCACGTCGGCCGTCTGGGGGCCGAGCCGGCCGGTCTCGGGGCACGTGGAACGCTCCGCCGAGTCAAGGCCCTGTGGGCCTATAACTGGCCGTACAGGCGCCGCTCGGCCGCCGCGCTCGCGATGATGCTGGCGGCCACCGCGGCGGCCATCGCCGGGCCGCTCGCGATCAAGGCCGCGATCGACCGTGGCATCACCGCCTCGCCCGCCGACCTCGGGCAGGTCGAGCTGTGGGTCGGCGTGTTCACGGCGTTGACCGTCATCAACTGGGGCGCAGCCTCGGCCCAGACCTACCTGACCTCCTGGGTCGGGACGCGCATCCTGGCCGACCTGCGGATCGGGCTCTTCGCGCACATCCAGCGGCTCGACCTCGGGTTCTTCGAGCGGAACCGGGCCGGCGTGGTGATCTCGCGGCTCACGAACGACATCGAGGCGCTCGTGAATGCGGTCGTCGACGGCCCGACGACCCTCGTCCAGAACACCATCGTCCTCGTCGGGTCGGCGGGGGTCCTCGTCTACGTCAACTGGAAGCTCGCGATCGCGACGCTCACCGTGTTCCCCGGCATGGCCATCGGCACTGCGATCTTCCGGTACTACTCCGGCCGGGCCTACCGGCAGACTCGGCGCCGGCTCGCGGAGGTCACCGGCCAGCTCCAGGAGGACATCTCGGGCGTGCGGGTCGTCCAGGCGTTCCGGCGCGAGCAGACGAACTACGAACGGTTCGTCGACATCAACGGCCACTACCGCGCCGCCAACGACCAGACGGTGATCGCCTCGGCGATCTACTTCCCCTATGTCGACCTGCTCTCGGCCCTCGCGATGGCCGTCGTGCTGGGCTACGGCGGCACGCTCGTCTTCCACGGCGACCTCACACCGGGCGGCCTCTTCGTCTTCATCGGGCTCCTGTCGAACTTCTTCGACCCGGTGCAGCAGCTCTCGCAGTTCTACCAGACGTTCCTCGCGGCGACGGCCGCGCTCGACAACATCTTCACCGTGCTCGACACGGAGCCGACGCTGACCGATGCGCCCGACGCCCGCGACCTGCCGCCGATCCGTGGCGACGTGGCGTTCGAGGACGTGCACTTCTCGTATGTGCCGGGCGGGACGGAGGTCCTGCACGGCGTCTCGTTCGCGGTGCCGGCGGGGTCCACCATCGCGCTCGTCGGCCATACCGGTGCCGGCAAGTCGACCGTCGTGAAGCTCCTCGCGCGGTTCTACGACCCGACCGGCGGGCGGATCACCGTAGACGGCAACG
>DATIDU010000275.1:0-11759 GCA_035456145.1 Gaiellales bacterium | reverse complement strand
CGGGCCGTGCACCACGTGCCGGCGGACGGCCTGCGCAGCCGCCCCGGCGCCAAGCTGCACGATCGTCCCGCCGATCAGCGCGCCGGCCAGCCCGGCCACCCCGAGCCATGGCGAGTGGCGGCCGCCGTGCAGGAGCAGGGGCGCGAGCCGCGACCCGATGACCGCCCCCACCGCGAAGCCCGCGAGCCCGAAGAGGGTCGCGACGAGGCCGCGTTGCGCCCCGCGGAAGGCAGACAGCCCGACCGCGCCGATCACGAGGAGATCGATCGCGCTCACTGCTGTTGTATACCGCCCGTCCGGCGCCACAGGTCCGGGTGTGTGCCAGACTGCCGAGGTGGACTTCGTGCACACCGAGCACGATCCGGATCTGCGCCGCCCAAACCTCGTCGCTGCGTTCCGGGGCTGGAACGACGCCGGCGGGGCCGCCAGCCTGGCGGCCGGGTACCTGCGGGCGGTGACCGACGCGGAGCGGTGCGCCGTCATCGACTCCGAGCCCTTCATCGACTACCAGCAGACGCGGCCGACGGTGCAGCTCGTCGACGGCGACGTTCGCCGGCTCGACTGGCCCGAGACCGAGATCTACGCCTCCGAGAAGTCCGACCTGGTCGTCGTCGTCGGGACAGAGCCGAACATGCGCTGGCGGGCGTTCTCCGGCGCCATCGCCGACATGGCCCGCCGCTACCGCGTCGACCTGGTGATCACGATGGGCGCGCTCCTGGCGGACACTCCGCACACCCGGCCGGTTCCGGTCTCCGCGACGGCGTCGGATCGCGAGCTGATGGATCAGTTCGGGCTTTCGCGCTCGACCTATGAGGGCCCCACCGGCATCGTCGGCGTGCTCCACGACGCCTGCGCGCGGGCCGGGCTGCGCTCGGCGAGCCTGTGGGCGGCGACACCGCATTACATCTCGGCCTCGCCGAATCCCCAGGCCGCGCTGGCTCTGCTCCAGCGCCTGAGCGAGATGATCGGGACCCCGCCGGGGTCGAGCGAGCTCGAGCGAGCGGCGAGTGAGTACGCGCTCCGCGTGGCGTCGGCGATCTCGGACGACCCCGACATCGCCGGCTACGTCCAGCAGCTCGAGGAGGCCGCCGACGCCGCCGACCCGCCGAGCGGCGACGAGCTCGCCGCCGACTTCGAGCGCTACCTGCGCGAGCAGGGCGACGGGCGGGACGAGTGAGCGTCGACGCGACGGATGCGACGTTCGACGAGGCCGTCGTCGAGCGCTCGAGGACCGTGCCGGTCGTCGTCGACTTCTGGGCGGACTGGTGCGGCCCCTGCCGGCAGCTGACGCCGGTGCTCGAGGCGGCCGTCGACGCGACGGAGGGAGACATCGAGCTGGTGAAGGTCGACGTCGACCAGAACCCGCGCGTGGCGATGCAGTACCGGGTGCAGGGCATCCCCGCGGTGAAGGCGTTTCGCGACGGCCGGCTGGTCGACGAGTTCACGGGCGCCGTCCCCCGAGCCAGCGTCGACTCGTTCCTGCGCGGCCTCCTGCCCTCGGAGGCCGACCGGCTGGTGGAGGAGGGTGACGAGGCCTCCCTCCGGCGGGCGCTCGAGCTGGAGCCCGACCACGCCGGGGCGCGCGCGGCGCTGACGCGGATCGAGTCGGCCGGCGATCCGGCCCTCGGCCCTGGCCTCACCGCGCTCGAGGCCGGCGAGACCGAGCGCGGCCTCCAGCTCCTCTTGGACGCGCTTGCGGGGGCCGACGCCGCGCTTCGTGACCGGATCCGACAGGTGATGGTGGGCGTCTTCGCCGACCTCGGCCAGGACCACCCGCTCTCGAGCGAGTACCGCCGCCGGCTCTCCGCCGCGCTCTACTGAGCCGGAGGCGCGATGTCGCGCTCGCCGTCCCAGTACGCGACCCGCTCGACGCGGCCGATCACGCCCAGCCCGCGCCAGTAGATCTTGTCCGACCGCGGGAAGTAGGCCATGTCGTTGCTGTCGCGCGTGCCGTAGGCCAGGAACGTGAGCCCCTCCGGGCCTCCCCGGAGCGCGTGCACGATGCCGGTGCCGGCGGGCCGCGAGAGGACGTGTCCCGCCCGGAGCGGGTGCTCCTCGTCGCCGAGGAGGCACGCGCCCGAGCCGTCGAGGACGACGAAGAGCTCCTCCTCAGCCGAGTGGCAGTGCGGCGGATACTGGAGCATCCCGGGTCGGCAGCGGGCGAGGTTCAGGCCCGTGCGGACGGCGCCGGCCGCGGCGGCCAGGTCGCGCCACACGGATCCGCAGTCGCCCTCGCCGCTCTGGTACTCGGGGACGTCGGCGGTGGCGACGACGTTGGCCGGGCGCGGCCCCGGCTCGGCCCACTCGAGCGGCCCGGCCTCCGCGTCGAACGCGAACATGTCGCCCGGGCCCTCGGCCTTCACGATCGTCGCGCCGGCCCAGGCTCGCCAGGAGTGGGGGTGGTAGCAGGTCTCGACGTACTCGCGCATACCGAACGCCAGGACGTCAAGGCCGTCGGGGCCGGCCCGGAGCGTGTGGGCCTCCTCGTCGGCGCGGTGGACGATGCAGTCGCCGGCCGCGATCTCGCAGGTCGCGCCGTCCTGCCACAGGAGTCCGCTGCCGGCGAGGACGTAGAAGACCTCCTCCTCGGCGCCGTGGGCGTGGGGCGGGGTCGGGCGGCGGCCGGGATCGATCTCCCACCGGCGCAGCCCGACGGCGACCGAGCCGGCGGCCGTGCCGAGGTCGGTCATCCAGGTCGCGATCTCGCCGGCCTCCCGGCGGACGCGGGCCGCGTCGTCCCGGTGGATGAGGTGCTTCACAGCCTCGCCTCGAGGGCTTCGCGCGACTCGTCCGGCCACGGCTCGGAGCTCTCGCGGGCGGCATCGGTGTGCACGACGACGGTGCGGGCCTCGGCGGCGACCCGGCCGTCGGCGACCGAGCGGATCCGCTCCCGCGTGGTGGCGCTCGACGTCCCGACCGCCTCCAGCTCGACCTCGACGTCGACATGGTCGTCCGTGTGGACGAGGCCCGAGCGGAAGTCGATCTCGATGTGGCGGATCACGACCCGGTGCACGGTCTCGCCGAGGAGGTTCGTGAAGAACTCGTCGCGGGCCTCCTCCAGGTAGGTCAGGTACGTGGAGTTGTTGACGTGCGCGAACCCGTCGAGGTCGCGCCAGCGGATCTCGATACGCTTGGCGGCATGCACCGGTCGCGTAGCCTGCCACATCTCCTGCTCGCGACGGTGGTGCTCGTCTGGGGAGGGTCGTTCGCCGCGATCAAGGCGCTCGTCGACCACGGCCTGCACGCACCCGACATCGCGGTCGGGCGCTACCTGATCGCCGCGCCGGGCTTCGGGATCGCGCTCGCGGCCGCCGGCGGGATGCCCGGGCTCACGCGGCGCGATGCCGTCCGGGTGATCGTCGCGGGCCTCTTCGTGGTGGCCGTCTACCACCTGGCCCTGAACGCCGGCGAGCGGACGACGACGGCGGGCACGGCGAGCGTCGTCATCGCCGCCGCGCCCGCGATGGCGCTCGCGATGTCGCTCGGCCTCGGCCTGGAGAGCTTCTCACGGCGACGGGCCGCAGGGCTGACGGTGGCGTTCGCGGGCGTCGTGGTCGTGATCGTGCTGGGCTCGGGCGAGCACGTGTCGCTCGACTCGGTGCGGGGGCCGCTCCTGGTGCTGCTCGCGGCATCCTCGTTCGCTGCCTACAACGTGCTCGTGAAGCCGCTTCTGGGCAGGTTCGACCCCGTCGCGGTGTCGGCTGCGACCTCGCTCGTCGGGACGGCCGCGCTCCTGCCGTTCGGGCTGTCGGGGACGGCGAGCCGGCTGGGCGACGTCGATGCGGGCGACCTCGCACTCATCGCCTACCTCGGCCTCGTCTGCACGCTCGCCGGGTACGTCCCGTGGACGATCGGCCTGCGCCGGCTCGATCCGTCGCGGGCGGTCGCCTACCTCTACGGCGTCCCCGTCGTCGCGGTGGCCGTCGGGGCGATCACGCTCGGCGAGAGCGTCACGGGCTGGCTGGCGCTCGGCGGCCTGCTCGTCGTCGGCGGGGTGGCGCTCTCACAATGAGGGCCTTCGTCTGGCGCGACGGCGAGCGCACGATCCGGTTCGGGGAGGGGGCGGCGGAGCACGCATGGACCGGCGCCGACATTCTGACGACCGTCCGCGGCGAGCCGGACATCCCGCTCTCGATCCTGGAGGGCGCCCGCGTCCACCGTGTGCCCTCGGGCCAGGTGCCGGACGCGGCCGCCGCGCTGATCGACCGGGTCGGCGACGGGCGGATGGTGGCGTGGGGCGGCGGCCGGGTGATCGACACGGCGAAGGCGCTCGCGGCGGCGCGCGGGGGCCAGGTGTGCGCCGTGCCGACCACGCTCTCGGGCGCCGAGATGTCGCGCGGCCACCGGCCGGCGCCCGGCTACGAGGGCCGGCCCAACCACCGGCCGGTGCTGGTGCTCGCCGAGCCGGCGCTGATGGCGGGGCAGCCGCCGGAGGCGCGGCGGGCGTCGGCGATGAACGCGCTCGCGCACGCCGCCGAGGCCCTGTATGGGCCGGGGCGGAACCCCGTTGCGTCGCTCGCGGCGGCGCGGGCGGCGACGCTTCTGGCCCGGGGGGTCGAGGCGGGGGACCAGGACGACCTGGCGTTGGGGGCTCTGCTGGCCGGGTACGCGCTCGGATCGGCCGGCTTCTCGCTCCACCATGTGCTCTGCCAGACGGTGGTGCGCACGTGCGGGACCTCGCACTCGGTCACGAACGCGGCCGTGCTGCCCTGGGCGCTCGACGCGATGGCGGGGCGCGAGCCGGCGGCGATCGGCGAGCTGGCGGCGGCGCTCGGAGTCGACTCGGATGGCGTCGGTGAGCGCGTGTTGAGCCTCGCCGGCGCCGCCCGCCTCCGGGGCGAAGGCGTCGACGAGGCCGACCTGCCGCGTGTCGCCGACGCCGCGCTCGAGCGCGCCGAGCTCGACGCCCTCTCACCTCCCCTGGATCGCGACGAGCTGGTCGCGATCCTGCGCCGCGCGCTCTGAGGCCGCACGGCCGGACGGCCCCGCCCGGCCGGGCGTCTCACCACCATCCCTGCCGGCGGGCCCAGATGAGCATGGCGGCCGTCAGCACGCTCATCGATACGAGCGACAGCACAAGCTGAACCGGTCTCGTGTGAGCGTTCACGATCGTGTTCATGCCGTACACCGAGGCGACGGCGGTGATCGGCAGCGCCACGGCCGAGATGAGTGCCAGGCGCTCCATGGCGACGTTGATGCTGTCGGTGGCGCGGGTCTGGTAGAGGTCGAGCAGCTCCTGCAGGAAGTCGCGCTCCGCCGCGCACATGCTCTGCACCCGGGCGAACTGGTCGGCCGCGTCCTCGACGTGCGCGAGCGAGTCCGGGAGCAGATCCACCGCCATCCGGGTCAGTCGCTCCAGGGCCGCTCGGTTGTGGGTCGCCATGGTCTGCACCGTCACCAGCTCATGGCGCGCGCGGAACATGCTCTCCAGATGACGCTCGTCCTGACGCTTTCGCCCGTGCAGGATCTCGCGCTCGAGCTTCACCACGCGGTCGGAGAGCTCGCGGACCCGGAGCTCCATGTTGTCCACGACGGCTGTCGCCACCGCGTGGGCGAGCTGGGCCGCGGAGCCCGCCTGCGCCCGCCCCTCCTTCAGCCGCCGAAGCACGGTGGCCGTGTCCCGCACCATGTCCTCGGGCGCAATCCCCTCACGGAGCTCGTGGACGGTGACCACGTACCGGCGGCTCACGAACTGGTTCATGGCGACGCCGTCGACCAGCCCGTCCGGTCCGACGGCCGGCGCGTGCAGCTCGATGAGAATGTGGTCCGCGTAGCGGCGGACGCGCGGCACCAGGCCCGGATACTCACATTCGTGGATGGCGCTCGGCCGGGCGCCGAACACGTCCGACAGCACCGTCCTCGTCTCCTCGGACCCCGCGACCATGTCGACCCAGACCACGCCGTCGTCCCGCGCGAGCAGCTCTTCCAGCTCCCGCGGGTCGCGCTCGGTGACGTCGCCGTCCACGATCAAGACGAGCTGCACCTCACGATCCTACGCCCTGGCCGGGCTGGTTCAGGGGCCGGGATCGACGCCGAAACCGCGCCCTCTGACGCTCGCCGAGCACGGCCTCTTTACAGATTCTGGGCGTTCTTGTAGGTTCTCCGGACGGAAGGAGGGGAGATGCGGAAGGCCTTGGTCGCGCTTGTAGTGCTGGGGGCGCTTGCGTTCGTGTTCCCGGTGCAGGCTGGGGCGGCGGTCGGGCGATTCATCATCCGGTGTGGGTACAGCCATTCGCTGCCGGATGATCCGATCGTGCATTTCGGGCAGCCGGGCGCGAGCCACGCGCACGACTTCTACGGCAACGTCTCAGAGGACGCGTTCTCGACGGTTGACACGATGGTCGGCGAGGCGACGACCTGCAAGACCGCCGCCGACCCCAGCGGGTACTGGGTTCCGACGACGTACATCAACGGTGTGCCTGTCAAGCCGATCAGGGTGATCACCTACTGGGAGGCCCCGGCGAATCAGACCGTCGAGACGATCCCCATGGGATTGCAGATGATCGCCGGTGACCACGACTCGATGGTGCCTCAGAGCACGGCGCACGTGGGCTGGGCCTGTGACAACGACACGGCCGGCGTGGTCCACTCTCCGATCCTCGACCACCCCTACGACTGCACGCCGTACAACGCGGCCGTGGGGCACGGGAACGGCGTGGTGGAGCGAGCCATCTTCCCGAGCTGCTGGGACGGTGTCGGACTTGCTCCCGCGGACGTCACCTACCCACCATGCCGGAAGCCGTATACGCACAAGTTGCTCCGGCTTACGGCACGGTTCCATCTCGGCATCATGACTCCCGACGGCCTGACGCTTTCGAGCGGCCCGTATACGACGCTGCACTTCGATTTCTTCAATGCGTTCGATCCGGACCGGCTCCAGGCGCTGGTGAGCACCTGCCTCGACGCGCACATCAACTGCAAACAGGTCACGAGCTAGCCGCGCCGATGGCGTAGCGGAGGTAGACGGTTCCGTTGCCGAACCGCCGGTCTTCGCGCAGGTCGAGATGCAGTTCGGCCGTTGTAGGTAGTGAGTGCTTACCAACTCCGACCAGAACGGGCGCGAGGAAGAGCTGGAGCTCGTCCACGAGCCCGGCCTCGATCGCCTGGGCGGCCAGCTCGGGGCCGCCGATGCCGATGTCGCGTCCGGCCTCGGCCTTCAGCCGCCGCACCGCGTGCACGTCGAACTCCCGCTCGAGCTGCGTGCGCTCCGTCGAGACGTCCGCGAGGGTGCGCGAGTAGACGACCTTGTCCGCCGCCCTCCAGATCCCGGCGAAGTCGCGTATGACGTCCGGCTCGCCTTCCAGCGGCATCGTGTCCCAGACCGCCATCGTCTCGTACATCCGCCGCCCGTACAGGTAGGTGCCGACCGGGCGCTCCAGGTCGTTCACGAACGCATGCACCTCCTCGTCGGGAGCCGCCCACTCGAAGTTCCCGTCCTCGTCGGCGACGTAGCCGTCCAGCGATGCGATTGCCGCATAGATCAACCGGGCCATGGTGGTAGGCTCGCAGAACGATGGGAAAGGGATACGCAGAGGGCCCTGCCGCCGAGGAGGCGGAGGCCGCCCGCGAGCGGGGCGACCATGTCGCCATCGCCGACCGTCCGCCGCCGCGACGCATGGTGTGGGGGTGCACGGCCGACGAGCCCGAGCCGCATGTGATCGGCGAGCTCGGCGAGGTCGATCCGGACGAGCTCTTCGCGTCGGGCCGAGCGTGGGGGATTCACGTGGAGCTCGAGACTCCGGCGTGACCCAGAACCCCTACGACCGCCCATCCGACCCCGCAAAGCGCCACTCGGCGGCGCTGACCGACGGCCCCGACCGCGCGCCCGCGCGCGCGATGCTGAAGGCGATCGGTTTCACGGACGACGACCTCGCCCGCCCGATCATCGGCGTCGCCACGACGTGGATCGAGACGATGCCGTGCAACTTCAACCAGCGCGAGCTGGCCCAGCGCGTCAAGGCCGGGATCCGCGCGGCGGGCGGCACGCCGATGGAGTTCAACACCGTGTCGGTGTCCGACGGCGTCTCGATGGGGACTGAGGGGATGAAGGCGTCCCTGATCTCGCGCGAGGTCATCACGGACTCGATCGAGCTCGTTGCCCGCGGCCACCTCTTCGACGGCCTGGTCTGCATCGTCGGCTGCGACAAGACGATCCCGGCCGGCGTCATGGCGCTCTGCCGGCTCGACATTCCCGGTCTCGCCCTCTACAACGGCTCGATTGCGCCGGGTACGTTTCGCGGCCGCGACATCACGATCCAGGACGTCTTCGAGGCGGTGGGCGCCCACGCCGCGGGCAAGATCGACGGCGCCGAGCTGCACGAGGTCGAGTCGGCCGCCTGCCCCGGCGCGGGCGCCTGCGGCGGCCAGTTCACCGCCAACACGATGTCGACGGCGCTCGAGTTCCTGGGGATCAGCCCGGCCGGCATGAACGGGATCCCGGCGCTCAACCGCACGAAGGGCGATGCGGCCGAGGAGTGCGGCCGGCTCGTCATGCGGCTCGTCCGCGACGACGTCCGCCCGTCCCAGATCATCACCCGCGAGGCGATCGAGAACGCCGCGGCGTCGGTGGCGGCGACCGGCGGGTCGACGAACGGCGTCCTGCACCTGCTCGCGATCGCGCACGAGCTCGGCATCCCGTTCTCGATCGACGAGTTCGACTCGATTGCAGCGCGGACGCCGATCGTGGCGAGCCTGAAGCCGGGCGGGAAGTACGTCGCCACCGACATGTACGACGCCGGCGGCGTGGCCCTCGTGGCGCGCGAGCTCAGGAAGCGTGAGCTCGTCCACGCCAGCGCGCGGAACGTCGACGGGCGCACGCTCGGCCAGGTCGCCGACGACGCCGTCGAGACGCCCGGTCAGCCGGTCGTCGTCCCGATCGAGTCGCCGATCAAGGCGACCGGCGGGCTCGCCATCCTGCGTGGCAACCTCTCGCCCGAGGGCTGCGTCGTGAAACTCGCCGGGCACGAGCGCCTCCACCACCGCGGCCCGGTGCGCGTCTTCGACCGCGAGGAGGACTGCTTTGCCGCGGTCAAGGCCGCCGCGATCCGGTCCGGAGACGTCGTTGTCATCCGCTACGAGGGCCCCGCCGGCGGCCCGGGCATGCGCGAGATGCTGCACGTCACCGCGGCCATCGTCGGCGAGGGACTGGGGGAGGAGGTGGCGCTCGTCACCGACGGCCGCTTCTCCGGCGCCACCCACGGGCTGATGGCCGGCCACGTGACGCCCGAGGCGGCCCACGGCGGTCCGATCGCGATCGTGCAGGAGGGCGACATCGTCGAGTTCGACATCGAGGCCCGCGAGCTGCGGCTCGAGCTCTCCGACGACGAGATCGCCGCCCGTCTGCGCGACTGGACGCCACCGGCGCCCCGCTACACGACCGGCGTCTTCGCCAAGTACGCCTCGCTCGTCTCGAGCGCGAGCGAAGGCGCCGTCACCCGGCCTCTGCCGTAGTGGACGTCGCCTATGCGTGGCGCGGCCTGTTCTCCAGCGCCGAGCTGAACCTCCTGCACGCCCAGGGGTTCGAGCACGACCTGCTCGACTGGGACTGGCGCGGGCAGGTCGAGCGGCACAGCCTCGGCTGGGTGACGGCGCGCGCGGACGGCGACCTCGTCGGGTTCGTGAACGTGGCATGGGACGGCGGCAGCCACGCGTTTGTGCTCGACACGCTGGTGACAGCCGCCGCCCGGCGGCGGGGCATCGGCGTCGAGCTCGTCCGGGTCGCCGAGCGCGAGGCCCGCGCCGCCGGCTGCGAGTGGCTGCATGTCGACTTCGAGGACCACCTGCGCGCGTTCTACTTCGAGGCGTGCGGCTTCACGCCGACCAACGCCGGGCTGGTCGAGCTGTAGCGGAGGAGCCGGCCCTCGCCGGCGAGCCGTTCGACCGTCCCGCGCGCCACCGGCCACGAGAACCAGCCGGCCACCTCGTCCTCCGGGGCAAGGACAGCCGCCCTCACCGCTGCGACCAGCAGGTCGTCCAGGGCGGCCTCGGGTGAAACATTGGCGCCAGGCGCCGGTGTTTCAGCCGGCGGCCAGAGGCGAAGCTCGGACGTGTGGCGGTGGCCGCCGGTCCGCGCCGGGACGGTGACCGAGCGCGACACGATCGCACCGCTCCGCTCGAGCGGCGCGCGCAGGCGGCGGAGCGCCGCCGCCGAAAGGCCGAGCTCGACCTGGAGATCCTCGGCGAGCGACAGGCCGGCTGCGCGGAGGTGGGCCACGAGTCGCGAGCCTGAGGCCGCCTCCACCGCCGCGCGGCAGAGCGGATCGACGATCGCGGCGACCGCATCGGAGACCAGCACGCGTTTGCCGCGGTGGATCTTGAGCCCGTGGATGCCTGGGTGGGCTGTCAGCTCGACGGCCCAGGGGTATTTCGTGCGCGGCCAGAGCCCGAACCCGCGTGACCCCGGCTTGTACGGCGGCTCGTGGCAGGCGAGAAAGAGGCTCGGAAGCGCGCAGTCGGGCGTTGTCGTGACGATGCCGCGTTCGCGCACCCAGTCCGCCGCCTCCTCGATATCGCTGAGCGCGCGGTCGGGCGTGAGCCGGCAGGCGCGGGAGCGCTCCGCCTCGAGCGCGGCGAGCTCAGGCCTCGGCGTCACTCGCGCCGGCCGCAGCCAGCGCGGCCACCCGCTCGGCAATCCCGGCCCGGTGCCACTCGCTGACCCCGACGGCGGCGTGCAGGTTCGTGGTCCAGGCGACGATGCGCGTGCCGGCCTCGGTCATGCCCGTCATGAAGTGGGTCTGCGTCTGGGCGTCGGCGACCGGCGGCTCGTCGTCCTCGAGGTGGCAGCCGACGGTCTCGGTGAACGCGGTGATCACCCCGCGGCCGTTCAGGAGCACGAGCTCCAAGCGTTCGTCCTCGATGCGCTCGCGCAGGAACGGGGCGTCCTGCCGCAGAAGCTCGACGCGCGAGGACTCGGGCAGGAGACCCCAGGTGGGGTTGGTCGCCCACTGAACGAGCGTGAGGTGGCACGCGGTGCCGCGGTAGTAGCTCACGCCGACGCCGTTCAGGACGCGCTCGAGCACGTCGAACCAGCGCCGGTAGGGGTTGCGCTCGAAGTACCAGTTGCAGCCCTCGAAGACGCGCGCCAGCACATGATCCTCGACGTTCTCCAGGGAGTTCGCGCCGACGGAGAGCAGCGTCTCGAGCCGCTGGGTGTCCTCGCGCAGCAGCGACCCCTCGGCGTCGAGGAACTCCAGCCGGTTCGGGTTCAGCCCGATCGTCGCGATCTTGGCGTTCCGGGGATCGCCGAACCCGACGACCGGCGTCGAGCCCGGGATGACGTTGCAGCCCTCCGGCTGCGGCCTGCGCAGCCGCTCCTCGACGTAGTGCGGGATCGGCCCGGTCACCGCCCGACTGCGGCGCGCGCGTCCGATACGAGCGTCTCGAGGAGGCGCCGCTTCCAGCCCGTCATCTCGAGCCCGGGCAGCCCGGCGACCGGGTCGTCCGGGTCGAGGGGGCGGGGCAGGTTCGAGACGCCGATCGCCGCCATCCGCAACTCGTCGCCGAACCGGGCGGCCGCGACCCCGACGAGTGCGAAGCTCCACGCCGCCCGCTCGCCGGCGATGACGTAGGCGCTCGCGTCCGGAGCGCGCGGCACCTCGACGGCGGTCAGGAACTCGCCCGGCTCCAGGGTGAGCGTGGAGCGGCGGTCCGCGGTGGCCCTCCGGTAGAGCTCGGCGAGCGGCATCCGCCGCGCCGTCGTCTCGACCTGGGCATCGAGCGCCAGGAGCGCCGCTGCGAGGTCGGACGGCGCCACCGAGATG
>DATIDU010000274.1:0-3164 GCA_035456145.1 Gaiellales bacterium | reverse complement strand
GGAGAGCGCGGCGAACTGGCCGGAGAGCTGCGACTGGAGCGACTGCGACTGCGAGAGCGCGGTCTCCATCGCCGTGAACTGGGCCCGAAGCTGGGTCTCGCGCAGCGCCACCCGCGTCTCGATGTCCTTCTGGCGCTGCTTCAGGTCGTTGATCGTCGTCTGCGCGCCGTCGATCCGGGACGCGAGCACGCCGCCGGTCCGCACGAGCGGCTTCACCAGGTCGTCGAGCCGCTGTGCGAGCCCCTCGCTGGCGTAGGTGCCGGTGATGTTCGTGAAGAGCTTCTTCACGTCGCTGAACCGGTTCGTCAGCATGTCGGACAGCTTGTCGGCGTCGAGCGTGAGCAGACCCTCGAGCGAGTCCTGGCTGATCGTGCCGGAGCCGACGCTCTTCCCGGTCGAGAGCCCGACCAGGCTGAGCTGGTTCAGGTCCGGCTGCGCGCCGGTGAACGTGTTGCCGACCGCTTGGCGCAACTGCGTGAGGATGCTCTCGAGTCCCGGGTCGGCGTTCAGCACGCCCTTGGCCCGGTCGTCAGCGGTCGACGGATTGACGACCTTCTGCTCCTTCAGCTTGCCGTTCAGGAAGTCGACGGTCGAGTTGTACTGGTCGACGAACGCCTGGATCTTCGACTGGATGACGTCCGTGTTCGGGCTGGGATTCCCGACGACGACCGACGCGGCGGTCGACATCACGCCCTTGAACGTGAGCGTGACCCCCGGGATGGCTGCCGTGACGACGTTCGATGCGGAGGACTGGACGGCTCCGCCGTCGACGGTGTACTTGGCATCGCGGGCGGCGAGCGACTGGGCGAGGCCGAGGTCCGCGTCGAGCCCGTCCTCCGACGTGACCGCGATCGTGTTCGCCGCGCCCGTCACCTTGCCCGACAGCACGAGCTTCGAGTTCACGACCGACGCGTAGACCTGGATGCCCGACGTCCCGTTGATCTTCGCCGCGATCGTGTCCAGGCTGTCGCCGGACTTGACGCCGACATCGATCGCCGCGCCGGTGCCGACCTGGATGTGCAGCGTGTCGTCGTCGGTGGCGTTTGCGAGCCCGGTGGACTGTGTGACCTGGTGGGCGCGCGCGAGCTGGGTGACCTGCACCTGGTAGCCGCCGGGCGCGGCACCGCCCGTCCGCGCGACGCCGATGTTCGCCGTGTCCGAGGCCGTCACCGTCTGGACGTCGCCCCACGTGGAGACGTCCCGCAGGCCGGCGATCGCCGTCTGCAGGTTCGTCAGGCGGGTGTTCACGTCCCGCAGCGCGTTCTGGCGGGCCTCCTCCACCTGCTGCTGCTGCGCAGCGCGCACCTCGGGCTGGCGCTCGATGGCGAGCAGCTGCCCGATGATCGTGTTCGTGTCGAGCCCCGATGCGATGCCGCCGATGTTGAAGAGCGGCGCCGCCGAGGTCGACGCGGTGATGGAGGAGGGGAGATCGGCCACGGCTATCCGAGCTGGTCGACGATGAGGCCGCCGCCTGAGAGGGTGTCGAGGAGACTTCGAGTCGGGATCTCGCGCACGACGGCGCCGTCGCCGTTCAGCACCTGGACGCGGACCTTGCCAGCCTGGTGGTCGACCTCGAAGTGCAGGTTCACCTGCCGCGAGGACAGCTCCTCGATGACGCGCGCCGCGACGTCGAACTCCTGCTGGACGGCGGCGGGGGGCGTGTCGTGCTCGTCCTCGACGGCATGCAGCACCGGCCGAGGCGGCGGTGCCGATCGCTGAGTGGGCTTGCCAACGCCCGATATGGGTGATGGGCCGTATTCCATTACGTCGATCCTCCCTGATCCTTCCGTGGACCACGAGTTCACCGACATAATCGGCACCAGCTCAGGACAGTTTAGGCAGCTTGTGGAAATTTCTGGATGATCGAGTCGTGGAGCGCGCGGGCGGTCGAGTTGCCCGGCTCGAGTGAAACCGCCTCGGCGGCGAAGCCGCGGGCGTCCTCCGGCAGGCCCTTCGCGACCGCAACCCGGGCGAGGCCGATCATGGCGCGGGCATCCGGTGCGCTCTCAGCGACCGCGATCCACTCGTCGGCGGCGGCGCCGAGGAACCCGCGCCGGAGGTACATCGTGGCGAGGTACTCGTGCCGCTCGCGCTCGTCGACGGCGATCGTGGCGAAGACGCCGAGCAGGATGGCGAAGGCGTCGATCTCCTGGACCCGTAGGAGGGCCTCGAGGAACGTGCCCGCGACCGGCCCGGCTGCGGCGGGGAGCCACGTGGGCGGCGCATCGCCGCGGACGGCGGCCGCCCAGGCGCCGAAGAGCTGGACCTCGTGCACGGGTAGGGCGGCGTGGTTCTCGGCGACGATCCGATCGATCGCGGCGTGGTCGCCGGCGACGGCGGCGGCGAAGATCTGCACCTCCACCGCGGCGGCGCGAACCGGCGAGTCGGCCGGCTCAGCTGCGGCCTCGGCGGCGGCGGCGGCGTAACGCTTCTGCGAGAGCAGCGCCTCGGCCAGGCCGATCCGGGCGGCCGAGTTCGCGGGCTGCGCCTCGAGCACCTGCCGGAACCAGGCCTCGGCGTCCTCGGCGCGCCCCGTCTCGTAGAGGGCCGTCGCGGCCAGGAGGCGGGCCGACGGGCGGTCCGGGACGATCTCGGCGATCTCGGCGAGCGGGGCGCCACGGCCGGCCAGGACGGCGGCCAGCGGCAGCACCGGCCCGGCGTACTCGGGGTACTCGCCGAGGGAGCGCCGGTAGAGCTCCTCCGCCCCGGCGGCGTCGCCCCGGGCCGCATGGATGTCGGCGAGCACGGTCATCGCCAGGAACGTCCCGGTGCCGACCGTCGCGGCGTACTGGTTCGGTGCGTCGCCCATCTCGAGGCAGCGCTCGGCGAGCTCGCGCGCCCGGTCGAGGTCGCCCTGCTCGCGGGCCGAGAGGGCGGCCTCCATGACGAGGTCGGTGTGATCGGGATAGTTCGCAAGGCCCTCCTGGACGGCGAGCTCCGCGGCGGCGTGGTCGCCGGCCTCACGGCGGGCGCGGGCCGCGCGCGAGACCAGTAGCGGGACGTAGCCGGCTGACGCCATGCCCGGGACAGACCGCAGCGAGTCCCACGCGCGGTCGAAGTGCGTGCGCGCCTTCGCGGCGTCGCCCAGCGCGAGGTACTCGGAGCCGAGGTTGTAGTCGTTGAAGGGGCTCGGGTTCTCACGGGCCTCCTGCTCGAGCAGCTCG
>DATIDU010000273.1:0-2315 GCA_035456145.1 Gaiellales bacterium | reverse complement strand
GGCGCCGCCGGCGTCGAAGCCAGGGCGAAGCACGAGGCGCGGCGCGGTGGCGCAGGCCGGACGCGCGGCGGCGCAGAGGGCGAGCGCCGAGGCGCAGGCCACGAGCGCCAGGGCGGGGTCGAGGGCGATGAAGCGCCGGCTCCGGCGGGTCGGTGGCACGAGCGGGACGCCCCGTTCGTCGACCGCCGATTACTTGAAGACCCCGGCGAAGAAGCTCGTCGCCTCGGCCATCGACTTCTTGTCCGCGTCGGCGTTGTAGGCGATCGGTATGTTGAACTTCTGGCCGAGGGCGGTCGCCTCGGGATTGGTGAACGCGTGGACGGCGCCCGGATAGCTGAGGTAGTGAAGGTCCACCTTCGCGGCGTCCATCTCCTTCTTGAATGCCTCGACGGACTCGGCCTTGATGAACGGATCGTCGGCGCCGTTCTGCACCAGGAGCTTCGCCTTCACCTTGCCAGGCTGCGCCGGCGCGCCGGCCGCATCGAGACCGGCGTGGAACGCGGCGACCCCCTTCAGGTCGGCGCCGGCGCGCGCCATGTCGAGCACGACCGAGCCGCCGAAGCAGAACCCCATGGCCCCGATCCTGGCGGCATCGACCGTCGGGTTTTTCTTCAGCGCGGCCATCGCGGCGTCGAAGCGCGACTGCATGACCGCCGGGTCCTTGCGCACGGCGCCGGACAGGGCGCCCGCGTCCTTCGGGTTGTCCGCGGTCTTCGCGTCGCCGTACATGTCGGCGATGAAGGCGGTATAGCCCAGGGACGCCATCCGGCGCGCCTCGGAATGGATGTGCCGGGTGATACCCCACCACTCGTGAACGACGACGATTCCCGGACGCGTGCCCTTCTGCGCGTCGTCGAACACGACGAATCCTTTCAGGGTGGTCTCGCCATCCTTGTATGTCACCGGCTCTTCCTTGATGGCCGCCAGCGCCGTCCCGGTCATCGAGAGCGCGAGCAGCGCGCCGAGAAGCTGGGTCTTCATGATCCCTCCTTGCGTTGCATGATGCGTTGAGCGGTCAGTATCCCTCGCCGTCCGCGGCGGCGACCGCCTTGCCGCGGTGCAGCCGGAACAGGAACAGAAGGTACGCGATCGCCAGCGGGAAGGCGACGATCCACCACAGGAGCGCCGTGCGCAGGGCGGCGGCGGGAACGGCCGTCGCGGGCGCGGTCAGCGACAGGACCGGGTCGCCGCTGCTCCGGAGCATGACGGGATAGAGCGCGGCCGCGGCCGAGCCGAGAAGCCCGAGAAGAAATGCGCACGAGCCGGCGAACGACTGGCCGTCGCGTCTGCGCCGCTGCCCGATGAAGACCGCCGCGAGCCCGCCCATGGCGAGGAGCGTGGCAAGAAGCGCGAGCGGGCGGCGCGGGAAGGCTGCGAACAGATCGCCGTTCACCGATCGGGTGGCCACCGTGACGAACGGCCAGACGATCGCCACCGCGCCATAGAGCCGGGTCACGCACGTCCGGCTGCGCGCCTGCACCGGGCCGCCGGTCTTCCACGCCAGGAAGGTCGCGCCGTGACCGGCGAGCGCGGCCGCGGCGAAGACGCCGATCAGGATCGTGTACCAGTCGAGGATGCCCACCGGATCGGTGGCGGAGAAATCGGTGAACAGCTCGAGCGAGAACCAGCCCTGGGCGTCGAGCGGCACGCCACGCACGACGTTGCCGAGCGCGGCGCCGAGGAAGACCGCCAGGGCCGTGCTCGCGCCGCAGAAGACGGTGTCCCAGGCCTGCCGCCACAGAGGCGAGGCGACATGGCTCCTGAACTCGATGGCGATGCCGCGCAGGATGAGCGACCAGAGCACCAGCATGATGGCGAAGTAGAACCCCGACAGCCCCGACGCGAGCACCTTCGGGAACGCGAGGAAGAGAATCCCCCCGGTGGCCAGCAGCCAGACCTCGTTGCCGTCCCAGAACGGACCGATGGCGGCCAGCACCTGGCGGCGCTCGCGGTCGGTGCGCGCCACGAGGAGATGCAGCGCCCCGGCGCCCAGATCGAAGCCGTCGGCGATCACGTAGAGCGTGACGGTGACGGCGGCGATGGCGAACCAGAGCTCAACCATGCGTCGCCTCCGTCGCGTCGCGGCCCGCGCCGTCGCGGGCGGCCGGCCCGTGGTGCAGCTCGCGTCCGACCAGGAACAGGAAGAGCAGCCCGAGCACGAGATAGAGACCGCAGAAACCGATGAGCGTGAACAGCGCCGTGCCGGCGTGCACCGTCGGGCTGGCGCCGTCCTTCGTGTGCAGCAGTCCATAGACGAGCCACGGCTGGCGGCCGAGCTCGGCGGTCATCCAGCCGGCGGTGTTGGCGATGTACGG
>DATIDU010000272.1:0-10941 GCA_035456145.1 Gaiellales bacterium | reverse complement strand
CAGGGGTATCCCGACGCGTCTTCGGGTCGCGCACCGCCCGTCGAGCCGGGCCCGTCGTACCGGTAGACGCGCACGCCCCCGACCTCGCCGACGAGATCGAGTTGGGGAACGGCGTCGAAGGCCGCCCACCGGCGACCACCGCGTCCCCGGTGCACGATCACGTCGTCGACGTGCTCCTGCGCAAGGAAGCCGATCCGTCCGCCGGGATCGCCGAAGAACTGGTGCGCGCCGGCCGAGAGCCCGAGGACACGCGCCAGGATCGGCGGTCGCAGGAACGGCGCAAGCCCTTCGAGCAGGCTCGCTCGGCCGGTCAACGCCTGAAACGCGCCTCGGGTCGAGAGGTCGGGGAGTAGACGCGAGTTGCATGGGGTGGCGGTTCGCGCAGCCGTGATGTAGTCGGCCGTCGGACCGAGGCTGCGCTGCCATGAGTGCATGCCGGCGGCACCGGCAACCGCGGCCACGACGAACGTGGCCGCCACGACGGCCCGGATGCGCACATCCAGGCCGGCGAGCCGCAGCACGATTGCCTCGAGCAGGACGAGCACGATCAGGAGAAACGGGAGGTCGCCGTACTCGAAAAGGCGTCTCACGCCGAACGTCGCCGGGATGTAGAGGGCATACGCGTACGAGAAGGCGAGGCCCGTGACGAGGAGCACGGCTGCCATCCCGGCCGCGGCCGGCGGCACGAGGCGCAGGTCGTCACGTGCCAGGAGCATGGCCGCCGCGAAGAGGACAGCGGTCCCGACGGCCGCGAGTGGAAGGTCCCACAGGCCCGGGCGCTCCCCGAGCGCCGCGCGGAGGTAGTCGTGCGCCGTCGTCGTCGGCGCCCGGTACCAGCGGTGCGCGGACTTGGGCCGGGGCGGTTCGAGCCGACCGTCAAACGCGAGCGTCGGATCGTAGCGCCCCTTGAACGCCTGGTAGCTGCTCTCGTTCGACGCTCCTCCCAAGCCGGCGTTGGCACCCGCGGCGGCCAGGAGGGCAGGGCCGAGCACCGCGGGGACAACCAGTATCGCGCCGGCGAGAAGGATCGGGCGGAGACGGCGAGGGTGCCGTCCGACGGCGACGGTGACTGCATAGCAGGCGACCAGCGCACCGATCACGAGCACCGGGATCAGGTGGCTGAGCGCCCCGGCGGTCAACACGCCGCCGGCGGCGGCGACGGTCCGCCTGGGAGCCCCGTTCCTGATCCCCGAGATCGCGAGCGCCGCACCCACGGCTGCGAGCGCGATCCCGAGATCCTCGTCTTGAAAGAACTCGAAGTTGCGCGCCGTCTCGACGCCCGGCGCAATGCCCGCTGGGAACGAGTGCCCCGAGAGTGCGAGCACTGGAAGGAGCGGTGCCGCCCACCGCAGCCCCAGCTCCCAGCCGAGCGCCCAAAGGCCCGCGAACGCCCCGACGGCGGACAGCCACAGAAGCACCGCCATCCCGGCGAACGGGTGCCGCTCGAGGGCGAACGACACCTCGGCCGCGAACGCGTTCGCCGCGAGCTTGCTGACCGCTGTGGGGGTGAGCATCCCCCACTGGAGCGTGATGTCCGGTACGTGCCCGACTGCGGCGAGCTCGAGGCCGTCGGCCCAGTAGCGCCATCCGCCGGCGACGGCGCCGTCCGAAACGCCGAGCCGTGCGATCGCGAACACGAAGAGGGCGCCGGCTCCGCCCGCAGCGGCCCACCCATCCTCGAGTTCGCGTCGGCGCACCGCGCCGAAGAACTCCCGGATACGTGCCTGCGGCCGAACGCGGATCGCAAGGCCGGTCGCGACGAGCGCCAGAGCCAGGAGCGTCGCCGCAGCGGTCAGGAGGTGGACGACGGCAAGGACAACGCCGGTGAGGGCCACGGCCGCGCAGCCCAACCCGAAGAAGGACGCGACCCGTGTGGGAAGGGAGAGCGTCCCGTCCGGGAACGCCGCCGCCGAGAAGAGGGCTCCGACGACGAGCACTCCGGATACGAGCAGGACCGCAACGGCCAGATTCACGACGAGGCGCCTGCCTCGCACCGGCTGTCGGGCCGTGCGGCGAAGGACGGAGTCGCGTAGATCGCCACGTTCGTCGTCCTCGCCAGCGGATGCAGCCAGGGCACCGAGTCGAGCACCCCCCTGCGGCCCCTGTGCACAACGGGCTGGCCACCCACCTCGGCGTGGACGACCAAGACGACCACGTCGACGTGGTGGCGTTCGAGGAACGCGCGATTCGCAGCCGGGTCGTGGAAGAACCGGCGGGCGCCGAGCACAATGGGAACGACGCGCCGCAGGACTGCCGGGCGTAGGTAGGGCGCCATACCCTCGTCCACGCTCGTCCGCTCGGCGAGGACTTCGAAGCTCCCGGCCGTTCGAACGTTGACGAGCATGCGAGCGCCGCACGGTACCGCGCGGGCGACGGTGGCCATCACGGTCAGGCCGTTTCGCTCCTCCGGCGTCGGGCGCTGGAGCGGCTGGGTCGCTGCGAGCACCACCGCCGTCGCCGCCAGCGACAGCGGGCCGATCCTCCGCAGCATCGAGCGCCGCCCGGGCCCTGCACGCGCCGCGCACACCCGCGCGGCGTAGCTGAGGCCCGCGACGCCGACCAGCACGCCGAGCAGGATCTCGTACTCGAAGAGCCGCCGCCGGCCGAAGTTGCCTGGGATGTGAGTCCGGTAGCGGTGGCTGAAGTACAGGCCGACGACCACGAGCGTGAAGGACGTTGCCCAGCATGCCACCACGAGCACGCCAAGCGTCCGGCGGCGCCGCCAAACAACCAGGACGGCCGCCGCCGCGAGCACCGCGGCGCCCGCGTACTCGACGAGTGGAATGTCGGCCGGCGGTGTCTCGGTGAAGAGGCTTGCGACGGCCACGTCTGCCACCCGCGCCGGAGGGATCACCCAACCCTTATGGCTGTCGCTGATGTACCTGCGGCGGAAGAGCTCGAACGCCTTGGTGGGGTCGACGCGGGCTGAGAAGCCCGGGTATCCGCCGCTGCCCCGGGCGCCCTGGAAACCGAGGTCTCCTCCCGAACTCGCGAGCACCGTCCCCCAGATCGTCACCGTGACGAGCGCCGTGACACCCGCCGCGCGGGCAATCTGACCAAGGCGGCCCCGCCTCACCACGAGACTGGTGAGGGCGTACCAGGTGAGGAAGATGCCGAGGACGAATACCGGGATCAGGTGCGTCCCGGCGGCCGCACCCAACAGGGCGCCGGCGAGGGCGGCATGCCAGAGCCCGGCGCGGCCGCGGATGACCTCGAGGGCGATGACGAGCGCGCATACGACGACCATCCGTCCCAGCGTCTCGACCCGGTAGACGTTTGCATCTCGGGCGAACTCGACGCTGATCGGAAACCAGTCCCCGGTTGCGAGAACGAGCATCGGGACGGCGACCGCCAGGGCGCGCAGTCCCAGCTCGCGGCTGACCGCCAGGAGCCCGGCGAACAGCCCGACGCCCCCCAGCCACACGAGCGCGCCCATCGTCGCCAGTGCGCCGCCGGGTGCCACGGAGACGACGCCTGCCTCGAACGAGTTCAGGAGCACCTTGCTCACGGTGGTCGGGAGCTCCATTCCCCATTGCAGACTGGTCGCCGGGATGCCGCCGGTCCGGAGGATCTCGAGCCCGTCCCCCCAATACCGCCACGCGGTGGGAGTGCTGATGAGCGCGACGGGCTCCAGCCGCAGCCTGTCGGCAGCGAACGCCGCAAGGCCGACGAGGCCCGGAGTCAGCTCCCACCGCCGGCGGCGCATGTCCGTCGCCAGCGCGCGCAGGTGTGCCGCCGGCCGGCTGAGTCGTATCGCGACGGCCCATACGGCCGCGGTGACGGCGATCATCGCCGCAGCGAAGGACGTCTGCCCGATGACCCCCACGAGCGCGAGCGCCGTGGCGGTGAAACCGACGGCGGCGTACCCCAACCCGAACGTGAGGGCGATCGCGGCCTCGACACCGAGCCGCCCGGGACGGAACGCGGCGAACGCGACGCCGGCGCCGGGGACGAGGACGACCACCATGACGGCCAGGAGGCTCGCAAGGCTCACGCCGCCCGCCCGCGCGAGCGCCAAGGGACCACCGACATCGCGCCGTTCTACCACCGCAACCCGGACGGCGGGGCGGTGACGGTGCCGAGGTCATCTACAGTCTCGGCGTCCGCACGCCCGGCCGGAGGCCTCGGGGGAGGGGATCATTGGGCAGCGTTCGTCGCGTGAATCCGATCGCAGGAGTCGTAAGCGCCGCCGTCGGGCTCGGCGTCCTCCTGTTCGCCTCGGCGACGACCGACGTCGGAGCACAGAGCCGGGCACCCGGCCCGTCCCAGCGCCCGAGCATCGTCGTCATCCTCACCGACGACCAGCCGACGCAGACGCTCTGGGCTATGCCGAGGACCAGGCGCCTCCTCGCCGCCCACGGGGTCAAGTTCACGTCGTATTACGACTCCGTCTCGTTGTGCTGCCCTGCGCGCGCGGCCCTCCTGACCGGCCGCTACGCGCACTCGACCCGGGTCTATCGCAACGGTCCTCCGCTCGGAGGGAGCTTCACGTTTCGACACCGCGGGGACGATGCCGAGACCCTGGCGGTGTGGCTCCATCGGGCCGGGTACCACACGGGCCTCTTCGGCAAGTACCTGAACGGCTACAAGGGCGGCTTCGTCCCGCCCGGGTGGGACATGTTCACGACGTCGGCCCGCTACTGGGGCGGTCCGGGCTACGAGCAGGGCCGCGTCAAGCACTACCCGCCGACGACCTACATGCCCGACTACATGGGCACCCGGGCGGCCCAGTTCATCCGCTCGACCCCCCGCAACCGTCCCGTCTTCGCCTACTACGCGCCGTACGCACCGCATGCGAACCCGATTCCGGAGCCGCGTTTTGCGTCGCTTCACGTGTGCTGGCGCTGCCACGGGTGGCCGACGCCGGACTTCGACGAGAAGAACGTGTCCGACAAGCCGGCGTTCGCGCGCCGCCCGCTCCTCACGCACGCACAGAAGACGCTCGTGCGCCATTTCCGCACGCGCCAGATCCGCACGCTTCAGTCGGTCGACCTGAAGGTGGGCAGGATCGTCGCCGCCCTCAAGGCCACCGGCCGTCTGCACAACTCGATCATCGTCTTCATGTCAGACAACGGCGTGATGTGGGGCTCGCACCGGTTCTCGCCGACGTCGAAGCGGAACCCCTACCGGAAGGCGAGCCGCATGCCGCTCATCATCCGCGACGACCAGCTCGGCGACGAGCCGCGGGTGGAGAATCGGCTGGTCGGGAACGTCGACATCGCCCCCACCCTGGCCGCGCTCGCCGGCGCGACGGTGCCGGCCTCGGTGGAGGGCCACAGCTTCGCGGGGATCCTGCGCAGCCCGTCCGCGCACTGGGCGCGGACGCTCCTCATCGAGAACTTCGCCTCCACGCCGAGTGCCGGCCGGTCGCTGAGCTACTGCGGCGTTCGCACCGACGCCTTCCTCTTCGTCCACTATGCGGGCGGACCCGAGGAGCTCTACGACGAGCGGCGCGACCCGTACGAGCTGCACAACATCGCCGGGGCGCCCGGGGATGCGGCGGAGCAGGATCACCTGCGTCAGGAGGCGCGGCGTCTGTGCACCCCGCCACCGCCGGGGTTCAGGTTCTGAGCGCCCGGCCGTAGTCGCAGAGGTCGAGCAGCACGCATTCCTCGCAGCGCGGCCGCCGGGCGGTGCAGGTCGTGCGCCCGTGCCGGATCAGGAGCAGGTGCGCCTCGAGCATCCGCCCGGGCGGCGTCATCTCGGTCAGGAGCACGTGGGCGGCGTCGGCCGTCGTGCCCGCCGGGACGAGGCCGACGCGCAGCGCGATCCGGTGGATGTGCGTGTCGACCGGCATCACCGGCACGTCCAGGCTGAAGAGCAGGACACAGGAGGCCGTCTTTGGGCCGACGCCGGGCAGGGCGACGAGCCAGCGCATCGCCTCGTCGACAGGCAGACCGCCCAGCCACTCCAGGTCGAGCTCTTCGAGGTCGCGCAGCACGGCCTGGATGCGCGGGGCCTTCTGGACGGCCAGCCCTCCGGGGCGGAGCGCCTCCACGAGCTCGGCCTCCGGCGCGTCGCGCACGTCCTCCCAGGTCGGGAACCGCTCCCGCATGCGGGCGTAGGCGAGGTCGCTGTTGCGGTCGCTCGTGTTCTGGCTCAGGATCGTGAGCACGAGCTCGTCCAGGGCGGGCCGGCGCGTGCGCAGGACGGCCTTCCCGTACTCCGCTTCGAGGCGGTCGATGATCTCGCTCATCGGCATGCGGGGCGGTTCTACCACCACCGGTTGAGGGTAGGTAGGCTGCAACGGTGGATCCCGTGCTCGACACGCGCCTGCGGCCGCTCCGCGACCTGCGCATCTCGGTCACCGACCGGTGCGATTTCCGCTGCGTCTACTGCATGCCGAAGGAGGTCTTCGGGCGCGACTTCCAGTTCCTGCGCCGCTCCGAGCTCCTCACGTTCGAGGAGATCGCCCGCGTGGCGCGGATCGCCGCCGGGCTCGGCGTCCGCAAGCTTCGCCTGACCGGTGGGGAGCCGCTCCTGCGCCGCGATCTCGAGCGGCTGGTGGCGATGCTCGCCGAGATTGACGGGATCGAGGACATCGCCATGACGACGAACGGGTCACTCCTTCCGCGCAAGGCGCGCGCGCTGGCCGACGCGGGCCTGCGCCGGGTGACCGTCAGTCTCGACTCGCTCGACGACGCCGTCTTCGGCTCGGTGAACGACGTCGACTTCCCGGTCGAGCGCGTGCTCGAGGGGATCGCCGCCGCGAGCGGGGCGGGGATGCCCGTCAAGGTGAACATGGTCGTGAAGCGCGGCCTAAACGACGGCTCCGTGCTTGGCATGGCCGAGCACTTCCGCGGCACCGGGCACGTCCTGCGCCTGATCGAGTATATGGACGTCGGGACGACCAACGGCTGGAAGATGGACGACGTCGTGCCGGCAGCCGAGCTGATCGAGGCGATCGACGCGGAGTGGCCGCTCCGGCCGGTCGAGCCCGCCTATCCGGGTGAGGTCGCCCGCCGCTACCGCTACGCCGACGGCGCGGGCGAGGTCGGCATCATCGCGTCGGTCACGCAGCCCTTCTGCCACGACTGCTCGCGGGCCCGGCTCTCGGCCGAGGGCCGGCTCTACACCTGCCTCTTCGCCGCAGCCGGCCACGACCTGCGCCGCCGGCTTCGCGGCGACGGCGGCGACGAGGAGCTCGAGGCGTTCCTTCGCCGAGTCTGGGGCCGCCGCGCGGACCGCTACTCCGAGCTGCGGACGGCCGAGACGCACAGCCGGCCGAAGGTCGAGATGTCGCACATCGGCGGCTGAACCACGGTTCGGGGACAGTCCCTGAACAATTCGCGTGCGACTCATGCGATCGGGACGACGCAGATCGGCGTCGGCAGCGGTACTGTCGCAGGGACGGCCCCGATCGGGGATCACGATTGTGCAACGAAACCCGCCCGCAAGACGTTCAGGGACTGTCCCCACCCGCATGAACCACCAGAAACCGGTGATGCGGGACGGAGTCGCGACCGCCGATTTCGCTACCATGCCGTCGTCGATGGACGCTGCGACTGCCACCCCGCGTTCCGTATGGAGGAACCCGCGCTGGCTGCCCAAGGGGTGGCCGGATTTCCTGCTGCAGCTTGCGCTCTTCACCGTGGTCGACGTCCTCTACGAGCTCACCCGCGGGCTCTCCGAGGGGAGCGTGGCGACGGCCTTCGGCCACGCCCGCAGCGTCGTCTCGTGGGAGCAGTCGCTCGGCATCTTCAACGAGCTCGACGTGCAGCACTGGGCGCTTCAGCGCCACTGGGCGCTCGACCTGGCCGACTTCACCTACTTCCACGCCCACTTCGTGGTGACGACGGTGTTCATGTTCTGGCTCTACCTGCGCCGCAACCGCCACTACTACTTCATCCGGAACGCCGTCTTCGTGGCCGACGCGATCGCACTCATCGGCTTCACGCTCTTCCCGACCGCTCCGCCGCGGATGCTGACCGACCTTGGCTTCACCGACACGCTCGACCGGTACGCGTCGATCTCGAACTACTCGGGGCCGGTCGCCGCGCTGGCGAACCCGTTTGCGGCGGTGCCGTCGATCCACACCTGCTACTCGCTCATCATCGGCATCTCCTGCTTCTTCCTCGTCCGGCGCCGGCCACTGCGGTTCACGTGGCTCTTCTACCCGTGCCTGATCGTCTTCTCGATCATCGCCACGGGCAACCACTTCTGGCTCGATGCCATCCTCGGCGGGCTGCTCGCCGGCGTCGCGCTCTCGGCGGCGTGGATGATCGAGCGCTACCGGCCGACGCTGCCGCCCTCGGCGCGGATCCGCCTGCGGCTCGAGCAGCCGCCGCGCCTGGCCGACGCGAGATAGCGCCCGTGGTATAGTGCGCGGGATGAGCACCCCGCTCGCCCGCCTGAAGACGGGCTATACGCAGGGCGGCCGCGACCTCGGCATGGCCTTCATGGCGCGCCTCGGGTCGCTGCCGTTCACACCCAACCAGATCACCGTCGCGGGCCTCGCGATGAACGTCGCCGCGGCGGCGCTCGTCGTCGAGCGCCACTTCGTGTGGGCCACGGTGGTCTTCATCGCCGGGTCGATCCTCGACATCCTCGACGGCGCGCTCGCGCGCACCCACGGCAAGCTGACGCCGTTCGGCGGATTCCTCGACTCGACCACAGACCGGCTCTCGGAGGGGCTCATCCTCGGCGCGATCGCGATCGTACTCTCCGACCAGGGCCACCAGGTCGCCCTCGGCTGCGTCTTCGTGGCGCTCGTCGGCTCGTTCCTCGTGAGCTACACCCGCGCCAAGGCGGAGTCGCTCGGCGTGCGCGGCGAGGCGGGGCTCATGGCCCGGGCCGAGCGGGTCGTCCTGATCGCGGTGGTGCTCCCGTTCGCGGGCCACGGCTCGCTCCCCTACGGCATCTACGTGCTCGCGGCGCTCACCACGCTCACCGTCGTCCAGCGCATCGTCTACGTCAGAAGACAACTCATCTCGGAGGGATAGGCATGGCCGACCAGGCCTCGACCAACGGACACCAGAAACCCAGCGGGAAGGTGCGCGTCGCGATCGTCGGCGCCGGCAACTGCGCGTCGGCCCTCGTCCAGGGCGTTCACCACTACGGCGATGCGAAGGCGGGCGAGTTCGTCCCTGGCCTCATGCACGTCGACCTCGGCGGCTACCACATCTCGGACATCGAGTTCTCGGCCGCGTTCGACGTCGACGCCGACAAGGTCGGCCGCGACCTGGGCGAGGCGATCTTCCGCGGCCAGAACAACACGGTGAAGTTCTGCGACGTACCGAAGCTGAACGTCCCCGTCCACCGCGGCATGACGCATGACGGCATCGGCAAGTATCTGAGCAAGGTCATCACCAAGGCGCCGGGCGAGACCGCCGACGTCGTCCGCATCCTCCAGGAGACGGGCACCGACGTCGTCGTGAACTACCTGCCGGTCGGCTCGGAGGAGGCGACCAAGTGGTACGTCGAGCAGGTGCTGTCGGCCGGCTGCGCGTTCGTGAACTGCATCCCGGTCTTCATCGCCCGCGAGCCCTACTGGCAGCGCCGGTTCGAGGAGAAGGGCCTGCCGATCGTCGGCGACGACATCAAGTCGCAGGTCGGCGCGACGATCGTCCACCGCCAGCTGACCCGCCTCTTCCGCGAACGCGGCGTCCGGCTCGAGCGCACCCACCAGCTGAACGTCGGCGGCAACACCGACTTCATGAACATGCTGGAGCGCGAGCGGCTGGAGTCCAAGAAGATCTCGAAGACCAACGCCGTGACGTCGCAGCTCGACTACGACATCGGCGCCCGCAACGTGCACATCGGCCCGTCGGACTACGTCGAGTGGCTCGACGACCGCAAGTGGGCCTACATCCGCATGGAGGGCCGCTCGTTCGGCGACGTGCCGCTCAACATCGAGCTGAAGCTCGAGGTCGTCGACTCGCCCAACTCAGCGGGCATCGTGATCGACGCGGTGCGGTGCGCGAAGCTGGGCCTCGACAACGGCCTCGCCGGGACGCTGGAGTGGCCGTCGGCGTACTTCATGAAGTCGCCGCCGGTGCAGCACCCCGACGACGAGTGCCGTGACGAGGTCGAGCGCTTCATCGCGGCGAACACGCGGACGCCGGCCGGCACCAAGGAGAGGACCAAGGCGAAGGCGTGAGCCCTCTGCGGCTCTGCCTGGTCTCGCCGTTTGCGCTCGACGGCACGCACCCGGTGGCCGAACACGTGCGCGGGGCCGCGACGGCCCTGGCGCATTCCGGCCACCGGGTGACCGTGCTCGCCCCGAGCCCGTCCACCCGCGCGCTCCGCAGCGGCCGGCGCCGGCTGCGGGCGCTGGCGGGCGGCGACACCGAGGCACTCCTCGCCCTCGAGGGGGAGCCGCTCCAGGTCGCGATGACGCCGGCGGTGCCCCTGCGCGAGCGCGGCCGCCGGCGCGGAGCCGGCCTGCCGGTCGCGGCCAGCGCCAACGTCGCGCTCGCGGTGGCGGCGGGCGGCTTCGACCTCGTCCACGTCCACGAGCCCCTCCTGCCCGGCCTGGCGACGGCCGCCGTCCGCCACTCGCCGGGACTGGTCGTGGCGACCTTCCACTCGACCGATCCGCGGGCCATCGCCTACCCGGTCCGCGACCGCACCCGCGACCGCTACCGGGCCCGGATCGACGCGCTCGTTGCCACCTCCCCGCAGGCCGCCGCCGCAGCCGCCCAGATCTATCCCGGGGAGTACACCATCGTCCCGCCCGGGATCTCCGAGCAGTTCCGGCCCGGAACGAAGACGGGCACCCGGATCGCCGCCGAGTGGTCGACCGAGGGCCGGACGGCACTGCGCGCGCTGGTGAAGCTCGTCGCGGCGACTCCCGACCTCGAGCTCGTCCTGGTGTGGAGCCGGCACAGCCGCCGGCCGATGCGGCCCTACGTCCCGTCCGGAGCCCGCGGCCGCGTGCATGTGCGCAGCCCCAAGGACACCGCCGAGCGGGCTGCGGCGCTGCGTGATGCCGACGTCCTC
>DATIDU010000271.1:0-3285 GCA_035456145.1 Gaiellales bacterium | reverse complement strand
CGAACGTATCGGCCGATCGCCGACACGATGCGCCGCCCGACGGCGCTGATCCTCACCGGCGACCAGATCTACGCCGACGACGTCGCCCTGCCGCTGTTCCGTGCCGTGCAGCGGCTGGCGCGCGACGTGTTCGGCTACGTCGAGCAGCTCCCGACGTGGGACGGCCGCGGCATGGTCTCGGTCGACGCGTACCTGCCCCCCTACCAGAGCGCGCCACCCGCGCCCGGCTCGGGCAGCCGTGCGACGCCGGCGCCGGATCCGACGCCCGAGCGACGGCGCAAGTGGCTGACCTCGCGCCCGAGCAGTCCGATCGGCTTCACCACCGACGACGGCGAGGCCCACCTGCTCTCGTTCCCGGAGTTCGCGGCCATGTACCTGCTCGTCCTCAACGAGCAGCTGTGCCGCGACTACGGCGTCGACGACAAGACCGTCGCCGAGCTCGCGGGGTTCCCCGCCGCGGTCGGGGCGTCGCGCCGGGTGCTCGCCAACATGGCGACCTACATGGTCTTCGACGACCACGAGATCACCGACGACTGGAACCTCGACGAGGCGTGGGTCCGCGGGACGTCGAACCCGATGGCCCGCCGGATCATGGCCAACGGCCTGGCGGCGTACTGGGCCTTCCAGGGCTGGGGCAACGACCCCGAGCAGTTCGAGCCGCTCAAGGACGCGATCACCGGACAGCTCGCGGCGATGCGTGCCGCGAACGGGCGGCCCGCCGCCGCCGCGGCGACGTTCGACCGCGAGTTGTTCGCCCGCCACTGGTCGTTCGTGGCGCCCACCTCTCCTCCGGCGCTGTGCGTCGACACCCGGACGAGCCGCGAGTTCCCACCGGGGAAGACGGCGGTGCTCAGCGGGCCGAAGGTCTGGCCGCACCTCACGAGCCTCGCCCGGCGCCACGGGCTGAGGAAGGGGGCCGCGCTGCTGATCGTCCTGCCCACCCCGCTGCTGGCTCATCGGAGCATGACCTTCATCCAGGCGCGCAAGTACAGCTGGCCGAAGGAGCGCTACGAAGGCGACTACGAGCTCTACATCAACAACCCGCGCCAGCGCTCCGACCTGATCCGCTACCTGCGATCCGAGCTCGACCCTCCCGCCGTGATCGTGTTCTCCGGCGACGTGCACCACGGCTCCGTCGTCAGCGGGCTCTACGTCGGCGGGCGCGATCGACACGCCATCGACTCGCAGAAGGGCACGTGGGGCATCCGGGTGGCCCAGGTCACGAGCAGCCCGATCAAGAACGTCAAGAAGGACGCCTACGTCGACAAGAAGCTCATCATCACCGACGCGGGCAACGTCGGGGAATCCGTCATCAGCCAGTTCGAGACGCTGTACGACGAGCCGCCCGGCGGCGAGGCAGTCGGCGTGCGGGCCGACGCCGTCAAGCTCGACGGGCCGCTCGGGCGCCGGACGTTCGTGTGGGAGAACCACCTCTGCGTCGTCGACGTCCCCGCGGTCGCCGGCGGCGACGTGAAGGTCGTTTTCGTCGGCAACAAGGACGGGAGCGTCAGGACCGCCACCACGACGGTGTCGACCCGCAACGACCCGCGCACGTTCGTGCCCTCGCCCGCGACGCAGCTCAAGCAGCACCCGATGCCGCGCCTGCCCCGTGCCGCCGAGGTCAGCTACGCGCGCACCGCGATCGAGGACGCGATGGAGCTGGCGTGGGCCGCGTCGGGCGGCCCGGCGGCCGACGCCATCCGCGTGCGCGACTACATCAAGGCGACTGCGCAGGCCCGCGCGAAGCTGGCCCGCTCGGTTCCGACCAGCTCGAACTTCTACAAGCGGCTCGTCGGCTACTACCTCAAGGACTACCTCGCCGCGCCCTCGCCGGCGAAGGGCAAGACGGCCGCCGAGGCCAAGATCGGCAAGCAGTTCGCGGGTCCGGCGACCGCCGGCGACAAGTGGGAGGAGGGCGCGCTCGCCGCCTGGAACAAGCAGCCGATCCCGTCCTTCGCGCGGCGGGTCCGTCCCCTGCTGCCGGCCGAGCTGGCCGCCGCCACGGACATCCTCAGCGTGGCCAACCGCGCGAGCCTGGCCTACATCGACGTCCCCCAGCTCGTGGGCAAGCCCAACACGGCGCTGCACTTCGACGCCGACTGGGAGCTCGGCGGCAAGAACATCTCGCAGCTCATGCACTGGGCGACCGGGGTCAAGTACTCCGACGTCGACAAGCTCACCATGCGCGAGCTGTTCCTCGCCTACGAGCTGTGGCACCTCGAGACGTGGGACGTCTTCGGCGAGGACCCGATCAACGACCTGATCTCCGAGGAGGCCGGCCGGATCCTCGGGACGCAGCTGCGGGCCGGCAGCGTGACCTCCGCGAACCTCCGGGCCAAGCTCGACGAGGGGTTCGCCGAGGCGCGCGCCTGGGTCGGCTCGCTCCTGCGGGCCAGGCGCGCGGAGCTCGACGCCTGGATCGTGGCGGAGAGCCAGAAGAAGGCCAGGATCTGGTACGGCAAGCTGGGCGAGGAGTACGTGTGGGGCACCGAGACGATCCACGGCAAGCTCAAGGCCGGCGCGAGCGTCGAGGACGTCAAGCGCTCGACGCTGGTCGAGCGGATCATCGACATCTACGCGCTCCTCTACGAGGCCGACCTCTGGGAGGCCGCGCACGGCAAGATCGACAACGGGTCGTTCATCCCGACGATGCTGAGCGGGAGCATGGACCCGGTCTTCGAGCGCCTGGCCAAGGACCAGCCGGTCCTGACCCTGGCCGCGACCGCGACCGCGACCGCACCGCTGGCGGCGGATGGCGAGCGCCACGCCTCGGCCGGACGGGTGCGTGCGACCATGGCCCAGTCCGGCGCGACCGCGGCGGCGCCGCGGGCCGGCGCGGCGGCGACCGTCATTGCGCCCGGGGCCGGAGGCGGCGATCGTCCCCTCGGGCGGAGTGCCGCGGTCCGGGAGATGGTCCGCAACGCGCAGGGCGTCGGCGCGGCCGCGCTCGCGCTCGTCCCGGCCGGCGAGGCCGACGTGGCCACGGTCGCGTTGCTGGCCGACCACCACGACGTCGGCCCGGACATGATCCTGCGCTGGAACGAGATCGCCGACCTGTCGGCGGGGATCGACGTGGTCGTCCACCTGCACGGCTTCTCGAGCGACCGCCGACTCGACCTGCGGCGGCGCAAGCTCGGCATCAGCGGCCTCGACTTCGTCCCGCCGCCCGTGCCCGCCGGCGGGGACGTGCCCGCACAGCCGGCTTGGACGGGCCGGCGGCGCCCGACCCTGCTCGTCCTACCCCGCGGCCGGGCCCGGCCGGGTCACCCCGCCGCCTACGACTTC
>DATIDU010000270.1:0-3963 GCA_035456145.1 Gaiellales bacterium | reverse complement strand
CGGACCGGCCCATGCGGCGCACGCGGCTTGCCGACGCGGATCTCGCCGCAGCCTGGCGTGAGCACGCCGGCGAGTTCATCGCGTGGACGCGCACGCCCGGGCACGACAGCTACTTCCGCTTCCACCGCGACCTCTTCTTCGAGCTGCTCCCGCCTCCGGGCTGGCGGACGCTCGACCTGGGGTGCGGCGAGGGTCGCGTCGCGCGCGACCTGACCGCCGCCGGCCACACGGTCGTCGGAGTCGATTCCTCGCCGACGATGGTGGGGGCCGCGCGCGAGGGGGATCCGACCTTCGAGGTGCACCTTGCCGACGCCGCCGCGCTGCCGTTCGATGACGGGGCGTTCGACCTGGTGGTGGCATTCATGTCGCTTCAGGACATCGACGACATGGAGGGCGCGATTCGGGAGCGCGCGCGTCCTGGAGCCGGGTGGGCGGCTCTGCCTGGCGATCGTGCATCCGATCAACTCGGCCGGCTCGTTCCAGGGGGAGGAGCCCGATAGCCCGTTCGCAATCGAGGGCTCGTACCTTGACCGCTCGCACTACGCGGACGAACTTCGCCGGGGCGGCCTCGACATCACGTTCGTGAGCGAGCACCGACCGATCGAGGCCTATACGAAGGCGCTGGCTGATGCCGGATTCCTGATTGAGCGGCTGCACGAGCCGCCGCTGCCCGAGGGCGCAGTCGGCAGCCCGCGAAACCGGCGCTGGCGGCGGCTTCCACTCTTCCTGCACATGCGGGCGGTAAAGGCCCACACCGGGGACTAAAGGCCCACACCGGGGACAGTCCCTGAACTCTCGGCGACGCGATGTCGTCACATATATGCGACTGCTGCAAGCCTCCGTGCTGCGAACAACGTCACGTCATCGCAACAGCCGTGTGATGCGAGAGGTTCAGGGACTGTCCCCCCACCCTGGACCTCGGCTGGACCCGGTGGGGCCGCTACTCCTCCACCGGCTCGCGGGCCATCAGCTCCGCGAGCGCGTCGAGCGGCTTCACGCCGTCGAAGGCCACCCGGCACACCGCCTCCGTGATCGGAAGCTCGATCCCGCGCTCGCGAGCGACGTCGCGCAGGACCGGCGCGGCGGTGAGGCCCTCGGCCACCTCGCCGATCTCCTGCTCGATCCACGCGGTTGGGACGCCGGTGGCGATCATGTGGCCGGCGCGGCGGTTGCGGGAGTGGACGGACGTGCACGTGGCGACGAGATCGCCCATGCCGGCCATGCCGATGAACGTTCGCGGCGAAGCGCCGAAGGCCTCGCCGAGGCGCGACATCTCGGCCATGCCGCGCGTGATGATCGCCGCCTTGGCGTTGTCGCCGTAGCCGAGCCCGTCGGAGATGCCGGCGGCAATCGCGATCACGTTCTTCGATGCGGCGCAGAGCTCCACGCCCACGACGTCCCGCGACGCGTAGACGCGCATGGTCCTCCCCGAGAGCTCGCGCTGGAGCATCCGCGCCAGCTCCGCGTTCTCGCTGGCGACGACCGATGCGGTCGGCTGGTCGCGGGCCACCTCCTCGGCATGGTTCGGACCGGAGAGGACGGCCACCCGCTCGGCACCCGCAAGGCCGCCGAGGATCTCGGAGAGGCGCCTGCGGCTGCCGGGATCGAGCCCCTTCGTCATGGAGAGCAGCGCCGGCCGATCTCCGGCCCGCGGCACGACCTCCGCAGCCGCCGCCGCGAACGACCGGCTGGGGACGGCAACCGCAACGAGGTCCGCCTCTGTCAGGTCGGCGCCCGCAAGCGCGACAGCATCAAGGCCGGCGGGCAGCTCGACGTCGAAGAGGTGGCGCGGGTTTCGCCGGTGGCGGACGATCGCCTCGGCCTGGGCCGGGTCGCGGCAGACGAGCGTCGGCGCGTGGCCCTGGAGGGCGAGCAGCCGCGCGAACGCCGTCCCCCAGCTCCCGCAGCCCACGATGAACACTCTCACGAGCGACTCTTGAAGTCGATGATCACGGGGGTGCCCTCCAGGCCCAGCCTGCGGCGAAGCTGGTTCTCGACGAAGTAGGCGTAGTCGCGGGTGACGAGCGACTGGTCGTTGACGACGATACGGAACCGTGGCGGGCGCGTGCGGTACTGGGTCGCGTAGAGCACGTTCAGGCGCCGCCGGCCGCGGCGGGGCGGCTCGCGGCCCGCGCCGATCTCGGCCATCGCCCGGTTGAGCGCGCCCGTGCCGACGCGCGAGACGTAGCGCACGAAGAGCTCCTCGACGGCGTCGAGCAGGCGGTCGACGTTCCGCCCGGTGACGGCCGACGTCGTGACGATCGCCGGCCGCTGGCGGAGCTTGCCGCCGAGGCGCTCGGCGACGTCGTCGACCCCGACCGTGGCGATGTCCCACTTCGAGAGGACGACCAGCGTCGCGCAGCCCGCCTTGCGCGCCTCGTCGGCCACCGAGAGGTCACCCTCGGCGAGACCCTCCGACGAGTCGACGAGGACGAGCGCCACATCGGCCCGTTTCGCGGCATCGAGCGCCCGCACCTCGCTCCAGTACTCGATCCCCTGCCGGTGGCGGCGCTTGCGGCGAAGCCCGGCCGTGTCGATCAGGCGGAACCGCCGCCCGCCGCGCTCGAAGACGGTGTCGATCGCATCGCGGGTCGTGCCCGGCGTCGGCGCCACGATCACGCGCGGCTGCCCGAGGATGGCGTTCACAAGCGACGACTTGCCGACGTTCGGGCGGCCGAGGATGGCGACCCGGATCTCGTCGTCCTCCTCCTCCTCGTCCGCGGCATCGGCGACAGCGTCGGGGAGCCGCTCGACGACCGCATCCAGGAGATCTCCGGTGCCGCGCCCATGGAGCGCGGACACGGCGAACGGGTCGCCGAGTCCGAGCTGGTGCAGCTCGAGCGCACCGGCCTCGTGCACGGCGTCGTCGACCTTGTTGGCCACGACGAGCACCGGGCGGCGCGACCGGCGCAGGATGTCGGCGATCTCCTCGTCGCCCGCGACGAGCCCCGCGCGGGCGTCGATCACGAGCAGCACGAGGTCCGCCTCCTCGACCGCCTGGCGCGCCTGGCCCGCGACCTGGGCCTGCATGTGCGAGGGGTCGGCGGCGTCCACCCCGCCGGTGTCCACGAGGACGAACTCGCGCCCGTTCCAGTCGCACGGCACCTCGTTTCGGTCGCGGGTGACTCCGGGCGTCTCGTCGACGACCGCCGTCCGCGAGCCGGAGAGGCGGTTCACGAGCGTCGACTTGCCGGCGTTCGGGTAGCCGACGACCGCCACCATGGGCCGGCGCGCGCTCACCCCGCCTGCTCGTAGAGACGGCGGATCTCCGCCATCAGCTCGTCGGCGGTCTCACGATAGGCGACCCCCGGCCGGCGGTCACCGCGCTCATACGTCCGCGCCTGCCCGAAGGCGATCCGCACCCGCCGTCCCGGCCGCCAGTTGCGTGTCCCCCGGATCGCCGCGGGCACGACGGGCACGGACTCCACGACCGCGCACCGGCCGGCTCCGGCCTTGGCGCCCTCGAGCTCGGCCTGGCGGTGGCCCTGGATGAAGATCCCGACCGCTCCTCCCGCCTCGACCGTCTCGTGCACGATCCGAAGCGCGTCGCGGTCGGGTTCACCACGCCGCACCGGGAACGCGCCGCCCCAGCGAAGGAGCCAGCCGAGCGCACGGCTCTCGTAGAGCTCCCGCTTGGCCATGTAGCGGATCGAGCGCGGCTGCGACCAGCCGAGGGCCGGGATGTCCCACCACGACTCGTGGTTCGTCACGATGAGCACCGCACCCCGCGGGGGGACGTGCTCGCGCCCGGTGACCCGCGGCCGAAGCAGGACCCAGACGAGCAGCCCCACGGTGCGGCGCAGCGTCCACCAGGCGCGGTCGTAGCCGGCGAGGTCGGCCGCGACAGTCACGGCCGCGCCTCCCGTACCAGATCCAGCACCCGCTCGATCACGCGCTCGACGTCCAGGCCGGTGGTGTCGACGGTGTGCGCGTCGGGAGCCGGAGCCAGCTGGACGGCGTCCC
>DATIDU010000269.1:0-4350 GCA_035456145.1 Gaiellales bacterium | reverse complement strand
CGGTAACGGCCCGCATGCCCGTCCGCCAGTGTGCCGGCTGCGGCCGGCGCGGCCCGCAGGCGTCGCTCGTGCGCCTGTGCGCGAAGGACGGGGTGCTCGTCGTCGACCGTGAGCGGCGCCTCGGGGGGCGCGGCGCATACGTGTGTCCGAGCGCGACCTGTGCCGGCCGCGCCGGGCGGCGGGAAACCCTCGCCAGACGGCTAAAATGTGCGCTCACGCTGCCCGCGGATCTCGCGGAGCGGGTGAGCCTGGAGCGGCCGGAGGGCCGCGTGGAAGGACTGACGTAGTGGCGAAGAAGACGGCCGAACAGGAGAAGCCCAAGCCCGCAGACGACGCGGCGCAGCCGCCTGCCGCCGAGGAGCCGGCCGTGCCCGAGGTCGTCGACGACGACGAGGCCCGGCGCGTCTACGGCGAGAAGGCGGCCGCACCGCAGCCGGGGCCGGGCCAGCCCGGCCGGCATTCCCGCCCCCAGCGAGGCGCGTCACCGCGCGGTCGCCGCCGGGTCGTGATCGACGCCCAGGCCGGACGCCGTCCGGGTCAGCGCCGCGAACGGGGCGCCCCTCGCCAGGAGCAGAAGCGCGAGCCCGAGGTGCCAACCGGGCCCGTCACGGTCCCGTCGGGCATCACGGTCAAGGATCTCGCCGAGAAGCTGGGCGTATCTCCGGCCAAGATCATCACGCTCATGATGGCGGCCGGCGACATGGTGCAGATCACGCAGTCGCTGAGCGACGACGCGGTCGAGCTGATCGGCGGCGAGCTGAAGCGCGAGATCACGATCCGCCACGCCGCCGACGAGGAGCCCGAGGAGGTCATCTTCGAGGATCCGCCCGAATCGCTCCAGGCGCGGCCCCCGGTCGTGACGATCATGGGCCACGTCGACCACGGCAAGACGACGCTGCTCGACGCCATCCGCGAGTCGGCCGTCGTCGACACCGAGGCCGGCGGGATCACGCAGCACATCGGCGCCTACCAGGTCGACGTGCCCGACGGCCGCAAGGTCACGTTCCTCGACACGCCGGGCCACGAGGCGTTCACCGCCATGCGCGCCCGCGGCGCGAAGGTGACCGACGTCGCGGTGTTGGTCGTGGCCGCCGACGACGGCGTCATGCCGCAGACGATCGAGGCCATCGACCACGCCAAGGCGGCCCAGGTGCCGATCCTCGTGGCGGTGAACAAGATCGACCGCCCCGACGCCAATCCCGATCGCGTGCGCACCGAGCTCGTGAACCACGGCCTTCAGCCGGAGGAGTGGGGCGGCGAGACGATCTTCGAGGACGTCTCGGCCAAGAACAAGCAGAACCTGGACGGCCTCTTGAAGTCGATTCTGCTCCAGGCCGACGTGCTCGAGCTCCAGGCCAATCCCGACGCGGAGGCCTCCGGCGTGATCATCGAGTCGCGGCTCGACGTCGGCCGCGGGCCGGTAGCGACGATGCTCGTGCAGCGCGGCACCCTGAACGTCGGCGACGCCATCGTCGCCGGCGACACATGGGGCAAGGTGAAGGCGCTGAACGACTACAACGGCAAGCGGGTGCGCGAGGCCAAGCCCGGCGTCCCCGTCGAGATCCTGGGATTCGACCGGCCGCCGCCGGCCGGTGAGCTGGCGCGCGAGGTCGACAACGAGCGCGTCGCCCGCCAGACCGCCCAGCAGCGCGCCCAGCGGGTGCGCGCCGAGCAGCTTGCACGCCGCACGGCCTCGGTCAGCCTCGAGGACCTCTTCTCGCAGATGCAGGAGGGTGGGATCCGCGAGCTGGCCCTCATCATCAAGGCCGACGTGCAGGGCTCGGTCGAGGCGGCCGTCGACGAGATCGCCAAGATCCACCACGACGAGGTCATCGTGCGGGTGATCCACTCAGGCGTCGGCGGCATCGTCGCCTCCGACATCATGCTGGCCGCGGCCTCGAGCGCCATCGTGGTCGGGTTCAACGTGCGCCCCAATGCCGAGGCGAAGGCGCTCGCCGAGCGCGAAGGCGTCGACATCCGCACCTACCGGGTGATCTACCAGCTCACCGAGGACATCCAGCAGGCGCTCCTTGGCATGCTGGCGCCCGAGCAGGTCGAGGAGGTGCTGGGAGAGGCCGAGGTGCGGCAGATCTTCCGCGCTTCGCGCATCGGCACGATCGCCGGCTGCATGGTCACCCAGGGAGTGATCCAGCGCGGCGCGCAGGTGCGGGTCGTCCGCGACGGCACCATCGTCCACGACGGGCGAATCGACACGCTGAAGCGGTTCCAGGACGACGCGCGCGAGGTCGCACAGGGCTTCGAGTGCGGCCTGACCCTCGAGAACTTCAACGACGTGAAGGAAGGCGACGTGCTCGAGGTCTACGCCGTGCGCGAGGTCGCCCGCACCGCGTGAGCCGGCCGGGCGGGGCGGCGACGCTCCGCCTCATCGGCGGACCCACGGCGCTCATCGCCTATGGCGGTCTGCGCATCCTGACCGACCCGACCTTCGACCCGCCGGGCGAGCGCAGGAGCTCCGGAACCCCGGTGGTGCTCACCAAGCTGGCCGGCCCTGCGGTCGCAGCCGGCGACATCGGGCCGATCGACGTCGTCCTCGTCTCGCACGACCATCATTCGGACAACCTCGACACGGCCGGCCGCGAGGTTCTGCGACGCGCCGAACGCGTCCTGACGACGACTGCGGGGGCCGAGCGGCTGGGGGAGGGCACGACGGGTCTCGCCCCTGGAGGCGCGATCGACGTCAAGCTGCCGGGGGACGGCGCGGCGACGATCACGGCGGTCCCGGCCGAGCACGGCCCGCCGGAGGTGGCCGCGGTGAACGGCCCCGTGGTTGGCTTTGTCCTCCGCGCCGAGGGTCTCCCGACCGTCTACGTGAGCGGAGACAACGCGTCGGTGAACGTCGTGCGCGCGATCGCGGCCGGGCACGGCCCGTTCGATGCCGCCGTCCTCTTCGCTGGAAACGCCCAGGCGCCGGAGCGGTGGGGGCCCGAGGTCCCGCTCACGCTGACGCCCCACGCCGCGGTCGAGGCCGCACGGCTCCTCGAGCCGGCGGTCATCGTCCCCGTCCACCAGGAGGGGTGGGCCCACTTCACCTCTGGGCCGGATGAGCTCGCGCGGGCCTTCGCCGAAGCCGGCCTGATGGGCAGGCTGCGCCCGGTCGCGCCGGGCGAGACGGTCGAGCTCAGCTAGGCCAGCGCGTCGAAGAGGGCGCCGGTCGACTCGTCCGCGGCCCGCAGCATCTGGGCGTTGGCCTGGACGGCGAGCGGCTGCCACGTCGACTCGACGAGAGCGTCGACGTCGAACGGGTCCTGGGCGATCCGCTCGGCATCCTCGTCCAGCCGCCGCTGCGCGGCGAGGATGCCGGAGAGGGCCGACGAGGAGGCGGAAGGTGGGCCGATCTGCATACCTCTCACGATGGCGCACGCGCTACGGTTTGCCCATGCCGTCGGGGTACGTGGGCATCCTCACCTTCGACCTGCACATGCCCGACGGGGCCTCCCTGAAGGGCAAGCGCCGCCATCTCCTGCACACGAAGGCGCAGCTCGAGCGCCGCTTCGGCGCGTCCGTCGCCGAGGTCGACCTGCACGACCTGTGGCAGCGCTCGCGTCTCACGATGGCGGTCGTGCGGCGCGAGCACTCGGCTGCCCGCCAGGCGCTCGAGGACGCCGAGCGCTACCTGTCTGCGCAGGAGTACGAGCTGGTCGGCTGCACCCGCACCGTCATGAGCCCGGACGACGACCTGTGACCGAGCGGATGCGGAAGGTGAACGAGGCGCTGCGCCACGTCCTCGCCGACGGTGTCGAGAGCCTGGGCGACCCGGGCCTCGGGTTTGTCACGGTGACTGCTGTGAGGACGTCGCATGACCTCGGCCATGCCGAGGTCTACGTGAGCGTGCTCGGGTCGCAGAAGCGGCGCACCGCGAGCATGCGGGCCCTTGACCGCGCCCATGGAGTCCTGCAAGGTCGTATTGCACGGGAGCTTCACCTTAAGCGCACTCCGCAGCTTTCCTTCCACTATGATGAGACTGTCGACAGGGCGATGCGGCTGAACGAGCTCCTTGCCCAGAACCGCCCCGCCGACGACCCCGACCCTGAATGACCGAGATCGCGCCCGAAAGCGACGTGCAGGCGGCGGTCGCAGCCCTCGCTGCGGCGGACCGCGTGCTGATCGCAACGCATGAGAACCCCGACGGCGACGCGATCGGATCGATGACGGCCGCGGCGGCCGGCCTCCGCCAGCTCGGGAAAGAGGTGCGGATGTATCTGGAGCCCGCCTCGACGATCCCGCACGAGGTGAGCTTCCTGAACACCGACGGCCTGGAGCGCGACATCGATCCGGCCGCGGTCGAGGGGTGGACGCTGCTTGTCCTCGACTGCGGAAACGAGCGCCGCC
>DATIDU010000268.1:0-17530 GCA_035456145.1 Gaiellales bacterium | reverse complement strand
CAACCGAAACCGCCAACGCCGCCCGGGGGCGCCACCACGACATCGGGCGCCGGCCGCCGGCCGCCCACAGTTCGGGCGGGCCCGATCCCGCCTCCCGATACAGCCCCCCCGGCCCGGTCTCCGGGGCCGGGCCGCCCGGCTCGCCGGTGAGCCCCAACCTGGCCGGCCGGGACGCCGCTGCGCTCGCGCTGTGCTACCAGGTGCTCCGCACGACCGACCCGGCGCTGGCCCGCCGCTGCCTGTTCTCGGCCGAGCATCTTTACGACCTGGCCGACACGGCTCCGAAGGGCCACCTCACGACGGCGATCCCGTTCGACTTCTACCCGGAGACGGAGTGGCGCGACGATCTCGAGCTCGGCGCGGCCGAGCTGGCCCGCGCGCTCCAGCTCCCCGGCGCGCCGCGCGGCATCCCGCACCGCAACCCGGGCCGCTATGTGCGGCTCGCCGCCCGGTGGGCGCACGCCTACATCCACGGGCCGAACGACGCCGCCGACACGCTGAACCTCTACGACGTGAGCGCGCTTGCCCACGCCGACCTGATCCGCGCCATGCGCGGCCGCGACCGTGGCCTGGCGGTCACGCGGGCCGGCCTTCTGGCCGACCTCCGGCGCCAGCTTGCGGTCGGGATCGCCCAGGGCAGGAAGGATCCCTTCGGGTTCGGCTATGGCTGGGCCCAGTACGACACGACCACCCACGGCACCGGTCTCGCAGTCACCGCGAGCCTCTACGACGAGCTGGCGGGCACCCACCGCTATGCGGCGCTCGGGATGCGCTGGCTCGGGAACGTCCTCGGCGCCAACGCCTGGGGCTCGTCGTTCATCGTCGGCGACGGGCGCGTCTACCCGCACTGCATGCAGCACCAGGTGGCGAACATCGCCGGGTCGCTCGACGGGAGCGCGCCGGTGCTCGCCGGCGCGTCGGTCGAGGGTCCGAACTCGGAGGCGACGAGCGGCAGCCTGCCGCACATGCGGGCGTGCCCGCCCGGCGGCGGCGACCGGTTCGCGCGCTTCAACTCGGCCGCCGTCTACCGAGACAACGTCGAGTCCTACTCGACGGTCGAGCCGGCGATCGACCTCACGGCGACCAGTCCGCTCGCGTTCGCGCTCGTCGCCGCCGGGATCCGCTAGCCCTGCGGCGCCCAGGGCGCGGGGGTCTCGAGGCGGACGCTGCGGCCGCCGACCAGGCCTGAGATCGTCGCCAGCGCGCCGGCCGTGTTCGTGCGGAACGAGACGGAGAGGGCGCCGCTCGCCGCTCCGGTCAGATGCAGGCGCGCATGGACGCGCCGCGCACGGCGGTCCCAGACAGCCCTTCCCGAGACGGCGAGGTCAGAGACGAATCGCGTGCGCTCGAACCGGATAGACAGCGGTGAGTGGCTCAGGTAGCCGCCGGTGATGACGTACGAGCCGCCGCGCAGGCCGTGCCCGCGCGCCGTGAGCATGAGGTTGTACCAGCGCGAGAGCGCGTCGCCGACGGTCTCGGAGGCGACCCACGCGGCCCGGCGTGCGGTCAGCCCGGCCCGGCCGCCGCCGGCGAGCGGGGCCGCCGCGAGCGTGCGCGGGAACGTCGCGAGCGCGATCGGCGGCATCGCCGCCTCGCATGCGGTCGATCCGACGGTCAGGGTGGTCAGGAAGCGCCGCACGATCCCGGCGGAGCAGCCCTGAAAGTCGTAGAGCGCGGTCACGTGGGCGGTGTTCGGCACCTCGACCAGCGTGGCGTTGGGAAAGACGGCGGCCACGTGCTGCGCGTCGGCGATGGGCGTCGAGTGGTCGAGCTCGCCGTTCAGGACGAGAACGGGCATTCCCGGCCGCGCGCCGCCGCCGGGGAACGGCCGTGGGCCGATTCGGGGGCGCGGCCAGTCCAGGCAGCCGCAGACGAGCTCGTGCTCGACCACCGTGCGAAGCCACACCCGGGTTCGGAACGGCGCGAATGCCCTCGCCGAGAGCCGCGCCTGAGGGCGGCGAGCGCCCCGGGGAGGTCGCGGAAGACCGTGTACGTGTAGGTGGCGTCGTAGACCAGGCTTCCGAGCTCGACCGGCCCGAGCTGCACCCGCCGGCGGACGCCGTCGGCGTCCATACCGGTTCCGACGATGGGGTGGTGCGCAAGCCTGCCGGCGAGGGCCCGGATCGTCCCCAGGATGTCCGGACACCGGGAGGCGCGCGTGCATACGGCCCGCCACGCCCGGCGCAGGGCGACGGACGACTCGCGCTCGAACGGGTCGAAAGCGTTGTCGAACGCCGCGTCGAGCACGACGGCCCGCGTGCGGTTGGGGTGGCGGACGGCGAAGACCTGGGCCGCGTAGGTGCCATACGAGTCGCCGTAGACGTCCACCTTCGCCGCGCCGAGCCTGCGCAGGATCGCCGCCATGTCGTCGGCCACCGCGGCGGTGCCGTAGGCGCCCGCCGTCCGGCCCAGCCGCCGGGCACACGTTGTCGCAGCCGCCGCATACGGCGGGACGCCGTTCTGGAGCGCCGGGCAGTCGATCACGCCGGACGCCCCGGTGCCGCGCTGATCCATCACGATCAGGTCGTGGCGGCGGTGGAGCTTCCCGAGCAGGAAGAGGCACGTGCTTGCCGATCCGATCGAGCCGTACCCCGGCCCGTCCTCGAACGCGACGACCGGCTCGAGCGGCGGCCGGGTGCGATCGGTGTGGCGAAGGACGCGATACCGGACCGTGATCGCTCCCAGGCCGGGGTGGCCGCGGTCGAGCGGGACGCGGATCGCCGCCGCGTGCGCCGGCGCCGCGGCGATGACGGCGACCGTGGTGACGACGGCCGCTGCGCACACGCCGGATCGGATCCCCACGTCCGCAAGTTTCTCACGCGGTCGCGGGTGGTTTTGTTGCCGAGAGGGAAATGGAGGGGTAGAGTCACGCCCGGTCTACTTGAGGGGGTGGGCCTCTGAGCATCAGGAGGCGGTAAGCAGCGGAGTCCCCTGCGCGGCCGTGTGGCCGTGCATGGTGACATGTTCTCTTGCGTCTACGGAGGGAAGATGAAACGCATCGTCGCGCTGGCCCTTGTGGTCCTGACGGCCCTCGCCGGGCCGGCGGTCGCAAAGGCTGATAGCTACGGCGAGACCCTGTGCCAGGAACGGCCGTTCATGTGCCTCGATCCGTACCACTCGATCGGGGACAACGGTGCGTACACCGGTCATGACGAGCCGACCGTGCAGTTCTCCTCGCATCGGCCCGGCACGGGAGGCAAGGACCTCCTCTACTACGTGAAGCTCCCGATGAACGCGCCCGTGAAGCCAAAGCAGGACGGCTCCGGCGGGACGTGGGACTTCCAGCGGCGGGCGACGTTCTGGTTCAGCATCACGATGTGCGACACGGAGTCGTCCCCGAACTTCACGAAGAAGTGCACGCCGAACAGCGACGCGAACGCGCGCTTCCGAAGTGCCGACCCGCACTCTGCGCACTACCTCGGCAAGGCACCCGGCAGCGCATTCATGGAGCTGCAGTTCTACGGCCCCGGCTGGGTCCCGCAGTTCGACGGGTTCGGGTGCACCGCCACCAAGTGGTGCGCGAACCTGACGATCGACAGCCTCTCCGATCAGGACAACACCGGCATCTCGCAGAACGCCGACTGCCTGAACAACCACTTCCTCGTGGGTGAGGAGCCGATCAACTGGGCGTACATCACGAAGAGCGGCAAGTCGCTCGCGCCCGCCAACCCGCTGTCGCTGTCCGACGGGAACGGGACGGGGCTCAGCGTCGATCCGACGAAGGTGCTCCTCTTCAACCCGGGCGACACCCTGCGCGTGCACATGCACGACACGCCGGCCGGGTACCGCATTGACATCACCGACATGACCACGGGCCAGAGCGGCTCGATGACGGCAAGCATCGCCAACGGCTTCGGGCACATCCTGTTCCAGCCCAACGCCAAGCACTGCCACGTCGCTCCGTATGCCTTCCACCCGATGTACAACTCGGCGGTCCCGCGCGGGTCGCTGTGGGGCGCCCACAACACCAACGTTGGCGCCTCCGACGAGATCGGCCACTTCGAGTACTGCAACGCCATCGACCCGTCGACGGGCGCGTGCTCGTCCCCGGGCGCGGGCGATGCCACGCTCGACGATGACGATCAGTTCTGCCTCGATGGCGCGAACTACGCGGGGGCGGTGCCGATCATCGGCTGCGTCCTCGACGACGGCGACTTCGACGGTCCGGCCTACCGGTTCACATGGCCGGGGACCTTCAAGAAGCCGGCCCTCGACCGGAAGCTCCACGGGACGGCGTTCATGTTCACGCCGCCCAGCTCGAACGGCAAGCTGCTCGAGAACGTGTCGTTCGAGAACGACCTGCCGCGCATCGAGCGCGGTGAGCCGGGCAACCATCAGCCCGAGTGCGACCGCGACACGGGCGCCCACTGCACCAACCCGCCGATCGGAGCGAGGTTCTATCCGATCTTCACCCTGACCCGGGCGAACGGCCGCTGCTGGTTCCAGCAGGGGGGCGCGCACATCCCGGGCACGACCAACACCTTCGGTGGCAACTCCGCCACCGAGTACGGCACCAAGGTCGGGTTCAACACCTACGCCGACGTCGGCTTCAAGCCGATCACGCTCGCGGAGGTCTTCCACCGCGATCTGCACGGCAATCCGTGCGTGACGTAGTCCGCTGACGACCTGCCCCGGGGCGGCGCTCGCGCCGCCCCGGGGTCAGCCTTCTCCGCCGGCCGTCGCGCGCCGGATCCCCACGCGGACGTGCGCGACCTGTCCGGCCACGACGCGGATCATCCGCGGCCGCGACCAGCCCGGGCGGACCGCGTAGCGCCCGGGAGGGAGCGCCACGCGGAACCGGCCCATCGCGTCGGCGTGGACGTGCCGCGTCGTGCCGCCGCCCGACACGACGAAGACGCCGTTCGCGAGCGGCGTCGGGTGGCAGGTCAACGAGTCGTTGCCCTTCGGCGTGGGGCAGATCGGCTTTCCGCCCCACACCACGCCCGCGATCCACCCGCGCGGCTGGCCACCTCCGGCCACGCCGTTTCCGCAGCCTGCGGCCAGGACGACCGTTGCGACGAGTGCGGGGACGAGTCGCATGCCTCTTGGACGTGCTACGGCGGCCGATGGTTCCCGGTTTGGCGAACCCCATGGGCCGGGCCCGTCCGGAGCCCGACCCCGGTCATTCGTGAAACAGGGCGACAGGCGCCGGTGTTTCAGGCGCGCCAGACGACCGGGAACCGCGGGTCGTCCATCGGCGCGCCGGCCGGGAGCGTCTCGACCAGACCGGGGAACTCGGGCGAGGTCTTCCAGGCCCGCGGGGCGTGCACGACGTCGTCGCCGAGCAAGCGGATCGAGAACGCCCGCCGGCGGCGGTCGGCGCCGCCCGCGGCATGCAGCGCGAGCATGTGGAAGAAGACCGCATCGCCCGGCTCGAGCGCCCAGCCCACGATCGGGAAGGCGGAGCGGTCGGCCTCGATGTCGGGCAGGTCGGCCAGGCTGCCCTCGGGGAACCACTTCGCCTGGCCGTCCATGAACGTCCGCGGCATGAGCCACGGGCCGACGTGCGAGCCGGCCACGAACTCGAGCGTCGACTCGCGCGAGACCGGGTCGACGGGCATCCAGACCGAGCAGGTCTGCGCGCCGTCGACGTTGTAGTACGGCTGGTCCTGGTGCCATGGCGTCGGCTGGCGCGTGCCCGCCTCCTTCACCAGCATGTGGTCGTGGAACAGCCGGACGGTCGAGGAGCCCATCAGCCGGCCGGCGATCGCGGCCGCCGCCGACTCGCGGATCACCCGCTCGTACTCCGGGATCCGGTCCCAGTTGCAGAAGTCCTCGACGAAGCGGCCGGTGTCGTCGGGCGGGCTCGCCACGAGCGCCCGCGGGCTGGGGTCGGCGAGGTTTCGCTCGATGCCGCGCTCGACGAACGCGACCTCGTCAGGCGTGAACGCGCGCCGGATGCAGACGGCGCCGTCGCGGCGGAAGGCCTCGACGTCCTCCCCGGTGACGGGCGTGGGGGTGCTCGCCGCCGTCAGCCGCAGCCGTCGGGCTTCGGCGAGTAGGGACCCTCGATCTCGGGCTTGGCCTGGAACGACGAGTTGCAGCCGCACGTCGACTGCACGTTCGGGTTCTCGAAGCTGAACCCGGCGCCCATCAACCCGTCCTTGAAGTCGATCCGCGAGCCCTGGAGGTAGGGCAGGCTGATCGGGTCGATGACGACGCGGACGCCGTGCGAGTCGACCTCGACGTCGCCGTCCTCGCTGCCGGTATCGAAGCCGATCGCGTACTGGAAGCCGGAGCAGCCGCCGCCTTCGACGGCGAGGCGCAGCACCCTGGCCTCGGGATCGGCTGCCGCAAGCGCCTTTACGCGCTCGGCGGCGAACTCTGTGAGCTCGACCATGGCCCAATTGTAGCCGCCCCGCCGGTGATCGCGAGTGCGGCCCGGGCGGCGTCCACGCCCGCCGCCCGCGAGGACGTCTCGGAAGGCGGATCCACGCTCGGCTGCGCGTAGACCGTCCGCTCGCCGCCCACGACGGCGCCGTCCACGTTCCGTATGGGCACGAGGCCGTGGGCCAGCACGATGCCGTCGCAGTCGAATCTCGCGCCGTCGCACTCGAGCCGTTCGACGCTCCCGTCGCCGCGCACGGCGAGCGGCGTGAGCCGTTCGTGGAGCACAATCCGCTGCGTCGGCTCCAGCGCCACCAGAAGGCCGGTTGGGGCGATGACGGTGACGGCCTCGGCGCCCGCCGCGAGGAGCGCCTCAACCGCGCGTGCCGCCCATCGCCCGCCGCCGATCACGACGGGCCTGACCGGGCGGAAGCGTCCGTGCGCCGCCAGGTCGCACGCCGTCGGCGCCGCCAGCACACCCTCGGGCCGCGCACCGGTGAGGCCGAGCTCGGCGGCGCTCAGAGGGCGCGTGCCGGTGGCGATGACAAGCGCCGCCGCTGCGATCTCGACGACGGACGGCCCCACGGCGACGAGCGTGCGGCCGTCCCATCGGATCGCCGTCGCCCGCACGTCGGCAGCCGGGGCCGGCCCGCGCTCGACAACGACCACCTGGGTGCGGCCGGCAAGCGCCCGCGCGCACGCCAGGCCGGTTGGCCCGGCGCCGACGATCGCGACCGGCTCAGACATGGGACTCCAAACGGCGGTGAAGCTCGCCGAGGCACATCGCGCCCTGGCAGCGTCCGGCCGCTGCGTGGGTGCGCTTGCGCAGGCCGGCGACGGTGCGTGCGGGGAGCCGCATCCGGAGCGCGGCCTCGACCTCGGCGGCGCTCACCTGCTCACACGGACAGACGACGTCGCCATAGGCGGCGTCAACCGCAACAAGCTCACAAACGTCCGCGTGGGCGCACAGACGGGCGACGGGGTCGAGGGCGCGAACGGCGTCCGGGCGCTCGTCCAGGACAGGGGCGCCGGCCCGCGCGAGGGCGTCGTGGACGAGCTCGGCGACCGCGGGCGACGACGACACGCCGGTCGAGCGGATCCCGGCGGCGTGGATCATGTTCGCGCGGTTTCGGTCGGCGCCGACCCGGTACTCGGGGTCGGATGCGGGCCGGTTGGCGGCGAACGTCTTGATCGCCCATCGGCGGTCGAGGCTCGGCACCAGGGCGTGGGCGGCGGCGAAGACGCCGTCCAGGGATTCGGCGTCGACCGCCCGGTCGCCCCGGTCGGTGCCGTCGCGGGCCGTCGGGCCGAGGAGGAGCGACCCGTGCGTCGTCGGCACGCAGTAGACGCCGCGCGTGGCCGCCGCCGGCACGCCGCCGACGATCGTGCGAAACCGCGACCCGATCTCGCGGTCGAGGAGCCAGTACTGGCCTTGCCGGGGCCAGGTCGTGAAGGGCTCCCCGCCCGCCAGGCGCGAGATGGTGTCGGCCTCGATGCCGGCCGCATTCACGACGACGCCGGCCGCGATCGCTCCGTGCGGCGTCTCGAGATGCGTGAGGCGATCGCCACACGTCCGGAAGGCGGTGACCGGGGAGTCCAGGTACATGTCGACGCCGTTTCGCGCCGCCAGCTCGGCGAAGCCGATCGTGAGCCGCAGCGGATCGACGATGCCGTCGTCCCGCACGTGGACGGCCGCCCGGACGGCCGGAGCAAGCAGCGGCTCGATCCCCCTGGCCTGCTCACAGGTCAGGATGTCGGCCCGACAGCCGTTCGCGCGGGCGTTCGCGGCCAGGCCTGCGAGCGCAGCCTCCTCGTCGGCGGTGAGCGCCACGGCGAGCGCCCCGATCCGCCGAAACGGCGTGTCGAGCGACGCACACAGCGCCTCCCAGCCGGGGCTCGACCGCCGCACCAGCTCAGCCTCGAGCGAGCCGGGCGGGCAGTCGGCGCCCGACGTCGCGATCCCAGTGTTGCCCTTGGACGCGCCCTCGCCGACATCGTCTGCGGCCTCGACCAGTGCCACCCGCGCCGTCGTGAACGACAGCCGCCGTGCGATCGCGCATCCCACGACCCCGCCCCCGACGATGACGATGTCGTACTCGCGCCTGCCGAGATCACTCGTCCGCGTGCTGGTCACAGTAGCCAAGGGACGTACATTGGGTTTATGAAGCGCATTCTGCGACTCTTCAGGTTGCTTCGTACCTCGGTCGCCGAGCGCGCCATGAAGGAGCGGGCGCGGAATGAGCGTGCGAAGGCCGGGTACTGGCGAGGTCGATTCTGATGGACGCGGCGACGCCTCGATCACCCCGGCCTACGGCCTGACCGCGCATCTCGGCGGCGGTCGGACGTCGGGCTCGAAGTCACGCGTGCGTGCGCGCAAATCGGGCTCTGATCCCGGTGTTGCAAGGACGGTGCCTGGCGCCGTTCATTGCAGCTACGCGCGGCGGCGGGTGAGGTTGTAGGCCCAGGCGAGCGCCTCGGCCACGGCTTGGTAGAGCTCGGGCGGGACGCGGTCCCCGAGCTCGAGGTGCGCGAGCGCCTCGACGAGCACGGCGTCCTCGCGCACCGGGATGCCCGCCTCCTCCGCCGCTGCGAGGATCGCATCGGCGACGTAGCCGCGGCCGGAGGCCACGAGCGAAGGCGCGGTCTCGCCCTTGCGGTAGCGCAGCGCGGCCGCGCGGGGCGGCTGCTCAGGCGTAGCCATCGAATGCCCCCTCGGGCGGCGGAGGAGCGGCGGCCTGCGGCTCGCGCGGCGCGGCCATCGCAGCGGCCGGCCGGCCGGTGGCGCGCTCGAGCGCGGCGACCAGGTCGGGCAGGCCGTCGGCCGCCAGCCGGGCCGCCTCGCCCGGCGCCGTCACGACGGTGGCGCGGACGCCGCTCTCGGCCATGCGCAGCCGCACCTCGATCGCCCCCAGCTCGGGCGAATGCAGAACGAAGCCGGCCTCGCCGGCCGCACCACGCGACGGCCCGTTGGGACCCTCCTCGCCCTCGGCCTCCGGGTCGATGTGGATCTGTGCCGCGACGCCGCCCGGAAGCCAGAGCGGCGAGCCGTCAGCGAAGTGCAGCGCGGCCCGGAGCAGCGCCCCGTCGCCGCGGGCCGCCAGCTCGCCGGCCAGCTTCGTCACGGTGTCGGTGATCTCGTCGGCCTCGCCGGCCTGCGTGACGATGCGGACGCGCAGCTGAGCGGGCGTGGCCTCCACGACCTTCAGATGCAGCTTCTGCCCCGGAAGCAGGCCCGATGGAAGCTGCGCCTCGAGCATCATGCCGGCCAGCGAGATCAGGCCGCGGCCGCCGTTCGCGGGCGCCGAGATGAGCCGCGCGACCAGGTCGGAGCCCGGCTCCAGGCGCGGCCCTGCCTGCGGGGCGCTGCCCGCCGGTGTGACCGCCTTCAGGGTGATTGTGCCGGTCTGCATGTCTCAACTTGTGGCCTTGGGGGACGACTACCCGGAGATGCCAGGCCGCCCCTGGTCCTGGTTATCGACCACGAGAAGAGGAACTTCCGTATGGAACGCGGTCTCTACATCGCCGCCTCGGGAATGCTCGCCGAGCAGGTGCGGCAGGATCAGATCGCCAACGACCTCGCCAGGTTGTAGTCGTTGAAGGGGCTCGGGTTCTCACGGGCCTCCTGCTCGAGCAGCTCGATGTTGCGCTGCGACTTCTCCTTCGAGGCGATCCGCTGGTTCAGGTAGCCGTAGTGGCGCACCCGGATCGTCGTCGTCTCGAACCGCTCCGGCAGGTACATCGGCATGGTGTGCGTCTTCTGCTCGTGGATGCGGCCCTCGAAGCGGTACTCCGGCCGGCTGCGCCATACACGGAGCGCGAGGTGGGTCGTGGCCGACCCCGTGTCCTCGCCGCCGGTGTAGTTCGTCTCGACGAGGTTGAAGCCCTCACGCCACGTGCGGCCGAGGAGCTCGCGCAGCTTTGGCGCGTCCTCCGCCTCGAGGTGCTCGTCGGCGTCGAGGTACATGATCCAGTCGCCGGTGGCGTTGTCGATCGAGATGTTGCGGGCATCGGCGAAGGAGCCGTTCCACGGGAAGTGCACGACCTTGGCCCCGAACGACTCGGCGATCTCGACGGTGCGGTCGCTCGATCCGGTGTCGACGACGATCATCTCGTCCACGACGCCGCGCAGGGGCTCGAGGCAGCCCGGCAGCATCTCCTCCTCGTCCTTCACGATCATGCACAGCGAGAGCCGAAGGCCCGCCACCGGCCGCGCCTGGGCCGCGACCTTGCGGCCGCGTGCCGCCAGGCCGCGCATGCGCGCCCCGAAGGCGCCCTTCAGGCGACCGTTCGAGCGCTTGCGGATCCTGGCCTGCTCCAGGTTGGCGGCGGCGAAGGGCTGGTTGGGATCAAGCCGGAGCGCGGCCTTGAAGAGATCCTCGGCCGCGGCGGCCTCGAGCAGCTCGTAGAGGAAGACGCCGGCGTGGTTCAGGAGCGCCGGCTCGCGCGGCTCGGCCTCGAGCGCCTCGAGGAGCGCTGCGGCGGTCACCACGAACGGCCCCACCCAGGCGTCCGACGAGGCGGGCCGGTAGGCCAGCACCGACTCCACGATGCCGCAGCGGGCCTGGTATGCCCGCTGGCGGTCGTCCCACTCGCCGAGCTCGACGAAGGCGGTGGCGAGGCGGTCGAGATCGCCGGCGGCGATCGCTGTGGTCGCGGCCGCCACGGTCTGCTGCACCCGGGCGCGCCAGTCGACGGCGGGCGTGGGTGCGGCGGTGGACGACGGGAGTGAGGACGTGCGAAGCGCCATCGGCTGCGTATTCGGCCATCCGATCTCCACCTTTAGGGGTAGACCTCTTTGGGCCGGGACCGCAGCACCCGCGGACACGGCCACTACACTGCCCCTTGTCTCACCGGCAGATCTGCCGATAACGCCAGCTGTGACGTCCCCCGCCCGCAAGATCTCCGTCGTTCCCGACCTCCCGTCGGTCGAGATCTCAGACGACCTCGCGCTCGACCTGTACTACTGGATGACGCTCACCCGAGCGGTCGAAGAGCGGGCGCTCAACCTGTACCGGCAGGGCAAGCTCCCCGGGAGCTACTACACCGGCCGCGGCCAGGAGGCGATCGCCGTCGGCATCGCCCTGCCCCTGGAGCGCGGCGAGGACGGCGACTGGCTCTCGCCGTGGATTCGCGACCTCGGCTCCTACCTCGTGCACGGCGTGCCCGTCTGGCGCATCTTCGCCCAGTTCATGGGCAAGGCCGGCTCGACCACCCGTGGCAAGGACGGCAACCTGCACATCGGCGGGCGCGAGTGGAACATCCCATGCCAGGTCTCGCACATGGCCGACATGATCCCGCTCACGGTCGGCGCGGCGCTGGCCTACAAGCAGCGCGGCGAGAAGAGGGTCGCGCTCACGAGCTTCGGCGACGCCGCGACGTCGCGGGGTGACTTCCACGAGGGGCTGAACATCGCGGCGGTGCTCGAGGTGCCGGCGGTCTTCGTGGCCGAGAACAACGGCTGGGGCTACTCGACGCCGATCTCCAAGCAGACGAAGGTCACCGACCTCCACAAGAAGGCGGCCTCCTACGGTATTCCGGCCGTCTCGGTGGACGGCAACGACGTCTTCGAGGTGTATGCGGCGATGAAAGCATCGGTCGACGCCGCCCGCGACGGTGCCGGGCCGCAGTTCGTCGAGTGCAAGACCTACCGGATGGGCGGGCACGCGGCGCACGACAAATACGAGAGCTACATGCCGATGGAGGTGCTCGCCGAGTGGTCGGACAAGGATCCGATCAAGCGCGCCGAGGCGGCCCTTTTGGAGGAGCGGGAGGTCTCCGAGGCCAGGCTCGAGAGCATCCGCGAGCGCGTCCGCGACGAGGTGCGCGAGGCCGTCGAGCGCTCCGAGGAGGACGGGTATCCCGACCCGTCCGAAGCACACGAAGGCGTCTTCGCCGAGTCCGCGGACTAGCCATGCCCGAGCTGACCTACCTCGAGGCGATCAACGCCGCCCTGCACGACGAGATGGAGGCCGACCCGCGCGTCTTCTGCCTGGGCGAGGATGTCGGGCGCCAGGGCGGGGCGTTCGGCGCCACGAAGGGCATTCAGCAGAAGTACGGGGAGCTGCGCTCGATTGACACACCCGTCGCCGAGGCCGGGATCACCGGCGTCGCGATCGGGGCCGCCATGGCCGGACAGCGGCCGGTGGCCGAGATGCAGTTCGGCGACTTCGTGTCGATCGCCTTCGACCAGATCGTCACCTGCGCCGCCAAGATGCACTACCGCATCGGCTGGGCCGTGCCGCTGGTTGTCCGCTGCCCGAACGGCGGCGGCGTCGGCGGCGGCCCGTACCACTCCGAGAACGTCGAGGCGTGGTTTCACCACCACGCCGGCCTCAAGATCGTCTGCCCCGCCACCGCCGACGACGCCTACGGGCTCCTGCGGGCCTCGATCCAGGACCCCAACCCGGTCGTCTTCTGCGAGCACAAGTTCCTCTACCGCCGCGAGAAGGCCGATGTTGCCACGGGCGCCGAGGGCCGCACCGTGCCGATCGGCAAGGCGCGCGTGGCCCGGCCCGGCACCGACCTCTCGATCATCACCTACGCCTCGACCGTCCGCCTCTCGACGGCGGTCGGCGACATCCTCGCGGCCGAGGGCACGTCGGTCGAGGTGATCGACCTGCGCACCCTCGTCCCGCTCGACCGCGAGACGGTGCTGGCGTCGGTCAGGAAGACCGGAAAGGCGATGATCGTGCACGAGGACAACCTCACCGGCGGGTTCGGGGCCGAGGTCGCCGCCATCGTCGCCCAGGACGCGTTCGAGCATCTCGACGCGCCCGTGACGCGCGTCGCCGCCATCGACACGCCGATCCCCTTCACGCCCGTGCTCGAGCGCGAGTATCTGCCGACCGAGGACGACATCCTCCGGGCGGCCCGCGAGCTCGCCGCCTACTAGCACCTCCCAGGAGATCCGGCCCAGGGGGTCGAAGTCCGTCGTGGCATCCCCCAGACGGGGGAGGGCGATTCTGAGGGTCGCCGATACAATCGAGACGCCCACGGACGGGCCTTCCCGGGAGCGCCATAGGTGCGGTTTCGTCACAAGCTTTCCATCGTCCTGATCGGGCTGGCGCTGGTGCCACTGGTGTCCGCCGGCTTCCTGGTGCTGCGACTACTCCAGCACGACAAGGTGGCCAACGTCGACAACGGGCTCACGACTGCGGCGCTGGCGGGGAGAGAGGCGTATGCGGCGCAGGTAAACGAGGCGAACTCCGTCGCCGCGCTCGTCGCCGGCCAGTTCGAGGTGCAGGGAGCCTTCGCGGCCATACCGCAGCACGTCTCCGATCAAACGCTCGCCAATGTCGTCGACAGGTTCGCGCCGCACGGCGTGAACATGGTCGCGGCGCTCAAGCGCAACGGGAAGATCGTGGCCGGCGGGCTGCCCAGTGCGCCGTACATCGAGGGCGTCGTCAAGGTGTCGAAGTGCACCGACTGCAGCGTCGTGGTCGCCGAGCCGCTCGACGACGCCTTCGTGCAGCACCTGAATCGCTCGAGCCTCAAGAACAGCCTCCAGGATCTCGGGATCGTGGCCGGCGGGAAGCTTGTGGCCTCGACCGGCCCGGCGCCGGGTGTGGCCGGGACGATTCCGCTCGGCCAGCCCACCAACGCCACGATCGCCGGCGTTCCCGTGCGCGCCGTCGGGATCGGCGTGCCGTGCAGTCCGGGGAACGGGTGCTCGCTCGTGGCGATGTACCCCCGCGCGGCGCTGAACGACGCCATCAACTCGCAGCGATTCAAGATCCTCGTCCCGCTCATCCTGATCGCGCTCGTGATCGGCGTGCTCGCGTTCGCCGCGGCCGACTGGATGTCGCGGGCCCTGAACGACCTCGCCGAGCGGGCGATGGTGCTCGCCCGCGGCGGAGCGCGTGGCGACGAGCTCGACCAGCTCGGCGCGGCGATCGACCAGATCTCGAGCGAGCTCTCCTCCCGGGTCGGCGAGCTCGAGGCCGAGCGCGGCCGGTTCAAGGAGACGCTCCAGCGCTACGGCGAGACGCTCGCTGCGACGCACGACCTGAACGCGCTCGTCGGCGCCGTCCTCGACACGGCAGTGCAGGCCACCCGAGCCCGCGGCGGGCGGCTCCTGCTCTACGACCCCGAGCGCGGCGAGGCGATCGAGCAGGCCCGCATCGGCACCGCCCGGGGGTCGCGCACCGACCTGCCCATGGTCGTCGCTGCCGGCATCGGGCTCGAGGGAGAGGCGCTCTCGGCCCACGAGCCGCGCGTCGTCCAGGCCCCGCGGGCAATGCTGGCCGTCCCGATCCTGCGCGAGCATCAGCTCCTGGGGCTCGTGACGACCGTCGACCCGGAGGACGGCGGCTTCGGCGATGACGACATCGAGTCGCTCTCCGCGCTGGCCGTGCAGGCCGGTGTGGCGATCGAGAACGCCCGCCTGCACCGGGTCGTCGAGCGGCAGGCCGTAACCGACGCCCTGACCGGCCTCGCCAACCGGCGCCAGTTCTACGAGGTGCTCGGCCGCGAGTACGAGCGCGCCCAGCGCTTCGGGACGCCGCTCTCGCTGATCCTGCTCGACATCGACGACTTCAAGCAGATCAACGACACCCGCGGCCATCTCGCCGGCGACGCCGTCCTGCACGGCGTGGCGACGACGCTCGCCGAGCTGATCCGCGAGATCGACATGGCGGCCCGCTACGGCGGCGAGGAGTTCGCCATCCTCCTGCCGCAGACGGCGCAGGAGGGAGCCGCCCTGCTCGCCGAGCGGCTCCGGCGCGAGATCGCCTCGCGCGCCATCCGGTTCGGCCCGGACGAGATCGAGGGCATCACCGCGAGCTTCGGCGTGGCCGCGGGGCCCGAGGACTCGATGACGCAGATCGACCTGATCGCGTCGGCCGACGCCGCCCTCTACCAGGCCAAGCGCGACGGCAAGAACCACGTGACCGTCGCCGAGGCCTGGTAAACGAGTGGTGAATTTGCCAGCGTGCACGTCCCCTTCCGGACGGAACGCCCCGCTCGCTTGGTACACTTGGCGCCGCGTTTTCTTTGTGCCAGGGACCACTGATCGGGAGGACGGTGGATGACTACGAGCGGTTCTTTGTTTGCTTCCGCAATCGAGCATCACCTCGAGCTGAAGCGCCGAAATCGACATCTCGACGAGGACCTTCCGCTGGAGGAGTTTCACGACGACGACCCGTTCGACAACCATCCGCTGTTCAAGACCGAGGCGGACGCGCGGCGCGAGGAGGAGGAGACCGGCGAGCATCCGGTCGTCACCGACCTCGCCGAGGACACCGAGTCCATGCCGGCGGTGAACGCGGCCGAGGGTCAGCCCCGAGGGTGGATGGAGACCACCCAGGCGACGGAATTCTCCTGGGATTGACGCCCGCCTGGCGGGACCCGGGGCACGAGGCGCAACCCACAGACGCATGGACGAGCTGGCCGCCGTCATCCGCCCGCCCGAGGCTCCCGGCGACCGCTACCTGAATCGCGAGCTGTCCTGGCTCGATTGGGACCTGCGGTGCCTCCAGCTCGCTGAGGATCCCTCGTGGCCGCTGCTCGAGCGCGTACGGATGTGCTCGATCGTCGCGGCGACGCTGGACGAGTTCTTCATGATCCGGGTGGCCGGGCTGGAGGGGCAGATGGCGGCCGGGCTCAGCGTCCGCTCGATGGACGGCCGCACCCCCACGGCGGTGCTCGCGGAGATCCGCGAGCGGGTGATCGCCCTGCGCTCCCGCCAGGTGGCCCTGTGGGAGGACGTGCTCATGCCGGCACTCAGGTCCGAGGGGATCGAGATCTGCGCCTTCGAGTCGTGCACGGCCGAGGAGCAGGACGCGGTCGGCGAGTGGTTTGACCGCAATGTCTACCCGGTGCTGACGCCGCTCGCGGTCGGGCCGGGGCAGCCGTTCCCCTACATCTCGGGCCTCTCGCTCAGCCTCGGCTTCTTCGCACGCGATCCGGTGACCGGCGAGGAGCGCTTCGCCCGGGTGAAGGTGCCGGAGGGGCTCCGGCGCTTCGTCGACGTCGGCAGCGGCGAGGGCATCCGGCTCGTCCCGCTGGAGGAGGTGATCGCGCACTTCTCGGACCGGCTCTTCCCCGGGATCGAGATCGTGGAGCAGAGTCTCTTCCGCGTCACGCGCGACGCCGACTTCGAGCTCTCCGACGAGGCGGACGACCTGCTCGAGTCCGTGGAGCTCGAGCTTCGCCGAAGGCGGTTCGGGGACGCCGTCCGGCTCGAGGTGTCCGTCGGCATGTCCGCAGGCATGCGCGAGCGGCTCTGCACCGGGCTCGGCGTGACCGACGCCCACGTCTACGACACGGCCGGCCTCATGGACATGGCCGACGTGAGCGAGATCGCGGACATCGACCGCCCCGACCTGAAGCACGAGCCGTGGGTGCCGGTGACGCGGGCCCGACTCGCCGATCCGGAGGGCTCGGCCGACCTCTTCGCCCGGATCCGGTCGGACGACCTGCTCGTGCACCTGCCCTACGAGTCGTTCTCGACGTCGGTCGAGGCGTTCGTCCGCATGGCGGCGAAGGATCCCGGCGTCGTCGGCATCAAGACGACGGTCTACCGCACGTCCGACGACACAGCCCTGCTTCCGGCGCTGATCGAGGCGGTCGAGCGCGCGAAGCAGGCCGTGTGCCTCGTCGAGCTCAAGGCCAGGTTCGACGAGCGCCGGAATATCGAGTGGTCGCGGGCCATGGAGCAGGCCGGCGTGCACGTCGTCCACGGCTTCCGCGACCTCAAGATCCATGCGAAGACGACGCTCGTCATCCGCCGCGAGGGCGGCGTGCTGCGCCGCTACGCCCACATCGGCACCGGCAACTACAACGGCGCGACGGCCCGCCTCTACGAGGACCTCGGGCTCTTCACCGACGACGAGGAGATCACCGCCGACGTCGCCGACCTCTTCAACCATATGACGGGGTTCGGCCGGCCGCAGCAGTTCCGCAAGCTGCTCGTGGCGCCGTTCAACCTCCGCACCCGGCTCATCGACCACATCCGCGCGGTCGGCGACGCTGCCGCCGCGGGCAAGCCCGCCACGATCCGGATGAAAGTGAACTCGCTCACCGACGCCGCGATCATCGAGGAGCTCTACCGCGCCTCGCAGGCGGGTGCCCGGATCGACATCGTCGCCCGGTCGATCTGCTCGCTGCGCCCGGGCGTCCCCGGGATGTCAGAGCGCATCCACGTCCGGTCGATTGCGGGCCGCTTTTTGGAACACAGCCGCCTTTTCGCGTTCGAGGCGGGTGA
>DATIDU010000267.1:0-17601 GCA_035456145.1 Gaiellales bacterium | reverse complement strand
CCACTGATTGTCCTCCTCGGCCCACTCCACGTCGAGCATCTCGGCGGAGGGCGCGCCCGCAGGCACCATGGGGTAGACCTTCTCCTCGTGATAGACGCGGGCGTCGATCACGGCCGGGCCACCGCACTCCAGCGCGCCGGTGATGGCGTCGTCGACCTCGCCGACCGTCTCGCACCGGAAGGCGGCGATGCCGAAGCTCTCGGCCAGCTTCACGTAGTCGGGCAGATCGACGGTCAGGTTGGTCTCGGAGAAGCGCTCGGAGTGGAAGAGCTCCTGCCACTGGCGCACCATCCCCAGCCAGCCGTTGTTCACGACGACGTGGATGGCGCCGATGCCGTACATCCGCGCGGTGGCGAGCTCCTGCATCGTCATCTGGAAGCAGCCGTCGCCGTCGATGTTGATGACGGTCGCGTCGGGCCGGCCGACCTTGGCGCCGATCGCGGCCGGGACGCCGTAGCCCATCGTTCCCAGCCCGCCCGACGTGAGCCACCGCCGCGGATGGTCGATCTGGAGGTACTGCGCCGCCCACATCTGATGCTGGCCCACGCCTGTCGTCCAGATCACGTCGCGGCCGGCGGTCAGGTCGCGCAGCCGCTCGATCACGTACTCGGGCTTGAGCGGCTCGGAGTTGCGGTAGCGGAACGGGTGCTCGGCCTTCCAGCTGCGCACCGTGTCGAGCCATTCGGCCGCCCTCGGCGGGCCGCCGTTCATGCGCGAGCTGAGCGCCTCGGCCAGCTTGGGCACGATCAGCTCGAGCGAGCCGACGATCGGGATCTCGGCGTGCCGGTTCTTGTCGATCTCGGCCGGGTCGACGTCCATGTGGATCACCTTCGCGCCGGGGGCGAAGGCGTCGAGCCTGCCCGTCACGCGGTCGTCGAACCGCGCGCCGCAGGCGATCAGGAGGTCGGCCCGGTTCATCGCCCAGTTGGCCGCCTTCGACCCGTGCATGCCGGGCAGGCCGATGCACAGCGGATGCGAGTCGGGGAAGACGCCCTTCGCCATGAGCGTGGTGATGACGGGCATCTGGACGGCCTCGGCCACGCGGATCAGCTCGGCCGGGTCGACGTTCGCCGAGATGGCCCCGCCGCCGATGTAGAAGACGGGCCGGTCCGCAGCGAGGATCGCCTCGGCGGCCGAGATCACCTGGCGCGGGTGCCCGTGCTTGGAGGGCTTGTATCCCGGGATGTCGACCTGCTTCGGGTACTCGAACTCGAACGAGGCGAGCTGCACGTCCTTGGGGATGTCGACGAGCACCGGGCCGGGCCGGCCGGAGCGGGCGATGTGGAACGCCTCCTTCATGACGCGCGGGATGTCGCGCACGTCCTTCACGAGCCAGGAGTGCTTCACGATCGGCATGGTGATGCCCTGGATGTCGGCCTCCTGGAAGGCGTCGGTGCCGATGAGGTGGGTCGGCACCTGGCCGGTGATGCAGACGATCGGCGTCGAGTCGAGGTACGCGTCGGCAATCGGCGTCACCAGGTTCGTCGCACCCGGGCCGGAGGTGGCGATGGCGACGCCCACCTTGCCGGTCGCGCGCGCGTAGCCCTGCGCCATGTGCCCGGCGCCCTGCTCGTGGCGGGTGAGGTAGTGGCGAATGCCGTGCTCGTGGTGCGCCCAGGCGTCGTAGAGCGGCAGGATCGCGCCGCCGGGAAGGCCGAAGACGTCGGTCACGCCCTCCGCTTCCAGACAGCGGATGATCGCCTCGGCGCCGGTGATCCGCTGCCTATCCACGCGCCATCACCCTACCGAAAGGGTGGTCTGCGAACTCCGCTGAGCCGCTGGAGTGATGGGCGAGAGCCTCACAGACGGCCTGGCCCACCTCCCAGGTTGCGTAGGCCCGGCCGCCGTGCACCTGGTCGGCGGTCGAGAGCCCCTCCGCCAGCACCTCGTCGACGGCGGCGGTGATGGCGCGGCCGACGTCGCGTCGGCGCAGGCCGTACGTGAACATCATCGCCACCGAGAGGATCATCGCGATCGGGTTCGCCTCGCCCTGGCCGGCAATGTCGGGCGCCGAGCCGTGCACCGGCTCGAAGATGCCGGGGCCGTCGATGCCGATCGACGCGGACGGTGCGAGGCCGAGGCCACCGCCCACGGCGGCGGCGAGGTCGCTCAGGATGTCGCCGAAGAGGTTCTCGGTCAGGATGACGTCATAGCTCGCCGGCCGCGTCGCGAGGTTCATCGCGAACGAGTCGACCAGCTCATGGGTGAGATCGAGCTCCGGCGCCTCCGCGGCGTGCAGGTCGGTCACGACCTGCCGCCACAGCTTGGACGTCGCGAGCAAGTTCGCCTTGTCCACCGAGACAACGCGACCGGACCGGCGCCTGGCGAGGCGGAACGCCCACCGCGTCACACGCTCGATCTGCTCGCGTGAGTAGCTGCACGTGTCGAACGCGCTGTCGCCGGTCAGCACCTTCTCGCCGAAGTAGAGGCCGCCGGTGAGCTCGCGCACGACCATCAGGTCGATGCCGTCGTGGCGCACCGGGCGCAGGTTGGCGAACGTGTCGAGCTCCTTGCGAAGCTCGAGCAGGCCCGCCTCGGGCCGGCGCGGCGCCGAGTCCCAGCGCGGGCCGCCGACGGCGCCGAGGAGGACCGCGTCGGAGGCCTTGACCGCCGCCCGCACGTGCGGCGGGAACGGGTGCTGGTGCTTGTCGATCGCATCGCCGCCGAACGGGAGGTGCACCTGGCGCACGCGCACGCCCATGAGCGAGGAGACCGCCTCGATCACGCGGCCCGCCTCGGCCATCACCTCCGGGCCGATGCCGTCGCCGGCCAGGCAGGCGACGATGGGAATGGGACGGGGTTCGGTCATCAGACTTCGATCAGCTCCTTGTCCTGGTCGGCCTCGATCGCCAGCTTGGCATGCGCGCATGCTCGCAGGTATGCCTCGGCCGACGCCTCGGTGATGTCCGTCGAGACGGCCTGGCCGGCGAACGTCCGGCCGTCGGCCTCGACGACGACGCGCACCTCTCCCAGCGCGTCCGCGCCGCCCGTGACGGCGCCGATGGTGTACTCGGCCAAGACGACCGGCACGTCGAGCAGGCGCGTGATGGCGGTGAACGCGGCGTCCACCGGCCCGTCGCCCACCGCCGACTCGGTGCGCTCGCCGAAGCCGTTTCGCACCGTCACCTCGGCCTGCGCCGGCTCACCGGTGCGGGTCGTGATGGCCAGCGACACGAGTTGGTAGGGATCCTCCCGTTCGCGCAGCGAGTCGGACGCGATCGCCTCGAGATCGAGCGATGTGATCTTGCCCTTCCGGTCGGCGAGCTCCTTGAACCGGTCGAACGCCCGGCGCAGGTCCTCGCCCTCGATCGTGAATCCGAGGTCGGCGAACGCCTGGCGAAGCGCGTGCCGGCCGGAGTGCTTGCCGAGCACGATGTCCGATCCGGTCAGGCCAACCGACTCGGCGTCCATGATCTCGTACGTGCGCCGGTGGGCGAGCACGCCGTGCTGATGGATGCCTGCCTCGTGTGCGAACGCGTTACGGCCGACGATCGCCTTGTTGGGCTGGACGGGGTAGCCGGTGAGGCGTGAGACGAGCCGGGAGGTACGCATGATCTCGTTCGTCACGATGTGCGTATCCATCCCGAAGCGCGGCTTGCGCGTGCGCAGAAGCATCACGATCTCCTCGAGCGATGCGTTGCCTGCGCGTTCACCTATACCGTTTATGGTGCATTCGATCTGGCGCGCCCCGGCCGCCACGCCGGCCATCGAGTTTGCGACCGCCAGCCCGAGATCGTTGTGACAGTGGACGGAGAGGGTGACGCCGCCGATCTCCGGCACGCGCTCGCGCAGGCCCGTCAGGATCTCGACGTACTCCTCCGGAACGGTGTAGCCGACGGTGTCGGGAATGTTAATCGTCGTTGCCCCGGCGGCAATCGCTGTGCGAACCACCTGGGCCATGAACTCGATGTCAGTACGAGTTGCGTCTTCGCATGAGAACTCCACGTCCGAGCAGAAGCGCTTCGACTTACGGACCGCGAAATCGGTGGCCTCGACCACCTCGGCGCGCGTCATCCGCAGCTTGTGCTCCATGTGGATGTCGGAGGTCGCGATGAAGGTGTGGATGCGCGGGTTCTTCGCATCGGACAGCGACTCGATCGCCGCGTCGATGTCCTCCTCGTTGGTGCGGGCGAGCGACGCCACGACGCAGTCGACGGCACGGCTCACGGCTCGGATGCCGTCACGCTCGCCTGGGGACGAGATTGCAAACCCGGCCTCGATGATGTCGACGCCCAGCCGGTCGAGCTGGCGGGCGATCTCGATCTTCTCCTGCGCATTCAGCGCGATGCCGGGCGACTGCTCGCCGTCCCTCAGCGTCGTGTCGAAGATACGGACGGTGTCCGCTTCTGAAGCCATGTGGTGAAACCTCCTCGGCCGTGGGAGAGCGCACCTCTCCCGTGGTGTCCGGTGTGCGTGTGCGCCGGCTTGCGGCGCGTAGGCCAAGTCGCTCGCCCTACCGGGCGAGGAGAAGGAGGCCGAGGAGGTCGAGGGAGATCGGCGGCAGCCCGACAGGACGCCCGCTCAGCGTGGAGCGGGCGAGAATCCTCTCTGTGCGGGCGGTGCTCGACATGCGCGTCACAGCATAGGGGGTCGCGGGGCCGCCGTCAAACCCCTTCCGGAGCCCTCCGCAGGAGGTCCGGGGAGTCGTGTATAACTTTGCGCGTATCGCACCAACTACATGAGGTGACGTCACAATGCCGCGTACAGGTGTCATAGGCGAGCAGATCTTCGAACAGGTTGAGAAGCTCGTGAAGGGCGGCATGAGCCGCACCGATGCGTTCAAGAAGATCTCCGCCGACAGCGGGCGCCGCGAGGGCACGGTCGCCGCAAATTACTATCGTGTTGCACGTAAGCGGGCGGGGGGATCGCTTCGGCCTCGCCGGCGTTCCGGGCGCCGCGCGTCCACAGCGACGGTGCGCACCCGCCGCGCGACCGCTGCACCAACCGGCGGCGGGGGCGATATCGATGCGCTCACGCGCGCGCTCGTGCAGAACGTGCAGGACCTGGCCGCGGCGATGAACGCCCAGGCGGCCGAGGTGAAGGATTTGCGTTCGCGCCTCGATCGCGTGCGCAACCTGCTCGGCTGACGCTTACCGAATCTTCCCGCGCGCCTCGACGGTCCAGACGTGCTCGACGACGCCCGAGCGGGCGGCGCAGATCACGTCCTGGAGGTTGACGCACGTGCAGACGTGGTTGGGGACGATCTCGACTCGGTCGCCGACGTGCCACGTCGTCCCCGATCTGCTGACGTCACAGATACCGTGCTCCTCGTTGGTGTGCGGAATTGTCACGTCGGGATGATCGAGGATCGCACCGCGACCCTCGCCGCCGGGGCCACCGTAGAGCGCGTCAGAGAGTGCCTTCGAGCCGGCGTCGACGACCGCCGTCCCCGGAACCGCGGTCGAGACGACCGTGGCGTGGATGCGCAGTGCGCAGTCGGCGAGCGTGAGCGGTGCGTCGAACCCGACCTCGGTGCGGTCGAGGAAGACGTAGGTCCCCGCGCGGAGCTCGTTCACCGAAGGCGTGAGGTGCGTCATCGTCATCGCCGGCGTGCAGCCGCCGGACACCCGGTCGCAGCGCAGCCCGGCCGCGGCGAAGCGCGAGACGGCCTCGGCCAGGATCGCCTCGACGTCAGCCAGCTTCCGTGCGACATCGGCGGCCGGCCCGCGGACGTGGCCGGGGAAGCAGCTGATCCCGGCGACCTCGATGCCCGCCAGGCCGTCGAGCCGTTCCGCGAGCGCGCAGGCGGCGGCGGCGCTCTCGACCCCGGTCCGGTGCAGGCCCACGTCGATCTCGACGAGGGCCTCGGCGCTCACGGCGGCCGCGGCCATGGCGCCGGCCAGCGGCTCGGCCGCCTCGTAGGAGTCGACCGCGACCGTAAGCGGCATACCGTCCGCGACCTCGGCCAGCCGGTGCCACGCGTCGGTGCCGTACACCGGGTAGTGCAGCAGGAGCGGCCCGAGGTGGTGGCGCGCGAACACCTCCGCCTCGCCGACCTTCGCCACGGTCAGGCCGGCGGCCCCCGCCGCGAGCTGCATGCGCGCGACCGGCGGCATCTTGTGCGTCTTGGCGTGCGGCCAGAGCGCGATCCCATGCTCGCGCGCGTAGCCGGCGAGCCGCGCGATGTTGGCCTCGAGCCGGTCGAGGTCGACGACTGCGATCGGCGTCGGCAGCTCCTCCACAGGCCGCCCGATCCAGGTGTCTGTGGCGTCCTCTACGAGCACGCCCCGATGCTAGCCCGTGAAACACCGGCGCCTGGCGCCACTGTTTCATGTGTCCGACGGCGTGGACGGGGTTACCCTGCGCCAATGACGGTGGGGCCGACGCTTCGCGGCGAGCGCGTGCTGCTGCGGCCGCTCGAGGAGCGCGACTTCGGCCGGCTTGTCGAGATCGGGGCCGAGCCGGAGGTCGCGCGGTGGTGGCCCGGCATCAGCGCCGCCGACCTGGCGGAGAAGGCCGCGGGAGGGGACGGTAGCATCGGCCTGGTGGTCGAGTGCGACGGGCGCGTCGCCGGCCTGATCCAGTTCCACGAGGAGTCGGAGCCCGACTTCCGCCACGCCGGGATCGACCTCTTCCTCTCGACCGGGAGCCACGGGCGGGGCCTCGGCGCCGACGCGGTGCGGACGCTCGCCCGCCACCTCTTGGACGAGCGCGGCCACCACAGGCTGACGATCGATCCGGCGGCCGCGAACGTGCGTGCGATCCGCTGCTACGAACGGGTCGGCTTTCGCCGCGTCGGAATCATGCGCCGCTACTGGCGCGACCCCGCGGGCGGGTGGCAGGACGGGCTCCTGCTCGACCTGCTGGCCGGGGAGCTCAGAGGTGATTGATCGGTAACCCCCGTGATGTCCGAGCGGCGAGCCGGAACGGCTTGCCGCGGTCATGAGCGACCTGCTACCCAGCAGGTCGCTCATGGGCGAGAACCGAGCAGCGCAAGGGACGCAGGGAGGGTCAATATCGGCGCGAGATATTGGGCCGACCGAGGACAAGCTGCAAGGCGAACGCCTTGCAGCGGTCACGGGGAGACCTGCTATCTAAGCAGGTCTCCCGTGGATGCGAAGGTTCGCAGCCGCAGCCCCGCCAGCCCTCGCAGTCCCAGACAGCTGTGCGGCCGGGCGCGCGGGGGTTACCGATCAATCACCTTAGGCCGAGGTCTCGAGCCGCACCTCTTCGCGGACGCGCACGCCGTAGCGCTCGAGGCGCTCGAAGAGCGGCGTGTAGGGGACGCACCGCTCGCTCGGCAGGACGCCCGTATACGCCGCGAGCTCGCCGCGGCAGATCATGTCGGCGACGACGGCCGGCGGGCATGCGGTCGAGAGCACCCCTCCGCCGAAGTCGAACCGGTCGACGGCCGACGTCACGCACTCCACGATCGCGAGCCCGCCCTCACGCCCGTGTGCCTCGATGCGATGGATGCCGAAGGCGTGATGCGAAGGCGAGGCCTTCGGCAGCTGCGCCATGAGGGCGAGCAGGACGTGCCGCGGCGTGACCCGCATGCCGCGGACGTCGACGGGCTCGGTCGCCGCGAGCCCGAGCTCGGCGAGGAACCGGATCCGGTCGAGGAAGACCGGGTTGAGCGAGAGCTGGAAGCTGACGTTCGCGGCGCCGAAGCTCTGCGGGAACGTCGCCTGCTCGGAGTGGATCGTGTAGATCGTCTCCGCCGGGCCGGCCGGCGCACCGAACTCGACCGTGCCGGCCTCGCTCATCGGCGGCACGTACACGACCTCGCCGTCGCGGACGACCGGCGTCGGCATCGACAGCTCGTCGAGGATCGTCTCGAGGGCGTACGGCGCGACGAGCGGCCCCGCGGGCGGGTCGGGGTCGCGTCCGGCCGCGCCGACGACGATGCGCTCGACCTCGTCGCCGAGCAGCTCGACCGCCCTGGCAGCCATGACGTTGGTCTTCCCCGGCGTCGAGCCCATTCCGAGCACCGCCAGGAGGCCCGCCTCCCGGAAGCGGGCGTCGAGCTCCAGCTGCTCGAGCGTCACGTGGAAGAGCCCGCCCAGGTCGATGTAGTGCGCCCCGGCGGCGAGCGCCGCCTCCATCGCGGCGAGGTTGACACGGTAGGCGGCGCTGTTCAGGAGGACGTCGGCTCCGTCAAGCGACGCCCCCGCCCGCTCGCGGTCGGTGATGTCGAGCCCGCCCCCGGTCGCCTTCCCGCCGCCGTGCCGCTCGGCGACCTCACGCGCGCCGGCCTCGTTCATGTCGAGGACGAGGATGCGCTCGACCGCGTCGTGCTCGGCCAGCGACGCGACGACGGCCGGACCGATGATGCCGGCCGCGCCGACGACTGCGACGGTCGGCATCTCTAGGAGGACACGGCCTGGCGCGCGCCGGACTTCGTCATCTCGACCCACGCGTCGTCGAGAACGGTGTCGAGGACGTCGTGGATGAAGTCGAGGTCGTCGCGCGTCGCAACGAGCGGCGGCGAGAGCTGGATGACCGGGTCCCCGCGGTCGTCGGCGCGGCAGATCAGGCCTGCCTCGTAGAGCCGTCCCGACAGGAAGCCGCGCAGCAGGTGCTCGGCCTCGGCGTCGGTGAACGTCTCCTTCGTCTCCTTGTCCTTCACGAGCTCGAGCGACATGAAGTACCCGGCACCGCGCACGTCGCCGACGATCGGCTTCTCGGCGAGCTTGGTTAGGATGCCGCGGAAGTAGTCCTCGTTCTGGCGCACGTTCTCGAGCACGCCCTCGCGTTCCATGACCTCGAGGTTCTTGAGCGCGACGGCCGCCGCGACCGGGTGGCCGCCGTACGTGATGCCGTGGGTGAACATGGCCGTCCCCTCCAGGAAGGGTTGCGCGACCCGGTCGGTCATGATGACGCCGCCGAGCGGGACGTGGGCCGAGCCGATGCCCTTGGCGAACGTGATGATGTCGGGGCGGATGTCGTAGCGCTCCGACCCGAACCAGTAGCCGAGCCGGCCGAAGCCGCAGATCACCTCGTCGGCCACGAGCAGGATCCCGTACTCGTCGCAGAGCTCGCGGACACCACGGCAGTAGCCCTCGGGCGGGGTGAACGTGCCGCCGGAGTTCTGCACGGGCTCGATGAAGACGGCCGCGACCGACTCGGGTCCCTCCTGCTCGATCACACCGCGCAGCTCATCGAGCAGAAACTGCGTGAACTCGGCCTGGCTCTCGCCCTCGGGGCGGCGGTAGCCGTTCGTGTTCGACACGTGCCGGACGCCGGCCATGAGCGGCTCGAACGGTGCGCGGATCGCGGAGATGCCGGTGAGCGAGAGCGCGCCGTACGTGGTGCCGTGGTACGCGATCCGGCGCGCGATCATCTTGTAGCGGTTCCGGAAGCCCTTGAGCTGGTGGTACTGCCTGGCGAGCTTGATGATCGACTCGTTCGCCTCGGAGCCGCCGGAGACGAAGAAGACCCGGTTCAGGTCGCCGGGCGCGAGGCTCGCCACCTTGGCCGCCAGCTCGACCGAGCGCGGATGGGCGTAGTTCCAGTTCGTGAAGAACGGGAGCTCCGCCATCTGCTTCGCCGCCGCCTCGCCCAGCTCCGCCCCGAAGCTGTAGCCGATCTGCGTGCAGAAGAGGCCTGAGAGCGCGTCGAAGTACTTCTTGCCGTTCGTGTCGTAGACCGAGCAGTGCTCGCCGCGCGCGATCACCGGCACCTCATCCGATTCGTACGCCGAGTGGCGGGTGAAGTGCATCACGAGGTGGCGTTTGGCGAGCTCCTGAAGCTGGGCGTGGTCGGTCATTCCGGGGCGATCCTTTCCGGGTAGCAGCCCTTGGATCGTACCTGGAAACGTCCTCCGGAAGCCCCGGCTGGAGGGCGGGCTCTATACTCGCCGGGCACGGCTTCGACCGCGGGGGTATAGACCAATGGCCGTCCACACCGAAACCTCTTCAGAGGCGCTTCGCACAAAGCGCGACCGCTACGTGGCGCGTGGCGTCTCGATCGCACCGATCTTTGCCGCACGCGCGCATGGAGCCCGCCTGGTCGACGCCGACGGCCGCGAGTACATCGACTTCGCCGGCGGCATCGGCGTCCTCAACCTGGGCCACACGCCCGACGCGGTGGTCGAGGCGATCCAGCGGCAGGCGGCCGAGCTTATCCACACCTGCTTCCCGGTCGCGGCCTACGAGCCGTATCTCGAGGTGTGCCGCATGCTCTCGGAGCTCGCGCCCGGCTCGCACGCGAAGAAGGCCGTGCTCATCAACTCGGGGGCGGAGGCCGTCGAGAACGCCGTCAAGATCGCCCGCTACCACACCGGCCGCCCGGCGGTGATCACGTTCGACCGCGGCTTCCACGGGCGCACGCTCCTCGCGATGAGCCTCACCTCGAAGCTCGTCTACAAGCGCGGGATGGGGCCGTTCGCGCCCGAGATCTACCGGGCGCCGGCGCCGTACCCGTACCGCGGGATCTCCACGAAGGACGCGCTCGACGCGCTCGACTGGATGTTCAAGGCGACGGTCGACCCGGCCTCGGTGGCGTGCGTCATCCTGGAGCCGATCCAGGGCGAGGGCGGCTTCACCGTGATGCCGGCCGACTTCATCCAGGGCCTGAAGGCCCGCTGCGAGGAGCACGGCATCCTCTACATCGACGACGAGGTGCAGGCCGGTATGGGCCGCACGGGCACGCTGTGGGGGATCGAGCACTCGGGCGTCGTCCCCGACCTGGTCACGGTCGGAAAGTCGCTCGCGTCGGGCATGCCGCTCGCGGGCGTCGTCGGGTCGACCGAGACCATGGATTCCGTCCATCCAGGCGGCCTGGGATCGACCTACGGCGGAAACCCGGTGGCGTGCGCCGCCGCGGTCGAGAGCCTGAAGGCCATCTCCGATCCCGAGTTCCTGGCCCGCGCGGTCGAGGTCGGCGAGCGCATCCATGCGCGCCTGAACGAGATGGCGGCGCGCCATCCCGCGATCGGCGAGGTGCGGGGCGTCGGCCCGATGGCGGCCATCGAGCTCGTGAAGGACGCGGACACGCGCGAGCCCGCCGCCGACGTCGCGGGTGCGGCGGTCGCGGCGGCGCTCGATCGCGGCCTCATCATCCTGAAGACGGGGATCAACGACAACGTCATCCGGATCCTGGTGCCGATCGCCGCGCCCGACGAGGACATCGACGCCGGCCTTGACCGGCTCGAGGAGTCGCTTGGAGCAGCAGCAGCCTGATCCGTCCGGCGCCGCGGCGGTCAACCTCCGCGGCGTCCGGAAGACCTACGGCGACGTGGTCGCAGTCGACCGGGTGAGCCTGGAGGTCGGAGACGGGGAGTTCTTCGCGATGCTGGGGCCGTCCGGGTCCGGCAAGACGACGACGCTGCGCATGATCGCCGGGTTCGAGCTCCCGACCGAAGGCGAGGTGCTGCTGAACGGCGTCGACGTGTCGCGGCTGCCGCCGTACCAGCGCGACGTGAACACCGTCTTCCAGGACTACGCGCTCTTCCCGCACATGTCCGTCGGCGAGAACGTCGGCTACGGGCTCATGGTGCGGAAGGTGGGGAGAAGCGACCGCAAGAGCCGGGTCGCCGAGGCGCTCGAGATGGTGCGTCTGCCCGGGTACGAGTCGCGCAAGCCCGGGCAGCTCTCGGGTGGCCAGCGCCAGCGGGTCGCGCTCGCCCGTGCGCTCGTGAACCGGCCGAAGGTGCTGCTCCTCGACGAGCCCCTCGGCGCGCTCGACCTCAAGCTGCGCGAGGAGATGCAGATCGAGCTGAAGGCGATCCAGAAGGACGTCGGCATCACGTTCGTCTTCGTCACCCACGACCAGGACGAAGCGCTCACCTTGTCCGACCGGCTGGCCGTCTTCAACGCCGGCCGGATCGAGCAGGTCGGCTCGCCGGCCGAGGTGTACGAGAACCCGGCAACCGCGTTCGTGGCCGGGTTCGTGGGGACATCCAACCTGCTCACGGGCGAGGCGGCGAAGGCGATCGCCGGCGCGGAGGGCACGTTCACGGTCCGCCCGGAGAAGATCCACCTCGCCGACCCGGGTGAGGAGCCGACGCCCGCCCAGTGCTCGGCCTCGGGCACCGTGCGGGAGGTCGTCTACCTGGGCGTGAACACGCGCTACATCGTCTCCCTGGAAGGCGGAGGCGAGCTCGTCGTCGTACAGCAGAACCAGGCCACGTCGTCGATGCAGGCTCTGGCGGCGCGTGGCCGGCAGGTGCGTCTCATCTGGGACCGGGAGCACAACCGCACCGTCGAGGCGTCCGGTCCATCCATCGAGTGGGAGGAGATCTCGGCATGAAGAGGAGCTGGATGGCACTGGCCGCCGCCGGCGCCGCCCTGGCCGTTGCGGCGGGCTGCGGCGGAGGCGGAAGCGACAACGGGGGCGGCGGCGGGGGCGGCGTGAAGCCCGTCTCGACGATCGGGCCGACCGAGGGCGCGCTCGACCTGATCGCCTGGCAGGGCTACACCGAGCCGAACGTCGTGAAGCCGTTCGAGGCGCAGACCGGCTGCCAGGTGCACGTCACCTACGGGCAGACGTCCGACGACATGGTGCGGCTCATGCGCACCGGCAACTTCGACGGCGTGTCGGCGTCCGGTGACGCCACGAACCGCCTGATCGCCGCCGGCGATGTGAAGCCGGTCGACGTTCAGAAGCTCATCCCCGACTTCAAGGACATCTCGCCGGCGCTCCAGTCCCCGCCGCACAACACGGTGGACGGCCTGCACTACGGCGTCTCCTACGAATGGGGCGCCGACGTTCTCATGTACAACAAGAAGGTCGTCACGACCGCGCCCGACAGCTGGGGCGTCATCTTCGACGGGTCGAGCTACTCGGGCAAGGTCGACGCGTACGACAGCCCGATCTACATCGCCGACGCGGCCGTCTATCTGAAGGCGACCCAGCCGGACCTGAAGATCACCGACCCGTACGAGCTCACCCAGGATCAGTTCGACGCAGCGGTGAACCTGCTGAAGACGCAGCGCAAGCAGATCGGCAACTACTGGGGCAGCTACACGTCGCAGATCCAGGACTTCAAGAACGGCTCGATCGTGATCGGGCCGACGTGGCCCTACCAGTACAACGCGCTCGTCGCCGACAAGCAGGACATGGGCGTCGTGCTCCCCAAGGAGGGGGCGACGGGCTGGGCCGACACCTGGATGCTCTCGTCCAAGGCTGCGCACCCCAACTGCATGCTGAAGTGGATGGCATACGCGACGACGCCGCCCGTGCAGGCCAAGACCGCCTACACGTTCGGCTCGGCGCCCGCCAACCCGCAGGCCTGCTCGATCCTCGACAAGGAAGTCGCGAACTACTGCACCGACTACCACGTGACCGATCCGGCCTACTTCAAGAGCATCGCCTACTGGAAGACGCCGCTCACCGACTGCGGCGACAGCCGCGGAAACACGTGCGTCCCGTACTCGGAGTGGACCTCCGCCTGGACGGAGATCAAGAACAGCTGAACCACCGGGGCCAGACCCCATAGCCATCGCGCTATGGGGTCTGGCCCCACGGGGTCGCCCGTGAGCACCACCGCACCCGACATCGCCCGGCCCCCCGGCGGCCTTCGCGGCCGGATCTCGGCGTTCCTCTACCGGCGCCGGTTCGTGAAGCTGATCCTGCTCCTGGTGCCGCCGCTCAGCTGGATCGTGCTCGTCTACCTCGCGGCGCTCGCGGTGCTCCTCTTCACGTCGCTCTGGATCGAGGACGAGCTCTCCGGGCAGATCATCCATACGCTCACGCTCGACAACTTCCGCGAGCTGTGGAACCAGCCCGTCTACCGGGAGATCACCAAGAACACGGTCGTCATGGCGATCGCCGTCACGATCACCGACGCTCTGCTGGCGTTCCCGCTCGCCTACTACATGGTGCGTATGGCGTCGCGGCGCATGCGGGCGCTGCTCTTCATCGGTGTCCTCATGCCGCTCTGGTCGAGCTACCTGATCAAGGCCTACACCTGGCGGCTCATCACGTCCCAGGACGGCCCGATCAACTGGGCGCTCGGCAAGGTCGGGATCGGCCCGATCGACATCGCCTTCAGCTATCTGGCGATGTGGCTCGCCTTCAGCTACCTGTGGCTCCCCTACATGGTGCTGCCCGTGTACGCCGCGCTGGAGCGCGTCCCGACCTCCTACCTCGAGGCTTCGGCCGACCTCGGCGGGCGGGCCTGGATGACGTTCCGCAAGGTGATCTGGCCGCTGGCGCTGCCCGGCATCGCCGCCGGCTCGATCTTCACGTTCTCGCTGACCCTGGGCGACTACGTCGTGCCGGACCTCGTCGGCGGGAACAACCACGACTTCATCGGCAACGTCATCTTCCGGTTCCAGGGCGTCGCCCAGAACGTGCCGTTCGCCGCCGCGTTCGCCTGCGTGCCGGTCGTCATCGTCACCCTCTACCTGGTGCTCATGAAGCGGCTCGGCGCCTTCGAGGCCCTCTAGTGGAACCTCGCAGCGTGAGGCTCACGATCAAGGCCGGGGCGCTCGTCGCCATGCTCTTCCTCTACCTGCCGCTCGTCGTGATCGGGCTGAACGCGTTCGGCGCGTCCAAGATCCCGACCTGGCCGGTGTCCAACTTCTCGACGCACTGGTTCCGGCTGGCGTGGGGCGACCACTTCGCCCGCGTCGCGCTCGTGAACTCGCTCACAGTCGGCCTGCGGGCGGCGGCGCTCGCGCTCGCCCTCGGCACCTGCATCGCCTTCGCGCTCTCGCGGTTCCGGTTCTTCGGCAAGAACGCGATCTCACTGCTCTTCGTGCTGCCGATCGCGCTGCCGGGCATCGTCACGGGCATGGCCCTGCTCTCGGCGATCGAGTACCTCAGCATCAAGCCGTCCCTGTGGACGGTCGTCGCCGGCCACGCCACGTTCTGCATCGTTGTCGTCTACAACAACGCTGTCGCCCGCCTGCGCCGCACCTCGGTCTCGTTCGAGGAGGCGTCGATGGATCTCGGCGCCGACGGCTGGCAGACGTTCCGCCACGTGACCCTCCCCAACCTCTCGACCGCGCTCGTCGCCGGCGGGCTCCTGGCGTTCGCCCTCTCGTTCGACGAGATCGTGGTGACGCTCTTCACGGCCGGCTCCCAGCAGACGCTGCCGCTCTGGATGTACGAGCAGTTCAAGCTGCCGAACCAGGCCCCCGAGGCCAACGCCGTGGCCGTCTTCGTGATCGCCCTGACGGCGATCCCGATCTACTTCGCCCAGAGGCTCATGCGCGACACCGGCGGCATCGCCGGCCGGTAGCTCGTCACAAGGCGGATCCCCGGTTGCTGCAACCGGCCGCGGGCTTTGGTAGCCTGCCCGTCCATGTCGTCCGCCCGCGTCCAGGCGCGCCGCTGCGCGCCGCCGACCCGAGCGCTTCTGGTCTTGGCAGTGCTGGGCCTTGCTGTGGCCGCGGGGGTGTCGGCTCCGGGCGCCTCGGCCGACACGCTGTCGCAGAAGCGTGCGCAGGCCAGGGCCGCACAGGCGCACCTCACCGCGCTCGAGAGCGCCGCCGAGACGCGGATCGAGGCCTACGACAGGATCCACCAGAAGTTCGTGAACACGCGGGACGCGATGCGCCTGAACCTGCAGTCGCTGGCCGTGGCGCGCGCCAACCTGAAGTCCGCCGAGCAGCGGCTCGAGGCCAGCCTCACCGAGACATACAAGAACGGCGGGGAGGACGCGCTCTCATATCTCCTCGCCGCCCGGTCGATCAGCGAGCTCGTCGATCAGGTGCAGGTCATGCAGCGGGTGAACGGCATCAACAAGACGCTGCTCAACCAGGTCACCCGGTACAAGTCGGAGGTCTCCGACCGCCAGGCGCGGCTGGCGAAGCAGCTGAAGCTCGTGAAGGCACAGCAGAAGGCGTCCGCCGCCGCCCGTGCCAGCGCGCTCGCAGCCGTCAACCGGCAGAAGTCCTACATCAGCGGCCTCAAGGCGTCGATCCAGAAGATCCTGGACGAGCAGGCCGCCGCTCGCGAGCGGGCCGCCCAGGCCGCCGCCGGGCAGGGAGTCTCGACCACCAACATCCCGGCGCCGCCGTCGAGCACGCTGGGCGGCCAGGCCGTCGCCATCGCCGAGCAGTACCTGGGCGTGCCCTACGTGTGGGGCGGTGCGAGCCCGTCGGGCTTCGACTGCTCCGGGCTCGTCATGTACGTCTACGGCCAGCTCGGCGTGTCGCTGCCGCACAACGCCGCGGCGCAGATGTCGATGCTGCCGGCGGTGCCCCTGAGCGACCTGCAGCCCGGCGACCTGGTCTTCTTCAACGGCGCCTCCCACGTGGGGATCTACGTCGGCAACGGCACGATGATCCACGCGCCCCACACCGGCACGGTCGTGCAGTTCGGCAGCATCAACGACGAGGGCTCGATCACCGGCGCAGCCCGCGTTCCCGGCTGATCTCCTGAACGTCAGCTGCGCTGGCGGTCAAGCCAGCGCGCCGCCGTCTCGCCCGTGTCGAGCACGTGGGCGTGGAGCAGCCGGCGGGCCCGGCGGGCATCGCCTGCGACCAGCGCGTCGGTGATGCGGTCGTGGTCCGAGGCCGAGCGGGGGATGATGTCGGGGTCGTCGGCGAACGTCCGCCAGGCGATCGAGCGCGGCACCATGTTCTGGAGCGACTGGACGGTGTCGCGGAGCGGGGGGCAGGCCGCGGCCGCCAGGATGACGTTGTGGTAGAGCTCGTTGGCCTGCGACCACTGCTCGCAGACGATGGCCCGGCCGCGGTCGTCGCCGGCGGCGAGCGTGCCGTAGCGGGCGTAGCCCGTGCGAAGGAGCGCCTGCGCCGACTCGATGTCGCCGCGGTCGTATCCGGTCAGGCGCCCGGCGGCCCGCTCCGCGGCCAGGCCCTCGAGCTCGGCGCGCACGAGATAGACGTTCCGGCACTCCTCGGCTGAGAACCTGCGCACGAGCGCCCCGCGATGGCCGAGTTGCTCGACGAGCCCGATCGCCTGAAGCTGGCGCAGCGCCTCCCTGACCGGCGTGCGGCTGACACCGAACCGGGCCGCCAGATCCTCCTGGCGCAGGCGCGCTCCGAGCGGGATCCGGCCGGTCACGATCTCGGCCTGAAGCTCCCGAGCCAGGTCGTCGGCGCGCGACAGTCCTCGGGTGGAGTGCTCCATCACCACCAGTATTTCACCTCCGGGTTGAACCGCCTTCTTGAATCCAGACAGTTGCAGTTTGGATCCAAACAGACTAGGGTGCCCGCCCATGTCCACCACCGCCGACGCCAAGCTCCCCGCCATCGAGCACATCAAGGCCCGCAAGGACGGGCTGGACGTGCTCGCCGACATCTACCGCTACGCCGAGCTGGGATTCGACGCCATCGATCCCGACGACCTGACGCTCTTTCGCTGGTACGGCATCTACACCCAGCGCTCCGAGGCGTCGGCCGCCTCGGGCGAGCCGGGGCCGTCCGAGGAGACCGACGGCCACTTCATGCTGCGCATCAAGTTCCCGAACGGGATCGTCACCGCCGACCAGCTCCGCACCGTCGGGCGGTTGTCGGTGCGCCATGGGCGCGGCATGGGCGACATCACGACGCGCCAGAACATCCAGCTTCACTGGCTTCGGATCGAGGACCTGCCGATGGTGCTCGACGAGCTGAACGCGGTCGGGCTCTCGTTCACCCAGGCCTGCGGGGACGTGTGGCGAAACGTGGTCGGCTGCCCGCTGGCGGGAGTCGACGGCCACGAGCTCATCGACTCGCGGCCGCTGATCGAGGAGCTGGAGCGTAC
>DATIDU010000266.1:0-8903 GCA_035456145.1 Gaiellales bacterium | reverse complement strand
CGAGGAAGAGGCTGCCGATGAGGTTGATGACCGCCACCCGCGTTCCGTCCGCCGCCTCGGCGACGCACGTGCCGTGGCCCGGCGCGGCGTCCGGGTAGTTGGCGGGGCGGAGGATCCGCGGCTCCTGGTCGAGGTACGGATAGACCTCACGCTGGCGGTAGGCGTGGTTTCCGAGCGTGATCACGTCGACACCGGCCTCGAACAGCTTGCGGGCGATACGGCTCGTGATCCCGACGCCGTCGGCGACGTTCTCGGCGTTCGCGATGACGAAGTCGATCCCAAGCTCGCTCCGAAGCGCCGGAAGCCGCTCCTCGATGATCCTGCGACCGGCCGCCGCGAAGGCGTCGGCGATGAAGAGGATCCGCACGCGCGACCGGCTAGAGCAGCAGGGAGGCGGCCGGCGCCGGCCCGACCTCGAGGTGGACGTGGTTGCCGGCGTCGGAGGTGTACTTCGCGAGCTCCTGGGTGATCACCCGGCTCAGGTCGATGACCGTGCCGATCCGCGTGCGGGCGGCGATGACCTGGTCGCCGACCGCGATCTGGGGCGATGTGCGGATGTTCGTGAGCGTCACGATGTCGGCCGGCGTGGACGTCGGCTGGATCTGAACCACGCTCCCGTGCGGCGAGCCGTCGAGCACGTACGACCGGATACCGACGACGGTGCCGTCGACAGGCGAGTAGACCCGCGTCCCGGCGACGGCGCCGATGTCGACGGAGCCCGTCTCGGTACCGCCGCCCGCGCCGTCAACGTAGAAGCCGGGGCCGGCCCCGTTGGATGCGCCGGTGATCAGGTTCGAGAGCTTCGTGAGGATCCCGGCGTTCTTCTGGTGGCCCACGGGCGCCAGCGGGATCACGCGGGCGTCGCCGACCCCGTGGTAGACGATCGCGGTGACCCGCGCCTGGGCGATGGGCACGTCCAGCTCGAGGCCGTTGGGCCCGGTCGCCATGAGCGTCGGGATCGGCGGGCCGTCGGGCGCCAGCGCGTGCTTGGGCGGCGACACGGCGACCGCGGCCGCCTGGATGCCAGGCGCGGACCCGCCTCGGAGCGCCGTCGCGACGAGCACGACGACAACCAGAAGGGCGACCGCAAGCCCCAGGCGTCGGGTGCGGGTATGTGGCGACCGGCGGCGCGGCCGCCGGCGCGGAGGCCGCCTTCCAGTAGCGATCACGGGGGCCAGCCTAGCATGAGGCCGCTGATAGGATGGCCGCGATGCCGCCCGACGCGCCCGGGAAGATCCTGGTCCCGCGGTGGGTTCAGCTCGTCGGCCTCCCGCTTGCGATCGTGGGCGTCTGGTTGCTCGTCTCGGCGGTCAACCATGCGGTCTTCGTCTTCGTGGTCGCGGCGCTGATCGCCATCCTCCTGAACCCCATCGTGCGGGCGTTCTGCGCCCTTCGCATCCCACGGGGCGTCGCGGTGCTTCTCGTCTACCTGTTCTTCGCGTTCGTCGTCGGCGGGATGAGCGTGATCGTGGGGACGGTGATCGCCCGCGAGGTGCAGGACGTCGCAAACCAGGTCGAGGACCAGTTCAAGGAGAACCACGGGGTGACGCCCGCGGAGCAGCGCCTGGCTGATCTCCAGCGCTGGATCGACAGGTCGAGCCCGGTCAAGGTCGACGTTCAGACCCCCGGGAAGCGGCTTCTGAACTCGATCGACGTCGCCCACCTCCAGCGGTACTCGGGGCGGGCGGTCGAGGTGGCCCGCTCGCTCCTCATCACGCTCTTCGAGAGCCTTTTCAACCTGGTGCTGGTGATCGTCATCTCGGTCTACATGCTGCTGGACGCGCCCCGGTTATCCCGGTTCCTGCGCCGCGTATTCCGCGGCGGGGAGCTCGACGAGGACCTCCTCACCCGGATCGAACGCGCGCTCCTGGCCTATGTGAAGGGTCAGACGCTGGTCTCGCTCGTCATCGGGACGACCGCCGGCGTGGGGCTCTGGATCCTCGGCCTCACGGGCGTCTTCCCGGGCGGATCGACCTATGCGCTCGGCTTCGGCGCATGGGCGGCGGCGGTCGAGATCATCCCCTACGTCGGGCCCTGGCTCGGAGCCCTCGCCCCGGCCGCCGTCGCGGCCACGGAGTCGGCCACGGCGCTGATCGCGGTCGCGCTGCTCTTCCTCTTCATCCATCAGATCGAGGGCCACATCGTCATCCCCAAGCTGATGGGAAGCGCCGTCAAGGTGCATCCGCTGGTCGTCATCTTTGCGCTTCTGGCCGCAGGTGAGCTCTACGGCCTGGCCGGCGTGCTCATCGCCATGCCGCTGGTCGCCGTCGGCCGTGAGATCGGCACGTTCCTGGGCGAGCGCATCGGCCTGGAGCGCTGGCCCGGCGGCCCGATCACGGTGCAGGTCCCGGTCGCCCTGAGCGACCCTCCACCTCCCAAGCGCGAGCCTGAAAAAGCGGGGTCAGACCCCAATCTTTCAGAGCCCGCACCATTGGGGTCTGACCCCGATGTTGCGCCTGACTAGCCGTGGTCGAGTAGGGGGACTGTCCCCCCGGCTCGAGGCTAGAGATCCGGGAGCTCGAGGACGGCGAGGTTTGAGGGCGCGAGATCAGCGGCGCGCTCGAACGCCTCCATGGCGGCCTCGGCGCGCCCCGCCCGGCGCAGGAACTTGCCGTACCAGCGGTAGGCGCGACCCAGCTCGCAGTGCCACCCGTTCTGCTTGCGCAGTGCGTCGATCGCGGAGGTGTAGGCCGGCCCCGCCCGCTCGGCGCGGCCGAGCTCGTCGTAGCCGCGGGCCAGCACGAGGTAGGCGTCGCCCAGCTCGCCGGGCGCGGACTGCGTGCCCAGGAGCTCGATCGCCTGCCGCGCCAGGTCGACGGCGCCGTCGGGGTCACCGCTCTGGAGCGCGAGCCGCGCTTCCTCCACCACGACCCAGCCCTCGTCGAGGCTGCTCATGCGGTCGCCGTAGAACCGGCGCGTCGTCTCGAGCGCCTCGCGGGCGGGGCCGGTCTGGGCGTCGTCGAGCAGGATGTGCGCCCGGACGAGGTGGGCGTTCGCCGCGTGCCAGTCGTTGCCGCTCGCCTCGGTCAGCTCCACCTGCTTGTCGGCGTAGACGAGTGCCTGAGCGGTGTGCCCGGTCGTGCAGTAGAGGCGGGCCAGGGCGTGGTAGGCGAATGCACGCACACGGCGGTCGATCTCCTCGACGTCGCCGCGCAGCGCGTCCGCCAGAGCGGCCGCCGCGCGCCCGTAGTCGCCGGCGTCGCCGTAGGCGTGGGAGAGGTAGATCGAGTAGAGAACGAGCGTCGCCGGGTCGGCGTCCGGGGCGCGGGCGACCTCGGCCCGGCACTGCTCGAGCAGGGCGATCGCGGGCTCGCTGCGGCCGGTCTCCGAGTACGCCTGGGCCAGGTTGCGGTAGAGCTCGATCCGCTCGGCCGGATCGGGCCGCGCCCCGGTCTCGATCACCCGCTCGAACCAGTCGATGGCCGCGGCCGTGTTCCCGCGCCGGACGGCGATTGAACCCAGACCCTCCTGCGCCCGGGCGGCCGTGGCCGCGTCCTTCGCCGCCTCGGCGCCCCGGAGGGCGACGAAGAGCTCCTCCTCAGCCTCGTCCAGGCGCTCCAGCCCGATCTGGACCTCGGCGCTCTCGACGCGCTCGGCAGGCGTGGGGGCGTCGAACGGGCTGTCGGGGTCGAGCACGCGAAGAGCGTATCCCCCGAAGGCGACGGTCAGGCGGTGGTACTGGAGCGCGCTTCGGCGGGCGCAAGCGCGTCCTGATTGGACGGCGCCAGGTCGGCGGCGAGCTCGAACGCCTCCAGGGCGGCCTCGGCCCGGCCGATCCGCTTCAGGAACTTGCCGTACCAGCGGTAGGCGCGGGCCAGATCGCGGCCGGACGCGTCCTGGCCGCGGATCGCCTCGATGGCGGCTGCGTAGGCCGCATCGGCGCGCTCGACCTCGCCCAGCTCGTCCTGCACACGCGCCAGGACAAGATGCGCGTCGCCCAGATGTGCGCCGTCGCCCTCGCCCAGCGCGCGCACCGCGTGGGCGGCCCGCTGGGCTGCGGTGGCGGTGTCGCCCAGAAGCAGCGCCTGGCGGGCGTCCTCCACCAGGATCCGGCCGTGGTCGGTCGGGCTCGGGTGCGCGCCGAGCAGGTTGCGGGCTGCCGCGAGGTGGCGGCCGGCCTCGGCGTCGCCCATGTCGAGCAGGCGCTGCGCGTAGGCCAGATGGGCCTCGCTCAGGGCGCGGTTGTCCTCGTCGAGCTCGTAGAGCGAGAGCGCCCGGTCGGCGGAGCGCAGGGCGTGCTCGACCTCGCCCGCGGCGGCGAGACGGCGTGAGAGCTCGTACTGGGCGGCGGCGCGGCTGCGCAGGTCGACCTGGTTGCCACCGTCGGCGAGCGCCGAGCCGAGCACGTCGGCGGCGCGGGCCGGATCGCCCGCCTCGGTGTATGCGCGCGAGAGCCAGACGGCGTAGCGGACGACCTTCGTCGCGTCCGTGACGGGCTCGCGCCGGAGCTGGGCCAGGCAATCCTGGAGGAGCGCCAGCGCCCTGGCGACGTCGCCAGAGCGGCGGTAGAGCTGGAAGAGGCGCCCGAAGAGCTCCACCCGCTCGGCGGGATCGGGCGGCGGGCCGGCGTCGCGGGCCTGCTCGAGAAGGCCGATCGCCTCGGCGCGGTCCCCGCGCTCGTCGGCGACGGCGCCGAGACCCTCGTAGGCCTCGCTCATGCGCTGCGCGTCGCCGTTCACCTCGGCCTCGCGCAGGACGCCCCGCAGGAGCTCCTCGGCATCGTCGAGCTCGCCCCCGCGGATCATCATCGCCGCGTCGAGCAGCTCGAGCGACCGTGAACGCTGCTCGGTCGACGTCTCGCCGGAGAGCTCCTCGGCGGCAACACCGAGCCGGCGGGCGATCTCCATGAGGACGCGCGGGCTGGGACGGCGGTCTCCGGCCTCGATGCGGGCCAGGTAGCTGTAGGAGCACCCGTCGAACGAGAGCTCCCGCTGCGTCATCCCCTTCTTGCGGCGCAGGTGGCGGACGCGGGCGCCCAGCTTACGCAGGGCCTCATTCGAGTACTCGTCGTCGTGTGCGACGTGGTCTTCCATGGCCGGCTCCCCCACCGGTTGGTCAAAATCGCTCCGCTGCCCGTCCACTCTTGGCAAGACTACACCTTCGCCGTGTCCGGAACAAGGGCAGCGGTACACTGCTCGCATGGCCTTCCCGGTCACGAGAATGCGCCGTCTGCGCCGTACGGCCGGGGTGCGGGACCTCGTCCGCGAGACGCGTGTCGCCCCGGCCGACCTTATCCAGCCGTTCTTCGTCCGGCACGGGTCGGGCGAGGAGGAGATCCCGTCGATGCCTGGCCAGTACCACCTCTCGGTCGACGTGCTTGTCGACCGCGCCTCGGAGGCGTACGCCGCCGGTGTGCGGGCCGTGATCGTCTTCGGGCTCCCCGCGCGCAAGGACGAGGCTGCAAGCGAGGCATTCGACGACGAGGGCATCGTCCAGATGGCCGTGCGGGCGCTGCGCGCCCGCGTCCCTGACCTGGTGGTGATGACCGACGTGTGCCTGTGCCAGTACACCTCGCACGGACACTGCGGGATCATCCAGGACGGCGACGTGGCAAACGACGTCACGCTCGAGGTGCTGGCCGACACCGCCGTCTCGCACGCTCGCGCCGGAGCCGACGTCGTCGCCCCGTCCGACATGATGGACGGCCGGGTCGCCGCGATCCGCGCCTCGCTCGACAGCGAGGGCTTCGAGGACACCTCGATCCTGGCCTACAGCGCCAAGTACGCCTCGGCGTTCTACGGCCCGTTCCGCGACGCCGCCCATTCCGCCCCGAGCATGGGCGACCGGCGCGGCTACCAGATGGACCCGGCCAACGCCCGCGAGGCGATCCGCGAGGCCCTGCTCGACGTCGAGGAGGGCGCCGACATGGTCATGGTGAAGCCGGCGCTGCCGTACCTCGACGTGCTGCGAAGCCTGCGCGACCAGACGCGGGTGCCGCTCGCCGCCTATCAGGTGAGCGGGGAGTACGCGATGATCGCGGCCGCGGCGGCGCAGGGCCTCGTCGACGAGCGCGCCGCCGTGCTCGAGGCGCTGACGGCCATTCGCAGGGCAGGTGCCGACATGGTCATCACCTACCACGCGGCCCGCGCAGCTCAGTGGCTGTCGTAGGCCCTCGGACGGAGCGCCGCTCGGCCGAGCTCTTCCGCGAGGCGCGATCGTTGATCCCCGGCGGCGTGTCGAGCCCCGTCAGGGCGATGCGGTCCGTCGGCCGCGAGCATCCGCTCTTCCTCGCCCGCGGCGAGGGCGGCTGGGTGTGGGACGCCGACGGCAACCGCTACGTCGACTGGGTGCAGTCGTGGGGGCCGCTGATCGCCGGCCACGCTCACCCCGCCGTCGTGGAGGCGGTCCGGGATGCCGCCGGCCGCGGGACGACGTTCGGCGCGCCGACCGAGCTTGAGCTCGAGCTGGCCCGCGCGGTGGTCGAGGCGGTGCCGGCGGTCGAGCAGGTGCGCTTCGTCTCCTCCGGGACGGAGGCGGCGATGAGCGCGCTTCGCCTCGCGCGGGCCTTCACGGGCCGCGACCGCATCCTCAAGTTCGCGGGCGGCTACCACGGCCACGCCGATGCCCTGCTCGCCCAGGCCGGCTCTGGGCTGGCGACGCTCGGCATCCCGTCGAGCCCCGGCGTCCCCGACGCCGTCGTGGCCGATACGCTCGTCGTCGAGTACAACGACCTCGATGCGGTGCGCGCCGTCGCCGAGCGCCACCGCGACGAGCTCGCGGCCATCATCGTGGAGCCGGTGGCGGGGAACATGGGTGTCGTACCGCCGGCCCCGGGCTTCCTGGAGGGCCTGCGCACGGTCTGCAACGGCACGGGCGCGCTCCTCGTCGCGGACGAGGTCATCACCGGGTTCCGGATCGCCTACGGCGGCGCCCAGGAGCGGTTCGCATTCCGGCCCGACCTGACCTGCCTGGGAAAGATCGTGGGAGGCGGGCTCCCGGCCGCGGCGTTCGGCGGGCGCTCCGATGTGATGGCGCTCCTGGCGCCCGACGGCGACGTCTACCAGGCGGGAACGCTCTCGGGGAACCCGCTCGCGATGGCCGCCGGCCTGGCGACGCTCGCGCTGCTGCGCGAGCCGGGCGCGTACGAGCGGCTCGAGCGGACCGGCGCAGCCCTCGAGGCGGCCCTCTCCGCGCCGGGCGTCACCGTGAACCGCGTCGGGGCGATGCTCACCGGCTTTCAGCACCCCGGCCCGGTGCGGAGCTACGCCGATGCGGCCGCCGCTGACACGACACGCTTCGCGGCGTTCCACGCCCACATGCTCGAACGGGGCGTCCTGCTCGCGCCATCCCAGTTCGAGGCGGCGATGCCGTCGCTGGCGCACACGGACGAGCAGCTCGAGATGACCGCCGCCGCGGCGGCGGAGTTCGCCGGGTGAACGTGCTGGAGACGGTCGCCGAGCGGGCCGCCGAGGCGAGCCCGCTGTGGGCATCGGCACTGCTCGGCGAGCCGCGCGGCGGACTGCGGTTCGCGGACCAGTGCCCGGAGCGCCACCTGCTCGGGGTCGAGACGATCTACGAGGGCTACCTGCTCCACCACGGCACGTCGCGGCTCTTCGACCAGGACGACCGCGACCTCGCGGTCCTGACGGGCGATTACCTGTACGCGGCGGGACTGCGGGAGATCTGCGCGACGGGCGACCTGGCCGCCGTCGACGCTCTGGCCGAGCTGATCGCCACCTGCGCCGCGCGCCGCGGCGACGGCGAGGCCGAGGGCGACGACGCGCTCTGGGACGACACCGTCGCCGGCCTTCGGTAGTCGAGGAAGTCGCGGCTGCGGCGGAACGCGTACCGGCCGACCGCGCTTAAGGCGTCCAGCGATCGCCGACGGGCGTCACCACGAGCTCGTGCGTCCACGCGCTTCGGCCCTGCTCGTGGAGGAACTGCACCGCCTTCGCCAGCTCCCGGGTGTCGATCCGCTCGCCCCCGGCGTCGTCGCCCGGCCCCCCGAACGAGCCGTCGCAGATGAGGAGTGCGGCGTGCACGCCCTTCGGCTTGAGCTCGTTGGCGGCCGCCTGGGCGAGCGCCCGCTGGCCCGCCGCGCCGGCTCCCCACGGGGCGCGGCCGGGAAGGGCGCGCCGCGACGAGCCTCCGGTCACCTGGATGATCGTGCCGCCGCCGCGCTCCATCAGGGCGGCGCCGCAGATCCGGAAGAACGCGAACGCGGTCGGCAGCACCTGCTCCAGGTACGGCGCCATCGCGTCGTCGTCGGTGCTCACGAGGTCGCCGCCGCCGAAACGGCCCTTCGGCGAGACGGCGTTGACGGCGAGATCGAACGGCTTGGCCCGCTCGACGACCGACCGGATCCCGTCGGCGGTCGTCGCATCCGAGACGATGCCGGTCCCGGGAAACGCGGCCGCCGTCTCCTCGGAGCGCGAGACACCCGTGGCCTCCCAGCCCTGGGCCATCAGGTGCTCGGCGATGACGCGGCCGAGGTTCCGGGATCCGAAGACGAGCAGGTGCGGCACGGCGTCAGTTTAGGCCCGGCGGGCCACCGTGCGGATCACCGCGACGGCGACGACCGCAGCCGCGACACCGGCGCCGGTCACGAGCGGCCCCGCCAGCTCCGGCCCGGCCCCGGGTGCGATCAGGACGAGCCCGATCCCCGCGGCGACCGCGCCGGTGCCGGCGAGAAGCGCGGCCCGGGCCCAGACGACCGTTCGGTCAAGACGCACCGGCGTCCGCAGCTCGGCCGCCCAGGCGCCGGCCTCGGCCGCGACGACGATCCCGGCAGCAACGGCCGGAGCCCACTGGTCGAGCCCCGGCGGCCCGGCGGCGAGCGCGCCGGCATACGCCGTCGCCAGGGCGGCGGCGCCCCACGCCGCGCCCACGCCGCGGCCGGCCAGTCCGCCGCCCAGGAGAAGCAGGCATCCCGCGGCTCCGACGGCGGCCACCGGCGCCGCCTG
>DATIDU010000265.1:0-10894 GCA_035456145.1 Gaiellales bacterium | reverse complement strand
TCACCGGGCCGCCTCGCAGTCGCACGTCCACCTCCACCCGGGTCACCTCGGAGCCGAACCGGACGACCTGGGACTCCGTCGCCGTCCGGGGCGAGTAGCCCGCGCAGCCGAAGTGGATCATCTCGATGAGGCTCGTCTTGCCGGCGCCGTTGGGCCCGACGACGCCCACGAGCCCCTCGGCGAAGGCCACGTCGACCCGGGCGTAGCACCGGAAGGCGGTGCCGCGCGCGGCCGCAACCTGCACGTCAGGTCGAAAGCCTGATCGGCATGATCAGGTAGGAGAAGCTGCCGTCCTCGCCCTGGACGAGGCCGGGCCGGAGCGGGCTCGTCAGCTTGAGCTTGACGGTGTCACCCTCGACGCTCTCGATGCCGTCGCGCAGGAACTCGGCGTTGAAGCCGATCTCCATCGGCTCGCCCTGGAAGTCGACGGGCATGGACTCATGCGCCTCGCCGACGTCCTGGGTCTGTGCGCTCACGGTGAGTTGGCCCTGCTGGAACGCCAAACGCAGCGGGAGCGCGCGGTGGGTCATGAGGACGGAGGACGTGCGCCGCACAACGTCGAGGAGCTCCTCACGCGAGGCCGGGATGTCGTGGTCGAAGGTCTGCGGCACAAGCTGGCGGTAGTTCGGAAACTGCCCGTCGATGCGCCGCGCCGAGAGCGAGACGCCTTCAACCCCGAACACGATCTGGTTCTCGCCGATCGAGACGTCGATCGTGTCGGCGGCTGCGGCCGTCGCGACCCGGGAGAGCTCGGTGAGCGCCCTGGCGGGCACGATGGCCTGTGCGTCGCCGCCGGAGCCGGGGAGCGCCGCCTCCTTCACCGAGAGCCGGTAGGAGTCGGTCGCGGCCATCGTGACGGTGCCGTCGCCGAACTCGACGAGGACTCCCGTCAGGACCGGCCGTGACTCGTCCTTCGACGCGGCCCGGGCGACGTGGTTGATCGTCGTCACGAACGCGGAACGGTCGACGGCGAACGACGGCCCCGAGGCCTCGGGCAGATGCGGGAAGTCCTCGGCACCCTGGGAGTGGAGCGTGTACTCGCTCGGCCCGCACGTGAGCTTGACCGCGCCGCTCCCCGCCGGCTGTTCGATCGTGACCGGCTGCGTCGGGAGCGCGCGCACGATCTCGAGCAGAAGCCGGCCGGTGAGCACGGTCGATCCGGGCTCGGCCACCTCAGCCTGGAGATTCGCGCGCACCGAGAGCTCCATGTCGGTGGCGGCGAGCTCGACGAGCCCACCTGCCTCGGCCCGGATGAGGACCCCCGAGAGGATCTGGACAGTCGAGCGCTGCGAGACCCCGCGGGCGACGATCTGCAGGCGGTTCAGGAGGTCTTCCTGGGAACAGACGATCTTCATGCGGGGAAACTCCTCAGTGCCACAATCATCTCTGTCTTCTTGAAGAAGGAGAGGTTATAGGAGTAGGGGCTGCGAATCATGCGGAGAACCTCGGACGGACCGCTCCAGGAGCGGGCCTGCGATGCGGAGAAGCCCGGGGAGTGCGACGCCCGGATCTCCACAGTCTCGATGCTCGTGCGACACATGCCAGCGGGCCTGCGCAGAACGAGTGAGTTCCGCACAGCTTCTCCACAGGCCAGATGGAGAACCTTCACCGGGCCTGCTTGATGCGGGCGGTGAGCTCCTGGACGACGTTGAAGGCCTCGCGGTCCTCGCGGATCAGGCGGGTGACCCGGTTCACGCCATACATGACGGTGGCATGGTCGCGGCCGCCGAACTTCGCGCCGATCTTGGGGAGCGACTGATCGGTCAGCTCACGGCACAGGTACATCGCGATGTGACGCGGCAGGACGATGGCCTGAGGCCGCTTGTCACCGCGCAAATCGACAAGGCTGACGCCGTAGGCATCGCACACGGCCTGCTGGATCTGCTCAATCGTGATCGAGCGGCGCTCACCGCCCGGGAAGACGTCCTTCAGGACCTCGCGGGCGACGTCGACGGAGATCGGCCGGCCGGTGAGCGACGCGTAGGCGATCACGCGCGTGAGTGCGCCCTCGAGCTCGCGGATGTTGGAGGTCACCCGGTCGGCGATGAAGGTCAGCACCTCCGGGTCGGAGACACGCAGGCTCTCGGTGACGACCTTCTTGCGCAGGATCGCGATTCGGGTCTCGAGGTCGGGCGGCTGGACGTCGGTGATGAGGCCCCATTCGAAGCGCGTTCGCAACCGCGCTTCGAGCGTTGCAAGCTCGCGCGGCTGGCGATCGGACGAGATGATGATCTGCTTGCCGGCCTCGTACAGGCTGTTGAAGGTGTGGAAAAACTCCTCCTGAAGCTGATTCTTGCCTTCGATGAACTGAATATCGTCGATTAGCAAGACGTCGCACGACCTATACCTGCCTTTGAACCCCACCATGCTTTTGTCCCGCAAAGCGTCGACAAACTCGTTGAGGACGGTCTCGGTCGTCACGTACCGAACGGTCAGGTAGGGATGCTGTTGCCTCACGTATTGCGCAACGGCCTGCAGCAGATGCGTTTTCCCCAGGCCCGTGGATCCGTAGATGAAGAGCGGGTTGAATGCCTGCGCCGGCGCCTCGGCCACCGCGAGCGCGGCGGCATGGGCGAACCGGTTCGACGGCCCGATCACGAAGAGGTCGAACGTGTAGCGCGGGTTCAGCGTGCCGACCGGGGCCGGTGGCGACGCCGGACCCGGCGCCGGCTCGGGCTCCGGCTCCGGCTCGGGCTCGGCGGCGGCGCGGACGGCCTCCGAGACCGCCACCCGCAGCTCGACGACGAGCTCGTGTTCAGCGGCGGCCGCGTTCAGGAGGCTGCCGAAGTGGCCCTCGATCCACGTCTTGGTGAACTCGTTGGGCACGCCGACCACGAGCCGGTCTGGGCTGGCCTCGAGCGCCTCGGTCCCGCCGAACCATGTCTCGAAGGTGCCCGGGTTGAGCGCCTCGCGCAAGCGCTGCGAGATCGTTTCCCAGGTCCGTGTAGCCGCCGCGTCAGTGGTCATCGACGAGCGCGAGTCTACGCTGTCGCACTCGCCGCAGCAACCGTGTCCGGACAGCCGAAAACCCGCCATTTTAGCCGGTTTCCAGGGCTTTTCCGAAGTACTCAACAGCTTCATCCACAGCTGTGGAAATCTCCTCCTCCGCGTCGGCCGAGAGGTGGAAAGGGCCGGTTTCCGGGCGCTTTGTGCACCGGGCCGACGCGGCCGGCCGAGCGCATTTCCACACCCGGCCCGAAGCGGCTGCTGCTCTATACTGACCGCCGCCGATGAAGCGCACCTATCAGCCCAACACCCGCAAGCGCGCGAAGACGCACGGATTCCGCAAGCGCATGAGTACGCGAGCCGGACGCGCCGTGCTCAAGCGCCGCCGGGCACGTGGGCGCAAGCGTCTGTCCGCATAGCCTTCGTGAGCACGCCGCCGATCCCCCCGCCCGGCCGGCGCGGCCGCCTGTCGCGCGCCGCCGAGTTCGACGCCGTGAACCAGCTCGGCCAATCCGTCGGCGGGCGGTATCTCGTGCTCCGGTACCGGCGCCGCGACGACGACGGCGGTCCGCGCGTCGGCTGGGCGGTCCCGCGGAAGGTCGGCCCGGCGGTCGACCGAAATGCCGTGAAGCGGCGGCTGCGCGAGGCGGTCGCCCGCCAGGGCGAGCTCCTGCACCCGTCGACGGATTACGTCCTCATCGCGCGGCCCGGGATCGGGCCCGCGGCCGAGGCGCAGGGATTCGACTGGCTGTGCGGCCAGGTCGAGGAGTTGCTGCGCGCGGTCGAGCTGGAGCCGGTCGCGTGATCCGGCTCCTCGTCGTGGCGGGGCTGCGCCTCGCCCGCCTCGCCCTCATGCCCTTCGTCGCGATGACGTCCATCACGCCGCGCGTCTGCCGCTATGAGCCGACGTGCTCGCACTACGCCGAACAGGCGGTGCGGCGCCACGGCGTGGTTCGCGGCCTCGCGCTTGCGGGCTGGCGGCTCCTGCGCTGCAACCCATGGTCGAAGGGCGGCTATGACCCGGTGCCCGAGGACGACGTGGAGGTGCCGACGTGATCTTCGGCGTCATCATCCTCGAGCAGGTCGAAGCGGTCATCAAGAGCGTCCTCACGACCTACCACGACCACATCTCCTCGTGGGGGCTCTGCATCATCCTGCTCACCTTCACGGTGCGGCTCGTGATCCTGCCACTCACCATCAAGCAGTTCCGCTCGATGGCGGCGATGCAGACGATTCAGCCCAAGGTCAAGCAGATCCAGAACACGTACAAGGGCAAGAGCTCCCGCGAGGACAAGCAGGAGATGCAGAAGGAGATGATGGAGCTCTACAAGGAGCACGGCGTGAACCCGTTCGCGTCGTGCCTCCCGCTCGTCGCCCAGCTCCCGGTCTTCATCGGCCTCTACCAGGTGCTGCGAAACCAGATCGAGCCGACGCCGGTCAAGTCGTTCCTCGGCATCGAGGACATCTTCCAGAAGCTCTCGTCGATCGGGGGGATCACCGAGTACATCATCATCGCGCTCTACGTCGGGACGATGCTGGGATCGACGCTGCTCTTCTCCTTCGTCACCGACCGTCAGCAGAAGTACATGTTCGCGGCGATGCCGATCTTCTTCATCCCGTTCGTCATCGGCGTGCCCGCCGGCGTGATGATCTACTGGATCACCACGAACGTGTGGACGATGTGCCAGCAGGGTGTCATCAAGCGCACGATGGGCCACCGGCTGCGGCCCGCAACGGCCAATGCGTCCGCAGGGGGCGGAGGCGGAGGTGGAGGTGGATCCGGCAAGGTCGCGACCGGCAGCCGCACACCTCCGTCGCCGACCGGCCGGCGCGCCCAGGGAGGCAGTCGCGGCAAGCGGCGCCGGGGCGGAGGCCGGCGGCGGTGACTGAGACGCCCGTGCAGGTCGAGGCCACCGGAGAGACCGTCGGCGAGGCCCGCTGGGCCGCCCTCCACGAGCTCGAGCGGCGCTACCCGGCGCTCGACCGGACCGCCGTCGAGTTCGTGGTGCTCTCCGAGGGCCAGCGCGGCCTCCTGGGGGTCGGTTACGAGCCGGCCCGGGTGATCGCGACGCTGTCCGGCGAGCCGCCGGCCGAGGCGGCGCCGGCGGCGCGCGCCCCGGAGTCCCATCCCGACGATTCGCCCGCCGCCGCCCGGGTGCGCGCCCTCCTCGGGCAGGTCGTCGACGGGCTCGGTCTCGACGCCGCGGTCCGGGTTGCGGAGTCCGAGGAACGGGTGACCGTGACCGTGACCGGTGACGATCTCGGACTTCTGATCGGCCGCCACGGGCACACGATCGATGCCGTGCAGTACCTCGCCAACGCGATCGTCCACCGGCATGAGGAGGAGCCGGTCGAGGTCGTCGTCGATGCCCAGGGGTACCGAGCCCGGCGGGAGCGGACGTTGCGCGACGTCGCCGCCCGCGCGGCCGCGGACGTGATCCGCACCGGGGAGCCGGTGCCGCTCGAGCCGATGTCCTCGGTCGAGCGCAAGATCGTCCACGTGTACCTGAAGGCCGAGGTACCGCGGGTGAGGACGGCCAGCGAAGGCAGCGAGCCGAATCGGCACGTCGTCGTCCTCCCGGCCGAGCCCGACTCGCCTGAGGTGTAAAACGTGAAACACCCCGACCCGAGGTTGCGGGCCTACTGCCACCTCGTGGTCGCCGAGCCGACCGCCGTCACCGCCGTCCGCGACCCGGAGCGGGCGTGGGAGGTGCTGGTCGAGGATGCGCTCGCCGCCGCCGAGATCGTGAGCGGGCTGCGGCCGGCCGAGGCCGTCGACGTCGGTTCAGGGGGCGGCAGCCCGGGCATCCCATTGGCCCTGGCGCTCGACCTCCCGGTGACGTTGCTCGAGGCGACGCGGACGAAATGCCGGTTTCTGGAGCGCACGGTCGCGAGGCTGCGCGCCCCGTGCAGCGTCGTTCACGCCCGCTCCGAGGAGCACGCCCGGGCGGACGGCAGAGATCGCTATCCGCTGGCACTCGCCCGCGCACTCGCTCCGCCACCCGTCGCCGCCGAGCTGGTGCTTCCGCTCGTCGCTCCGGGCGGCGCGGCGATCCTGTGGACGGGAGCGGACGTCGACGCCGCCGCCGTTTCGGAGACCGCCCGGCAGGTCGGCGGTGCGATCGACGCCGTCCACGAGGTCCGGCAGCGTCGTCTCCTGGTCGTCCTCGGCAAGCGGGAGGCCACGCCGGAGCGGTTTCCGCGTCGTCCCGGAGTCGCCCGGGCGCGTCCGTTGGCGGCGCTCAGGCCGCGTTCTTCCAGGCCATCATCTCGCGCGTGAGCGCTGTCGACGCCGCGTTGAACGGGCTGTTCGCGGCCGAAAGGAGCTGCGCGGCCTCGTCCTTCTTGCCCGTCACGGCGAGCTTCAGCACGTCGGCCGCGGCCGCGTGGAAGCGCGCATGCAACTCGACGCACGCCTTGTACTGCGGCGCCTGCTTCTGCGCGAGCGTCACGCCCGTGTGGAGCCACCGGCCGAAGTCGCACACGTTGTCGCGGGCGGCGGTGGCGACGTCGATGTCGCTGTTGCCGGTCGCGATCGCCTGGTTGAGCCGGTTCTTCCACTTCGCATGCGCTGAGATGGCGAGGGTGATCTGGCTGTCAAGGCTGGTATCCATGCCGGTAATACTCGAGCTCGGGACCCCGGTGTCCATCCTCGTTTCGTGGGAGTTGCACGCCCATCTTGTGGGATTGTGGCTACGCGTCCGCTAACCCCGGTACCATCGTTCTTAGCATGACCTCCCGCGTGTACGCGCTTGCGAACCAGAAGGGCGGCGTCGGCAAGACCACCACCGCCATCAACATGGCGGCATGCGTGGCCGAGGCGGGAACGCCGGTGCTCCTGATCGACATGGATCCGCAGGCCAATGCGACCACCGGCCTGGGATTCCGTCCCGATCAGCTCGAGGCGAGCACGTATGACCTGCTCCACGGACGCCCGCTCGACTCCGTGATCATCGAGACGGGTGTCCCCAACCTCTACCTGGCGCCGTCGCATCCCGACCTCGCCGCGGCACAGGTCGAGATCCCGGGAGGTGCCGACCACGGCACGCTCCTGCGCGATCTCCTCTCCGGCACCGAGGAGCGCTTCCCGTACGTCTTCGTCGACTGCCCGCCGTCGCTTGGGCTCCTGACTGTGAACGCGCTCGCGGCGGCCAACCGCCTGATCGTGCCGGTTCAGTGTGAGTACTACGCCCTCGAGGGGCTGGCCCAGCTTCTCCAGAGCGTCGAGCTCGTGCGGACGCGGATCAATCCCCGCCTGGGCGTAACCGGCGTTCTGCTCACGATGTTCGACGGGCGCACCCGCCTTGCAGCCGATGTCGCCAGCGAGGTGCGCAACTACTTCGGCCCGCTCGTCTTCGACACCGTCGTCCCGCGCAGCGTGCGCCTCGCCGAGGCGCCCAGTCACGGACTTCCGATCTCCCGCTACGACTCCGCATCGGCCGGCGCCGACGCCTACTACCGGGTGGCGATGGAGGTCGTCGAGCGTGGCTGAGAGCACGAAGCCGCGCGGGCTCGGCCGGGGGCTCGCGGCGCTGGTGGCCGAGTTCCCGGGCGGCGGCACCGCGTCGGTCGAGATCGAGATCGACCGCATCCGCCCGAACGCCCGCCAGCCGCGGCGAACGTTCGACGACGGCGCGCTCGACGGCCTCGTCGAGTCGATCCGCGCCGCCGGGCTCGTCCAGCCGATCGTCGTCCGCGACACCGGCGACGGCTTCGAGATCGTGGCCGGCGAGCGGCGCTGGCGCGCGGCCCGCCAGGTGGGTCTGGCGACGATCCCGGCCATCGTCCGCCAGGCCGACGAGCGTGAGGCGCTGATCCTGGCCCTGGCCGAGAACGTGGCCCGCGAGGATCTGAACGCCGTGGAGCTGGCCCGTGCGTATGCCGTCCTCTCCGACGAGCTCGACCTCTCGCAGACCGAGATCGCCCGGCGTGTCGGCCGCAGCCGGCCGGCGATCGCCAACACCCTGCGCCTCCTGGAGCTCCCCGACGAGGTGCTGAGCCTGATCGCAGCCGGCGAGCTCTCCGAGGGCCACGGCCGCGCGCTCCTGCTCTCAGGCGGCCAGGACGAGCGCCTCGCGCTGGCCCGGCGAGCGATCGACCGCGGCTGGTCGGTGCGCGACACCGAGGCGGCGGCCCGAGGCCCCGCGCGGAAGACGGCCAAGCCTGCGCGGCGCGCCGGAGCGATGGACGACGAGCTGGCACACCTCGCGGTTGACGCCGCCTGGCAGTCGCTCAACCTGCGCGCCTCGGTTCGCCAGGGCCCCCGCGGAGGCCGCGTCGAGATCCACTTCTCGACGCCGGCCGAGCTTGGCCGGATTATCGACCAGCTGCGCGCGGAACGGGTCTCCTGGGCTGACTGAGGCTCTCGCATCGCGGCGTCCTCGGTCGCTCGCGTGCGGAGCACGCGTCGCTCCCTGCGTCCTTGCGCTGCTCGGCCTCAGCGTCCAGGAGCAGGGACACCCCGCGGTGGTATCCTGCCGTCGCTCTCGGGCGATTAGCTCAGTCGGTTAGAGCGCCGCTCTGATAAGGCGGAGGTCCCTGGTTCGAGTCCAGGATCGCCCACTCTCGAGATGCCGAATCGCTGCGATTGGGTGCCGGAGGGCGACGCGCTCTACACGGCCTATCACGACGAGGAGTGGGGCGTGCCGTCGCGCGACGACCGCCATCTCTTCGAGATGCTCGTGCTGGAGGGCGCGCAGGCGGGCCTCTCATGGTCGACGATCCTGCGCAAGCGGGAGGGCTACCGGCGCGCGTTCGCCGGGTTCGACGCCGAGGAGGTGGCCCGGTTCGGATCGGCCGACATCGAGCGCCTCATGGCCGACGCGGACATCGTGCGCAATCGTCTCAAGATCGAGTCCGCGATCGTGAACGCCCGCGCGGCACTCGATGTGCGCGAGGAGGCCGGGAGCCTGGCCGCCTACCTGTGGGGCTTGGTGGACGGCGCCCCGATTCAGAACGCCTGGCAGACGATCGCGGAGATCCCCGCCGAGACTCCCGAGTCGAAAGCGATGAGCCGCGACCTCAAGCGGCGGGGATTCCGGTTCGTCGGCCCGACCGTCTGCTACGCCTTCATGCAGGCCACGGGTCTCGTGAACGATCACACCGTCGACTGCGACCGCTACGTCGCCGTGCAGCGGGCGATGATCTAGACTCGCGCCTCGTGGCCGAAGGCGGGCTCGATCTCACCCCGGAGAAGATGCGTGAGCTGGGGTACGCAGCCGTCGACGCCGTCGTCGAGCACCTCGCCACGCTCCGCGACGGGCCGACGTTCACGCCGCCGCCGCCCGATCTCGCGGAGCGGATCCTCGAGCCGCCGCCCGAGGACGGGTCGGACCCGGTCGCGCTGCTCGGCTGGCTGCGGTCGGAGGTGCTCTCCGCCGGCGTGCGAAACCATCATCCCGGGATGTTCGCCTTCATCCCCGTGGCGCCGACGTTCCCGGGCGTGGTCGCCGACATGCTGGCGGCGGGGATGAACGTGTTCGCCGGCAGCTTCCAGAGTGGGCCGGGTGCGTCGGTGGTCGAGCTCGAGGTGCTGGGATGGTTCCGCGAGCTCCTGGGGCTCGATGCCGCCGCCGACGGAGTGATCGCAAGCGGCGGCTCGACGGCGAACCTCGTCGGCCTTGCGGCTGCCCGTGACCGCCGGCCCGACGGCGGGACCGATCGCGTCGCGTACACGACGACCGAAGCGCATTCGTCGATCGGCCGGGCGCTTCGGCTGATCGGCATCGACCGCGTCCACGAGGTCGAGATTGACGAGCGATTCCGTATGCGCCCCGACGCGCTCTCCCAGGCGATGGCAGCAGACGTCGCCGCCGGGCTCGTGCCGTGGTGCGTGATCGCGGCGGCCGGCACGACGAACACGGGTGCCGTGGACGATCTGCCGGAGCTTCGCCGCGTCGCCGACGAACGGGGTGCGTGGCTTCACGTCGATGCGGCCTACGGCGGCTTCCTCGCGTTGACCGATCGCGGGCGGGCCGCGATGCCCGGGCTGGGCCTTGCCGACACGCTCGTCCTCGACGCCCACAAGTCGCTTTACTGCCCGCTCCTCGCCGGCATCGTCTTCGCCCGCGACGGCGCCGATCTGGAACGGACATTCACCGTGCGGCCCGCGTACCTGAAGGACATGGACCGCTACGGCGGGGTCAACTTCGCCGACCGCGGCATCGAGCTCTCGCGTCCGTTCCGGGCGCTCAAGGTGTGGCTGACCGTGAAGACCTTCGGCCTGCGCGAGATCCGGGCCGCGCTTGACCGCAGCCTCGACCTGGGGCTCCTGGCGGCCCAGCTGATCGAGGAGTCGCCCCGGCTCGACCTCGTCACCGGGCCGTCGCTGGGCGTCGTGAACTTCCGCTCGACGGCCGGCGTCCCCGTCGAGCGGATGATGGCGGAGGTCATCGACGCCGGGGCGTATATCAGCGCGACGACCGTCCACGGAGAGCGCACCGCGCGGATCTGCGCGCTCGGCCACCGGTCCGACGAGGCGGCGCTCAGAGGCGTCGTCGTGGCCGCCGCAGGCGCCCACTGAGCCCGCCAGGGCCAGGGCTATACTGGCCGAAGGATGCAGGAGATGAGCATCTACGGCGTGTCGTTTGACATGGTGGGGAAGCAGCCGATTGTCCTTCTCCGCACCCTCGACGGAACCAAGTTCCTCCCGATCTGGATCGGGCACCCGGAGGCGGCCGCGATCCTGATGAAGCTCCAGGGCACGCCGACCCCGCGGCCGATGACACACGACCTCGTCACCGACATGCTCGGCGAGCTGAATGCGAGCGTCGCCAGAGTGGCGGTGACCGAGCTGCGGGAGAACACGTTCTACGCCCAGATCACGCTCCAGGTGAACGGCTCGGAGATCGAGATCGACTCGCGGCCGTCGGACGCCATCGCGCTCGCCGTCCGGGCCGACGCGAAGATCTACGTGGCCGACGAGGTCATCGACGACTCGGCGATCGAG
>DATIDU010000264.1:0-3721 GCA_035456145.1 Gaiellales bacterium | reverse complement strand
ACCGCCTGACGACTCGCCCACCGCCAGGATCGTCCGGATCTGAGGGACGGGGCCGGTCAGTGTGCGTCGGGCCGGTTGGGCGGCCACCCCGTCCAACGTGGGATCCTGCTGCAGGATCCGGCGCTCAAGGTCCACCAGGGCGCGCGACGGCTCAAGGCCGAGCCCGCCCACAAGTGCGGCTCGCATCCGGCGGTACACGTGAAGGGCATCGGCCTGCCGGCCGGATCGGTAGTAGGCCAGCATCAGGAGCTCGCAGGCCCGCTCACGCAAGGGGTACCGGTGCGAGAGCTCTTCGAGATCGGCGATCACATCCGAATGCCGGCCGGCCGCAAGGTCTGCATCGATTCGATCCTCAAGGCACGTCCAGCGCATCTCTTCGAGCCGCGAGACGTCCTGTGTGAACGCCTCCTCATACGCGAGGTCCGCGAGCGGCGGCCCGCGCCACAACGCCAATGCGCGGGAGAGGACTTCGGAAGCCGAGTCGGCCCACTCGCGCGCTCGCAGCTGACGCCCCTGGTCCCACAACCGCTCGAACACGCGTACATCGACGGCCTGCGGCGGGAGCACGAGGGCGTAGCCGGGGGCGTGGCTGACGATGACGCTCGGCGTATGTCGCACGGGCTCAACAGCGTCACGAAGTTGGCTGACATAGACCTGCAACGCCTTCCCGGCACTTGGCGGAGGCCGGGCTCCCCACACGGCGTCGATCAGACGATCCGTCGACACGGCCTCTCCTCCCGACAGACCGAGCACCGCAAGGATCATCCGTTTCTTGGCCGCCCCGACGGGCACTTCGACACCATCTCGACGCAGCTCCACGGGGCCGAGGAGTCCGAGGCTCAGGCCACTCCCATGCAGCGACGCGTCCTCCGTCAGTCGTCGCCCCCGATGGTTCGCGCCCGTGGCGGCCGCCGGGAATAACCGGCGCCTAACCGCGGCTTGACCGGGCCACGGAAGGCTGCTTCGGACTCGATCACACCGGGTGATCCAACAGCCATCCGAAAGGAGCCCAGCATGCGGCGCATCATCCTCATCTCTCTCATCGGCGTCGGCGGATTGGTGGCGACCGTGCAGGTCGAGGCGACGTCGAACCCCTCCCCAACGCACCGCATCGACGCATGCCTTCGCGCCCACGGATGGCCGTACGGGCTCCGAGCGCTGCAGATCGCCGAGATCCGGCACGGGCATCCAAACGGCCTCATCCGGATTTGCGGCGGCACGGCCGCAGTCTAAACCGGCACCGACAGCCGCGAATCGCGCCGGCGGCATGGTGCGCCGAGAAGCGGAGGCTGATTTGCGAGCCTCCGCTCCGACGTGTGCACCGCCGTTGGAAGCTCTGACTGGGTACTCACGTCGCCCGGGGCTGGCAGACCCCGGCGGGCAATTGACATCCGCCTGGAGTTGCCGTCACCCAGCCGCGGCCCGTGCATCCCCGGACCCGGCCAGAATCTGCGTGGCGAGGTACCGCGCGTCCTCCCCGACGCCGGCGATGAAGTGCGACGAGCGCCGGTGCTGGAAGCGCAGTCCAAGGGCGTAGAGGCCCGGCACCTCGGTGATGCCGCGGCGATGGGCGATCTCGCCGTTCCCGCCGAACACGTCGACCGAGAGCCAGGGGTACGACCGCCGGTAGCCGGTGGCCCAGATGACGGTCGAGATGCCGGCCGCCGGTACCGCTCCGGCAGATCGTCGAGCGGAAGCCCGCGGAGGCTGCGCGCCCACGCCAGCGCGTAGTGCGCCATGCGCGAAGTTCCAGGGGTCAGCCGGTGACGGACAGCAGCGCCTGGATCGCGCCGCGCGGATCCTCGGTCACGGGCCGGCCGTGGTCGAGGCACAGAACGTCGAACTCGAGCTCCTGAAGACGCGCGACGCTCCTTCGCGTCTCGGCGGGATCGTCGTGGTATTCGCCGGGAACGAACGTCAGGCCGCCCGCGCCGTCGCCCATGAGGAGGTCGGAGCAGAAGAGGATGCGGGGAGCCTCCTCGCGCAGGAGGCAGTAGTGCACGGGCTCCGGCCCCGGCGTGCGCAGCGCGCGCAGGCCGCCCGGCAGGATGTCGCCCTCGGCGTACCGGCGGTCCGGCTCCTCGTCGGTCGGGGGCGCATCCTCCGGCGCCCAGACCTCGACGCCGAATTCGGCCCGGTAGCGCCACGCCGAGCGCTGATGGCACTTGGCGGTCAGGAGAACGCCGACCGGCCGCGGGAGGGTGTCGAGCTCGTCCGGCTGCAACCGCACCGGATCGATGAGCACGCTCCCGCCGTCAACGGCCATCGCCTGGGAGCTCGACATCGCACCGCCGATCGAGCTGTTTGCGATCGACCAGTGCCACAGGCCGTCGATCACCGGTAGAGCCCGGTCGGCGATCTCTCGCGGCTCGCTCATGCGCGCACCCTAGATCGTTTCCGGTACGGGTACGATCCGCCCACGCCGCCCTCATGACCGGGTCGCCGTCACAGCCGAGGTTGCAGCGCCTGCTCTGGCTCTCGGTGGGAGCGGCCGTCGTCACGATCGGTCTCAAGACCGGCGCATGGCTCCTTACCGACTCGGTCGGGCTGCTCTCCGATGCGGCTGAGTCGCTCGTGAACCTCGTGGCGGCAATCGTCGCTCTGGCGACGCTCCATTTCGCAACCCAGCCGCCGGATCCCCAGCACCGCTACGGGCACGAGAAGGCGGAGTACTTCTCGGCGGGGTTGGAGGGCGGCATGATCCTCCTCGCGGCGCTCAGCATCGGGTGGTTCGCATTGGAGCGGCTGCTGCACCCCGCGCCGCTGCGGGACGTCGGGGTCGGAGTCGTGGTGGCGGCGGTCGCATCGGGGGTCAACTTCGGGGTCGGCCTGAAGCTCGTGCGCGTCGGCCGCGAGTTCCGCAGCATCGTCCTGGAGGCCGACGGACCGCCACCTCCTGACGGATGTCTGGACATCCGGCGGCGTGATCGCCGGCGTCGTGCTCGTCGCCGCCACCGGCGTCGAACGGCTCGACCCGGCGATCGCGCTCGTCGTCGCGGCCAACATTGTTGTGACCGGCGCCGGATTGGTGCGACGGTCGATCGACGGGCTGATGGATCGTTCGCTCCCCCCGCATGTGCAGGCCGCGATCGGCGACGTCCTCGAGCGCTACGCCAACGACGAGGTCGCGTTTCACGCGCTTCGGACCCGCCAGTCGGGCCGCCGGTCGTTCATCTCGCTCCACGTGCTCGTCCCCGGCTCGTGGAGCGTCCACGCCGGCCACTCCCTGCTCGAACAGCTCGAGCGCGACCTTCGCGCGGCGGTGCCGGGCTCGACGGTCTTCACCCACCTCGAGCCCCTGGAGGATCCCGAGTCGTTTGAGGACACGGCGCTCGAGCGCTCGGAGGGGATCGACGAGCGCTTCGCCGGGTAAGAGCCGGGCATGGCCGGCGGGCGAGCGCGAGCTCGTCGCGCTCCAGACGGCCATCGCCGCACTCACGCCGCCGGTGTGGGAGCCGCCGGCGGCGCCGCTCGTTGGAGGCTGCTTCGTCTGCTTTCCGCGCGGCGGGCATGGCCCCGGGGCGGCGGGGGATCCTGCGATGGCCGCCGCCGCGGTGCTCCGCGGCGGGCGGGTCGTGGCGTCACACATCGCGCACGGCGAGGCCGGTGCCGCCTATGCGCCCGGGTTCCTCGCTCTCCGGGAAGGGCCGCTCCTGGCGGCGCCTGTCGACGAGCTCGATGCCAGGCCCGACGTCCTGCTCGTCGACGCGACGGGCCGCGA
>DATIDU010000263.1:0-2085 GCA_035456145.1 Gaiellales bacterium | reverse complement strand
CGGGCGGGCGGGTCTCGCGTCCGCGCGGCGGCGGCGCCTGGCGACGGATCGCCGTCGACCGCTCAGCCGGCGTCGTCACCCTGCCGCTCGGCGGCGAACTCGACCTGGGCGGGATCGCCAAGGGCATGGCCGTCGACGCCTCGCTCGAGCTGCTCGCTCGCCTCGGAGTCGAGGCGGCGCTCGTGAGCGCCGGGGGCGACCTCGCCGTCCGCGGCCTACCGCCGGGCGGCAGAGCCTGGAGCGTGCTGGTCGGCGGCGACAAGAGCGGCCCGGTCGTCCCGCTCGTCCGGGGCGCGCTCGCGACGTCCGGGATCACACGGCGGCGCTGGAGGCAGGGCGACATCGTCCGCCACCACCTCGTCGACCCGGAAACCGGCGAGCCTGCGACCAACGGGCTGCGTGAGGTGACCGTCGCCGGGGCAACCTGCCGGATCGCCGAGGCCGGTGCGACCGCGGCATTCGTCGCCGGACCGCGGCTCGGGCCCGGAGTCCTGGAGCGCCTCGGGCTCGCCGGGCTGCTCGTCACCGAGTCGGGCACGCAGATCCGCGTCGGCCGCTGGCCCTCCGATCTCCCGCACGCCGCATGAGCAGCTGGAACGCGGTCACGTGGGACGCGGCGCGCGCGGGCGGCCTGGTCGCGTACGTGCTGCTGACGGCATCGGTCGCGCTCGGGCTCGTCCTCCGGAACCGCTGGCAGTCGAGCCGCTGGCCGCGCCTCGTGACGAACGAGCTGCACGGCTACGTGTCGCTGCTCGCGCTCGTCTTCATCGCAGTCCACGTCTCCGCGGTCGCGGTCGACCCGTTCACCCATTTCGGGCTCGCCGCAGTGCTCGTACCGTTCGCCTCGCACTACCGGCCGCTGTGGATGAGCCTCGGCATCGTCGCGCTCTACCTCCTCCTCGCCGTGTGGGTCAGCTCGCGGCTGCGCCGCCGGATCGGCCATCGCCTCTGGCGGCAGATCCACGTGCTCGCCTTCGCCGTCTACGGCGCGGCGACGCTCCATGGGCTGGGAACGGGAAGCGACACGAGGACGATCTGGGCAGCCGCGCTGTACACCGGCAGCGTCGGGCTGATCGGAGCGCTCCTGGCGGTCAGGCTCCTCGCACCGACAGGCCGGGAGGCACGGCGGCGTCCGGTCGCGGCAGGCGCAGCTGCCGTGGCGGTCCTCGCGGCAGCGGGCTGGTCGCTCGGCGGCCCGTTCGCGCCCGGCTGGTCCGCGCGTGCGGGCGGCGCGACGGCCCGCCCGACGATCGCCATGTCCAAGCCTCGACCCGCCCGTCCCGTCGCGGCGACGCTGCCGCCCGCTGTCGTACACCTGCCGTTCACGGCCCGGTACGCAGGCCGGTTGACGATCGGGCGGGTGAACGAGCAAGGGCGGCTCACCGTGCGGATCGACGGCGCCCTGAGCGGCGCGACGAAGGACCACCTCGAGATCCTCATCCACGGCATCCCCCTGCAGGACGGGGGCGTGGCGATGGAGCAGAGCCGCGTCCGGATGGGGACCGCAACGCCTCTGTACCGCGGCGAGATCACGTCGCTCGACGGCACCAGGCTCGTCGCCGCGCTGCGCTCGCCGCACCAGCGGCTTCAGGTCGATCTGACCCTCAGCATCGGCCGGGACGGCAGCGTCGTGGGCCAGGCGCACGGAACGGCGGCGCCGATGGGATCCGAGACGGCCTGAGCTACTTGCGCCGTCGGGCGAGCGAGCGGACGCCGTCCACTGTGGCGAGTTCCCGATACCTCAGAGGAGCGTGGTGGCGAGGCCGGTGAGGACTGCCAGTGCGAGGGTCGCGGTGAGCACGGGCTCGTACGCGCCGCCTCGGGCGAGTCGGGTGAAGAGCGGTCGACCCGCGAGGTTGCCGAGCACGACGAGGGGGCGGTGAGCACGGCCGGGTCGGGGAGCGCTCCGCTCGTGTGGGTGCCCATAGTGCTGCGGCGCTGACGGCGCTGACGGCGCTGAGGCCGAGGTAGCACACGTTGATCGTTTCGCGGACGCGCGCCGGCTCGGTGCCTCGACCTGTCAGGTGCAGAAGGAGAGGTGGTCCGCTTGCGTTGGGGACAAGCCGAGGTTGGCCTTCACCGCAT
>DATIDU010000262.1:0-10080 GCA_035456145.1 Gaiellales bacterium | reverse complement strand
TGCTCGCCGAACCCGTCGTCCGTGAGCGACTGCGCGGCGACGTGGATCGTCGTCACCAGGTCCTCGAAGTCGGAGTCGGTGAGCGTGAACCACTCGTAGCCGTACTCGTCGACGGTGCGATCCATCTTCGTACCCGAGTCGGCGAACGCCATGTGCACCATCTCCTCGATGTCCTTGCCGCTCTCACGAAAGCGGGACGACGCCATGGGTTTGAAACAGATGGCGGCGCGCTGCGACGGGCGCAGATCGAGCGACGTGTCGAGCGTCACCTGGGCGGTCGACATGGCGAACAAACGCTCGAGCGTCGGCTTCTCGACCTTCGTCCGGCCCAGCAGGCTGTCGAATAGCCCCATGGGGCCGGGGAATCTACCCGATTTTGGGGCCGGCGCGCGCCCTGGGAAGGTCTTACAGGCCCTCGAGACCGCGCTCGAGGCGGCGCAGCTGCTCGAGCCGGGCCTCCAGCGGAGGGTGATCCGAGAAGATGTTCGAGAGCCCGTTCTTGAGTCCGGCGGGGATGATGAAGAACTGGTTCAGGCCCTCGGCCATGCGCATGTCACGCTGCGGGATCCGTCCCATCGCCCCCGAGATCTTGACGAGCGCCGACGCCAGGCTGGACGGCGACTTCGTGAGGATCGCGGCGCCCCGGTCGGCGGCGAACTCGCGGTAGCGCGAGAGCGTCCGGATGAGGATGAACGAGAGCGCGTAGACGATGATCGAGACCAGGAGGACGACGACGAACGCGTTGCCGGAGTTGTTGTCGTCATCGCCGCCGCCGAACCCGCCGCCGAAGAAGAAGCCCCAGCGGGTGATGAAGCCGGCCACCATCGCGAAGAAGCTGGCGAGTGTCATGATCGCCACGTCGCGGTGGGCGACGTGGCTCAGCTCGTGGGCGATCACACCCTCGAGCTCGTCGGGCTCCAGCCGATCGAGCAGGCCCTGCGTGACCGCCACCGCGGCGTGCTTGGGGCTCCGGCCGGTGGCGAACGCGTTCGGCATGTCGGTCGGCACGATGGCCACCCGCGGCATCGGCAGGCCCGCCGTCATGCACAGCCGCTGGATGACCGCATGCAGCTCTGGTGCCTCGGCCTGGCTCACGATCTTCGCCCCGGACGACCGAAGCGCGATCTTGTCGCTCGTCCAGTACTGCACAAGCAGCATGCCGCCGCCCAGCAGGATGATCGGGATGAGGCCCAGGTTGAACGCCTGGGCGAGCACCACGAAGAAGACGACGTAGATCAGTCCGAGCAGGAACACGGTCGTCGTCATGCGGGCGATGAGCCCCGGATCGCGGTCGAGCGTTCTGCGACGTGCCATGCGCGTATCGTAGCCGTGGGCGTCCCAAGGCGAACGGCCCGCGGCTCCAATCTTCCCAGCGGATGGATCACCTCGAAGCTCCGGTGCACGCGTACCTGAACCGGCGAGGCCGGCGGGTGCGGAGTCTCGATCTGCGAGCCGAGGGGCACTTCTCGACGGGCCGCTCGGCGCAGAGTCTGCGACGGATCTCCGTCGTCGCCCACCTCGTGTCAGGAGACGTGGTCGAGGAGACGCTGGCGCTCAAGCACACCTCCGCAGCCGAGGTGCAGGCGCTCTCGGCGCTGGCCGACCTCGCCCCGGACGTGCCGCAGCTCCCGGAACTGGTCGCCGCGGGCGAGGATGCCGCCGGCCCGTGGGTGCTGCTGCCGATGTACGAGGGACGGCATCCGCCGCACCGCCTGTCGCCGCCGCCCGAAGTGTTCGACGCGGTCGCCCGGGTTCATTCGGCCTGGGAGGGACGGACGGCGGGGCTGACGGCGATCCCGACGATCACGCCCGCCTGGTGGCGCGACCTCAGCCTGGGCTACCTGCGGCCGAACCTCGAGCGGACGCTGGAGCGGCGGCCGAGCGCGGCGATCGCGGCCGCGATCGAGGCCATCACGACGACGGCCGACGATGCGCGGATCACCCGGGCGCTCGAGCTCCTGCCGCGCACGCTCGTCCACGGCGACCTGCACGAGGCAAACATCGTCGTCGGCGAGCGCACGACGATCATCGACTGGGGCTCCGCACGCGCCGGGCCGGCGATGCTGGACGTCGCGGAGGCTGCCGAGCAAGGCTCTCCGGGCGAGGCGCGCTACCTCGCGGAGCGCGAGCGGCTCGACGGGAGGTCGCCGGATCCCGCGCTCGTGCTGCTGGGCTACCGCTGGGCCGAGGTGCAGATCACGACCCAGTACCTGCACTACGCGGGCGAGGTCCGCTCGGACGCCGAGCTCGAGACCATGCTCGAGACGAGGTCGCGGGCCCTCCGCGACCTCGACGGCTGCCTGTGGTGACGGATCTCGCCCCTAGAACCCGGATCGCGCTCCCCGCGGAATGCGCGCCTCGACGCCCAGGATCTCGTGGATCTGATCGGCGGCGGCCGCGGGCGTGACGGCGGTGATCGCCGCCAGGTTCCGCATGGCCTCGAGCGCCGTCGCCTGGGCCTCGTTCGCAGCAGCCTGCGCGGCGGCCGTCCCGGCCGAACCGGCCCGGATGCCGAAGTACGCGCCGACGACGGTGCCGACAACGCCTGTCACGGGCGCCAGCACCGTCGCGACGGCCGTGGCGCTGTCGGTCGCCGAGGCGACGTTGCGGTAGACGTAGAGCGACGCCGCGAAGCAGAACGCGATGGCGGCGAAGCCGCCCACGACGACGACGCTGGTCGACCACGGTTGCGCGGCCGGCTGGGCCGCGTCTACGGCCCGACCGACCTCGCCGAGCACGGGCGCGTGCCCGTCCTGAGCCGGCTCTTCCTTTTCAGGCGATCGCTTGGTTGCCACGTTCAGCCCCTTTCGTGGGTCCCAGTTACCGTCACCCGCCGAGCCGGTCGCGCACGACGCGGGCGACCGCCTCGAGCCGGACGCCCTGGCGCTCCATCTCGTCGAGCGCCTCCCGGATCGGCGCCTCCTCGAGCTCGCGGGTCTGGTCGACGACCAGCTCGTGAAACCGCTCCCACAACGTGTCGCGGTCGTGGGTCGTCACCATCGCCTTCGCGAGCAGGTTCGCGGCCTGCTCGGCGAGCGGATCAAGCCCAGCGTGGTGGACCTCCGTGTCCTGCGTCTCAGCCTTGTCGACAGCCATGGTCAGCGCCTCCCATCGTCCATGAACAAGACGCCCGGCCCGTCGGGCGGGCGCACACCCCCGGGTCGTACTGTACTCAGGCTGCGTGGAAGCGGATGTCCGGCAGAGACCGGTGGCGATCGCGATGGCCCAGGCCGTACCCGACCACGGGGCGATCGGATGCCGTGTAGCCCAGGTAGCGGATGTCGAGCTCGGCCAGCCGCCGGTGCGGACGATCGAGCAGCGCGCACACGTCGACCCGCGCGGCTCCGCGTGCCGACAGCGCGCGGACGACGTTCAGGAGCGTGAGCCCCGTGTCGACCACGTCCTCGACCACGATCACGTGCTCGCCGCGAACGGGGCGGTCAAGATCCTTGGTGAGCCGGATCCGCCCGCCGTCGCCGCGGTAGGGCGTGAGCTGGATCGTGTCGATGCGGTGGGGGATGGACACGGCGCGCGAGAGATCGGCGCACAGGACGACCGCGCCCTTCAGCACCGCCACGAGGGTGAGCGGCGCGCCGCGGTGGTCGCGGTCGATGGCGGCCGCGAGCTCGGCGACGCGCTCGGCGATCGCCGGCGCCGGGAGGTAGACCGCGCCGGCCTTCTCGGTCACGCCGGCTGCCGCAGCCCGTGACGGTCGGCGAGGGCGTCGATGTCGCGGCGGTAGAGGATGCGGATGCGGACGTCGGGATAGAGCTCGCGCAGCCGCCGCACCTTGCGGTTCTTCTTCGTGACGAGCGACTGCTTCATGGTGGTCACCTCGACGTACAGATCCTGCTCCGGGAGGTAGAAGTCCGGCGTGAACGCCTCGAGCACGCATCCGTCGGCGTTCACATCGAGCGGGAAGGTGTGCGGCTCGTACTCCCACGCCACGCCGTGGTAGTCGAACATGCGGGCGCATTCTCGCTCGGCGTCATTCTGGAACCGCGGCCCTTCCTGCATCCCGCCTAGCAAGGGTACCGATCGCCCCGGACGGCGGTACGATGGCGCCCGTGTCGAGCCTGCCTCGCCCGTTCGTGATCGCGCACCTCTCGGACCTGCACTGCGGCTCGCCGTACTTCGTCGAGAACCTGCTCCAGCGGGCCATCATGGAGATCAACGACCTCGGCCCCGACGTGGTCGTCTGCTCGGGCGACCTAACGACGTTCGGCTACAAGCAGGAGTACCGCCAGGCGCGCGAGTACCTGGAGCGGCTTGTCTGCCCCGACGTCATCACGATCCCCGGGAACCACGACTCGCGCAACGTCGGGCACGTCCATTTCGAGAACATGATCGGCCCGCGCTCGACGGTGCTGCGCAAGGGCGGGATCACCTTCGTCGCGGTCGACTCGTCGGAGCCCGACCTCGACCACGGGGTGGTCGGCCGTGGCCGCTACGGCTGGATCGAGGAGCAGTTCGCGCCGCCGGCCGAGTTCCGCGTGTTCATCCTGCACCACCATCTGCTCCCCATCCCGGGGACCGGCCGGGAGCGGAACGTCGTCCACGACGCGGGCGACGCGCTCGAGGTGCTCCAGCGCGCCGGCGTGAACCTGGTGCTCTCGGGCCACAAGCACGTGCCGTACGCCTGGCGGCTGGAGGATTTGTTCGTCGTGAACGCGGGCACGGTGTCCTCGATGCGCCTGCGCGGCAATACGCGACCCTGCTACAACGTCGTCGAGATCGCCTCCGAGGAGGTGGCGGTCTACCGCAAATACCCGTTCCACGGCCGCGAGACGATCATCCGCTTCTCGCCGGTCACCCTCGCCTACGAGAAGCACACGGTCCCGACGGGGACCTAGTCGATGCGCCCGACGCTGGCACTCGTCGACGGCGAGCACTACCCGGCCGTCGTGCGGGCGGCCATCGAGCGTGCCTCGGCCGACGGGCCGGTGGTGGCGGCCCTGCTCCTGGGCGGCGTCGAGAAGCTCGACGGTGCGCCCGACTACGGTGTCCCGCTCGAGCGGGTGGACGGCGACCCGGCGGCAGCGCTCGTTCAGGCCGCGCGGGCGCACGGCGCGGAGCGGGTCGTCGACCTGAGCGATGAGCCGGTGCTCGACGAGCGCACGCGCTTCCGGCTCGCGGCGCACGCGCTTGCGGCGGGCCTTCACTACTCGGGCGCCGACTTCGAGTTCCGGCCGCCGCCGCGGCACGACGCCGGCGTTCCGGCGCTCGCCGTCGTGGGGACCGGGAAGCGGATCGGGAAGACCGCCGTCAGCGGGTATGCCGCCCGGCTGCTCTCGGCCGACCGGCGCGTTGTCGTCGTCGCCATGGGCCGGGGCGGGCCCGCCGAGCCGGAGGTGGTGGACGGTGCGTCGGCGCGCGTCGGAGTGGCCGAGCTCCTCGCCCGCTCGCGGGCCGGCTCGCACGCAGCCTCCGACTATCTCGAGGATGCGGCGCTCGCCGGCGTCGTGACGGTCGGCGCACGCAGATGTGGATCCGGCCTCGCCGGGACGCCGTTTCTGTCGAACATGATCGAGGCCGTAGCGGCCGCGCGGGCCCTCGATCCCGACCTCGTCCTGCTGGAGGGGTCGGGCGCGGCTCTTCCCCCGGTGGCGGGTGACCGCACCGTGCTGATAACGTCAGCGGTTCGCCCTTCGGAGGACCTCGTGACAGGGATGGGGCCGTACCGGATACTGGTATCCGACATGCTTGTCGTGACCATGTGCGAGCCGCCGCTCGCGTCCTCGCAGGACGTGGAGAAGATCCGCGCTGCCGTGGCCTCGGTGCGGCCCGGCCTGCCCGTCGTGACCACCGTTTTTCGGCCGCAGCCGGCGGAGGCCGTCGCGGGCGAGCGGGTGGCGCTCTTCACGACCGCGCCGGCCGCCGTGCACCCGGCGCTCCGGGCGGCGCTCGAGGACGAGCATGGCGCCGAGGTCGTCGCCGTCTCGGGTGCGCTCTCCGACCGGGTCACGCTGCGGGCTGATCTCGACCGGCCCGACGTCGCCTCGGCCGACACGTATCTGACCGAGATCAAGGCGGCGGCGATCGACGTCGTGGCCGAGGCCGCCGAGGCGCGTGGGGCGAGGCTGGTCTTCTGCGACAACCGGCCGCAGGCGACCGAAGGCGCACCCGACCTGGACGCCGCGCTGCGCGGGCTGGCCGACGAGGTGGTGGGGGCTCGTGCCTGACTGGCGCCGCATCCTTCGCCGTGCCGAGCCCGCGGCGCTCGCGCCGGCGCCACCGGCGCGCGAGCCGCGGATCAGGAGCCGGGGCGCGCCGATGCCGTTCTCGAAGGGCCGGATGGCGCAGGCCCTCGTCCTGGCCGGCGTCGACCCGGAGCGCGCCTACCAGCTGGCCCTCCGCATCCAGTGGGAGGTCTCGCGGATCGGCGAGGACGAGATCCCGATCGAGCAGCTCCACGGCGTGGTCGAGGAGGTGCTCGCCGAGGAGGAGGGCCCGCAGATCGTGTCGCGCTACCACGGCTGGCACGAGGTCTTGCGGCTCGACCGGCCGCTCATCATCCTCCTCGGCGGCGCGACCGGGACCGGCAAGAGCACGCTCGCGAGCGAGATCGCCTACCGGCTCGGCATCAGCCGGATCACCTCGACCGATGCTGTACGCCAGGTCATGCGGGCGTTCTTCGCCGCCGAGCTCATGCCGGAGCTGCACTTCTCGTCGTTCGAGGCCGCCCAGGGCCTCAAGGTGCCGATGCCCGATCCCGATTCCGAGGATCGGGCGCTCTACGGCTTCCTCCAGCAGGCCGGCCAGGTGGCAGTCGGCGCGAATGCGATCGTCGAGCGGGCGGTGCTCGAGGGCCTCTCGACGGTCGTCGAGGGCGTCCACCTCGTCCCCGGCCTGGTCTCGGCGCACCAGCACGCGGGAGCCGTGGTTGTCCAGGCCATGCTGTCGATCACCGACGAGGAGACCCACCAGGGCCACTTCTTCTTCCGCGACATGGCGAGCGGCGGCGTCCGGTCGATGGACCGCTACCTGCGGAGCTTCGGCGAGATCCGCCGCATCCAGGACTACCTGATCGCCAGGGCGGAGAAGGAAGGCTGGCCCGTCATCGAGGCCGGCGATCCGGACCAGGCGCTGATCGCGGCGATGGACCTGATTCTGGAGCGCGCCACCGCCCGTCCGGCGGCGGTACCCTGAGCCGGTGCATGTGCACCCGGACGTCGTGAGCGCGGGCCAGGACGGTTCGACGACCTCCGAGCCCTGCCGCTGCACCGAGCTGGCGGCGGTGACCGAGCGGGGCGTCCTGGCCGCGGGCCGGCTCCTCGGCCGAGGGGACGCCGCCGCCGCCGACCGGGCGGCGTCCGAGGCGATGATCGCGGCCCTCGACCAGGTCCCCGTATCGGGCCGGCTCGTGATCGGCCGCGAGGATCAGGACCATCCACTCGCCGAGGGGCGCGAGGTCGGCGGCGGCGGTCTGAGGCTCGACCTGGCATGCGACCCGGTCGGAAACGGCGCCGCCGTGGCCGGCGGGCGCGCCGGGGCGCTCTCGATCCTGGCGGCATCCGACCCGGGCGGGCTCACGCCGCTGCCGCGGATGTACATGAAGAAGATGGCCGTCGGGCCGGTCGCCAAGGGCCGGATCGATCTGCGCCTCCCGGTCGGCGAGAACCTCGAGGCGATCGCGGACGCCTTCGGCCGCCGGGTCGGCGACATCACCGCGATCGTGCTCGAGCGGCCGCGCCACGACGACCTCGTCACGGAGATCCGCGAGGCGGGCGCGCGGATCAAGCTCATCGACGACGGCGACGTCATGGCGTCGATCAGCGCGGCCATCCGCGGCACGAACGACCATCTCGCGGTCGGGATCGGCGGCGCGATGGAGGGGGTGATCGCCGCGGCGGCGCTGCGCTGTCTCGGCGGCGAGGTCCAGGGCCAGCTGTGGCCGCTCTCCCGGCGCGAGATCGCCGACGCAGCCGAGCACGGCATCTCGGACATCGAGCGGATCTTCGGGATCGACGACCTCGTCGACGGCCATCACAGCGTCGTGGCGAGCGGGATCACCGGCAGCGACCTTCTGCGCGGCGTCCACTACTTCGCCGAGGGCGCGCGGACGCACTCGCTCGTCCTGTGCACGCGGTGCAACCGGGTGCGGTTCATTGACTCGATCCACCTCTTCGCCCGCGACCGCCACGACGCGATCAGGCTGTGATCGAACCGCTCCTCTACGAGCTCCACGACCTGGCCCGGGCGCGCGGCATCGAGGGGTACCGGCGCATGTCGAAGACCGAGCTTCTGGAGGTCGTCGGCGCCGGGCCGGCGGGCGGGCCGACCACCGTGGAACGGTCGGTGCGGCGCGGCCTGGGGCTCCTGACGCTGCGGGGCGGGACGCCCGAGAACACGCTCGCGCTCGAGACGCTTGAGGAGCTTGCCGCCGCGGTCGAGGAGCTCGCCGCCGACGACGAGGTGCGCCTCGTGGCGATCACCGGTGCCGGCGGGCGGATCTTCTCGGCCGGCGCCGACCTCTCGGCGGTCGAGGGCCTCCCCGGCGCCGAGGTGACCGGGCGCGGGTCGGCGGCGCTCGACCGGATCGAGGCGGTGGACGTCCCGACCGTGGCCGTGCTGAACGGCCACGCGGTCGGCGGCGGCATCGATCTGGCGCTGGCGTGCGACTGGCGCTTCGGCGCGGAGGGCGCCCGCCTTCGCTTCATCCACAACGAGCTGGGCTACTCGCCGCCGTGGGGCGCCGCCGAGCGTCTGCGCCGGCTCGTCCCCGCCCCGGTGGCGCTGCGGCTCTTCGCCACCTGCGCGCTCGTCTCGATGCAGGAGGCGCGCGGGCTCGGGCTCGTCGACGATCTCGCGGCTCCGCACCGGCTGCTCGGTCGCGTCGAGGCGCTCCTCACGCGGATCGAGCGCGCCGACCGGACGGCCGTCATGGCGACGAAGCGCCTCCTGAGGGCCGAGACGCCGCGCGAGGCCCATTCCGCGGCCTTCGCGGCGCTCTGGGACGCGCGGGCGGCTACGGTTCAGACATGAGTTCTGCCGAAGTCACTCCCGAAGCCGTCTGGGACGCGCTGCGCGTGGTCGAGGATCCCGAGCTGGGGATGGACGTCGTGGATCTCGGGCTTGTCTACGACGTGGCAATCGCGGGCGACACCGTGTCGGTCACCTACTCGCTCACCTCGATGGGATGCCCGGCGGGCGCCCAGATCGAGCAGGACATCCGCGACGTGGTCGGCAGCATGGCCGGTGTCGGCGAGGTCACGACCGAGCTGACGTTCGACCCGCCGTGGTCGCCCGAGCGGATGTCCGACGACGCCAAGTTCGTCCTCGGCTTCTAGAGCGAAAATCACCCTTTACGAGCACGGCATTTCTGCCGATCTGTCCTCTTGTACTTGGTGTTTTTCCGGGAGGCAGACATGCTCGAGTTTCTCACTCACCTGCGCGATGAGGCCGGTCAGACCATGGCGGAGTACGCCGTGGTGCTCGGCGTGATCACGATCGCCGTGGTCGTCACCCTTGGCCTGCTCAGCACGGCCATCCAGAACCTGCTGAACAACGTCATCGCGACGCTCTAGGGCTGGATTTCGCACCGCCGCCCCCGGCTCGGCACGCGCCGATCCGGGGGCGGTCGCGTTCCGGGGACAGTCCCTGAACCTTCCGGGTCACGCTCCCGCGACGGCTGCGTGACGGGTGTGGGACGGCCGGGCGGGGGCGTGTGTCACGACCGTGGCGCGGGGCTGTGACGGCACGCGTTCAGGGACTGTCCCCCGCCGTTCGTCGTTACTCGAGCCGAAGGCGCGCGAGCAGCCGGCCCCACGGCGCCGCCGGGTCGATGATCGCAGCAGCGGCGAAGATCTTGGCGATGTCGCCGACCACGAACGGCCATAGGCCATAGTGGAGGGTGGTTGCGCCCGCGCCCGTCCACGGCGTGGGGATGGCCTGGTGCAGCCACACGAGTCCGGTCGCGTAGAGACAGACGCTGCCGGCGAGCATGGCCGGGACGGTGACGTAGAAGCTGCGCCCGTAGCGATCGCAGAGCCAGCCGACGACGAACGCTGCGATCGGGTAGCCCCACAGGTAGCCGCCGCTCGCGTGCAGCGGGTTGGCCTGCGTGAGCCAGTTGATACC
>DATIDU010000261.1:0-16020 GCA_035456145.1 Gaiellales bacterium | reverse complement strand
CCCAGCTCCTCTACGCCAACCAGTCGGGCGAGAACACCGGCTGGCTGAGCGAGGACATGGTCGCGGCGGCCGCGGGCAGCATTCCCGGGCTCGACGTCGAGAAGCTCCAGTCCGACCGGAGCTCGTCGGCGGTGGACGCCGCCGCGAAGCGGTACGTCACGCAGGCCACGGCCGACGGCGTGACCGCGACTCCGACGATCCTCGTCGGGCAGACCGGCTCCACGCTCAAGAAGGTCTCGCTCCAGTCGCCGACCGACGAGCAGACGCTCACCGACGCGATCGACGCGGCGCTGGGCTAGCCGGACCAATCCGGCCCGGGAAGAACGGCGTAACCCCGAACGTCTCGCATTGCAGACTCGCGTGAGTCCGAAACCAAGGAGGGGTTGCGATGGCTGAGCAGGAGACCGTGCTCGTGAACCTGGCCACCGGTCTGGAGGACGCCGAGCGCGTCACGGTGGCGTTCCTCGTCGCCAACGCGGCGCTCGCAGCCGGGAAGCGGGTTGGGATCTGGACGACCAAGGAGGCCGTGCGGTTCGCGCTGAAGGGGTTTGCGCTCGGGACGGCCTGCGACGGCTGCCCGCCGCTGGAGCGCCTGTTCGAGCAGTTCCAGTCGGGCGGCGGCGAGCTCATGGCCTGCCCCATCTGCTTCACGGCCCGGAGGCTCTCCGAGGACGACCTGGTCGACGGCGCCCGGATCGTGGGTGCGACGCCGCTCTGGGAGTGGATGGGCGCCGGCGGGGCGACCGTCTTCAGCTATTGAGCGAACTCTCGGCGCGCTGCTTCAGCGTGAGCAGCATCTTCCGCATCATGGCGAAGTCGCCGTGCTCATTCAGGATGAGCGAAGCGAGCGCGCCGAACGGCTTCGTGCGCCACTCATAGAGGATGCGAAGCCGCGTCACGAGGCGCGTACCGCCGTCGACCTCCGTGAGCTGCCACTCCCATGTGCTGTCGGGCTTCGCCCAGAGCAGGTGGTGGGGAGGCTCGATCACCGCCATCCGGAAGGCGGTGGTGTCGTTCACCTTGTTGAACATCGGCACCCAGTCGCCCAGACCGGGATGCTGGAACTCCGCGAGGACGCGATCCGCGCTCGGGTGCCCGACGTTGTCGAGCAGGTCGTTCGAGTAGAAGCCGGCCTTGCCGAACCCGACCTGGACGAGCCAGGGCCAGACCGCGTCGGGCGGCGCGTCGATCGTGATCGCCCGCGTGCATCGGTACTGGCATCCCGGCACGACCTCGTCGCCCAGCATCGCCCCGGCGACCTCGGCGTCGGTCGCACCCCAGCGCTGGTGCCACCGGCGCAGAAGCGGAGCCCCGAGGAAGAGCGGGACGGCAACGGCCACGTCGACGAGCTCGCGGCCGACCTGCCCCCGGCTCGGGCGCGGCCCGCCGACGTGAACGATCTGGGGTTCTTGAGCTCCCAGAACCGGCATGGCCCCATCGTCACAGCGCCGCGCGGGTCGCGCATCGGGGGATCCACTCCTTGCCGTAGGTGGTTCGCCGTACAGATCGGGAGCGAATCCGATCCGCCGATGCAGCCGTAGAGGAGGGAACCCAACCTGACTGGAAGCACGCTGATCTCGCCCACCCGCCCCATCGAAAGCGCCGAACAGCTGCTGGAGCGCTCGCCCGAGCTGGACGCACTCGCCGACGCGCTCCACGCGGTCAAGCGGTCGCGCCGCGGCCGGCTCGTGCTGGTCGGCGGCGAGGCGGGGATCGGGAAGACGGCGCTCGTGCAGGCGTTCTGCCTGAGCCTGGCGTCGGCCCGTGTGCTGACGGGAGCCTGCGAGGCGCTTCAGACCGCGCGTCCGCTCGGGCCGCTCGCCGACATCGCCGCCGAGACCGGCGGTGAGCTGGCATGGCTGGTCGAGCGCGGTGCAGGGCCCGTCGCCGTTCTCGCGGCGCTTCTGCCCGAGCTGCGGCGCCGTCCGCCGACCGTCCTCGTAATCGAGGATCTGAACCGCGCTGACGGGGCCACGCTCGACCTCGTGCGCCTTCTCGCCCGCCGGATCGAGGCGGCGCCGGCGCTCGTCGTCCTCACCTATCGCGACGACGAGGTCGGGCGCACCGACCCGTTGCGGCGCGTCCTCGGGGAGCTGCCGCTGACGTCGGTCACGCGCCTCCAGCTCGAGCCGCTGTCCGAGGCGGCGGTCGCCGCGCTCGCATGTCTCTACGACGTCGACTCCGAGGAGCTCCACCGGGTCACCGGCGGCAACCCGTTCTACGTGACCGAGGCCCTCGCAGCCGGGGGCGCGACGCTGCCCGAGAGCGTCCGGGACGCCGTGCTCGCCCGGGCCGCGCGCCTTCCCGCCGGGGCGCGTGCGCTCCTCGACGCGGTGGCGATCGCGCCTCCGCAGGCCGAGCTCTCGCTGCTCGAGGAGATCGCCGCCGATGAGCTCGCCTTCGTGGAGGAGGGGCTCACATCCGGCATGCTGCGCGTCCATCGAAACGGGATCGCCTTCCGGCACGAGATCGAGCGCGTGGCGATCGAGGAGACGATCCCGCCCGACCGCGGCCACGAGCTTCACCGCGCCGCGCTCCGCGCCCTCGCTGGGCCGCCCCGCCGCGCCGACCTGGCCCGGGTGGCGCACCACGCCGAGGCTGCGGGCGACATCGGCGCCGTGCTCGAGTTCGCACCGGCCGCGGCGGAGCGGGCCGCCGACTTCGGCGCCCACCGTGAATCCGCCGCGCAGTTCGCGCGCGCGCTGCGCTTCGCCGACGGCCTGCCCGGCGCCGAGCGGGCGCGGCTCCTCGAGCGCCGGTCGTACGAGTGCTACCTGACGCATGCCATCGACGAGGCGGTCGATGCCCGCCGGTTCGCGCTCGCGGAGCACCGCGCCCGGCGCGACCGCCTGCGCGAGGGCGATACGCGCCGGTGGCTCTCCCGGCTCGCGTGGTTTGCGGGCGAGAACGCCGAGGCCGAGGCCGAGGCGCGGGCTGCGATCGGTCTGCTTGAGCCCCTCACGCCGGGCCCCGAGCTGGCGATGGCCTACAGCAACATGGCTCAGCTTCGGATGCTCGCCGGAGACGTTCCCGGCACGCGCCGCTGGGGAGCCCGGGCGATCGAGCTGGCGGAGCGGCTTGGATGCACCGACGTCCTCGTGCATGCGCTCAACAACGTCGGCTCAGCCGAGCTCTCGGGCGGGGCCGACGGTGGCGTCGACAAGCTCGGGCGCAGCCTTCGGATCGCCACTGAGGCGGGCCTCGAGGAGCACGTCGCCCGCGCGTACACGAATCTCTCGGTGGCGGCGATCGAGACCCGGAACTACGCGCTCGGGCTCCCCAACCTCGCCAAGGGGCTCCGGTACTGCCACGACCGCGACCTCGACTCGTGGCTCGTCTACATGACCGGCTGGAAGGCGCGCGCCGACCTCGAGCTGGGACGCTGGAGCGACGCGGAGGCCGGCGCCGCTGCGGTGCTCGAGCGGCCCGGCGTCCCGACCGCCAGCATGATCAGCCCCCTGGTCGTGCTCGGCCGGCTGCGGGCGCGCACCGGTGAGGCCGGCGTGTGGGAGCCGCTCGACGAGGCCCGGCGGCTGGCGAGGCCGACCGGCGAGCTCCAGCGGCTCGGGCCGGTCGCGGCCGCTCGCGCCGAGGCTCACTGGCTGGCGGGGCGGCCGGAGCTGGTCGGGCCTGAAACCGACGCCGCCCTTCACCTGGCCACCCGGAACACGAACGCCTGGGTGGCCGGCGAGCTCGCCGTCTGGCGCCGTCGCGCGGGGATCGCCGAGGAGCCGCCGGCCGCCACGGCCGAGCCCCACCGGCTCGAGCTCGAGGGCCGGCCGGAGGACGCCGCCCGGGCGTGGATGCAGCTCGGATGCTCGTACGAGGCCGCGTTGTCACGCCTTGCGAGCGACTGCGAGGACGAGCTTCGGCTCGCGCACGAGGAGCTCCAGCGACTCGGCGCCCGGCCGGCGGAGGGCCGGGCGGCCCGGATGCTGCGCGAGCGTGGGGCGCGTGACCTGCCGCAGGGGCCGCGACAGGCGACGCGCTCGAACCCGGCCGGGCTGACGGGCCGCCAGCTCGAGGTCCTGGCCCTGCTCGCCGACGGCCTGCGGAACGCCCAGATCGCCGAGCGGCTCGTGCTGTCGAGCAAGACGGTCGACCACCACATCTCGGCGATCCTGCGCAAGCTCGACGTCGGCTCCCGCACCGAGGCGGCGGCGCAGGCCGGGCGGCTGGGCATCGTCCGAAGATAGGGGTGCGGGCGGCGCGCCGGCCTATGGTTGGTTCATGGCAGCTGACGAGACCCCGGCGGACTTCTACGACGGGCTTGCCGACGACTACCACCTCATCTTCGCCGACTGGGACGCGGCGATCGCAAGGCAGGCGCGCGTCATCACCGATCTGTTGCGCAAGAACCACGGATTGACGTCAGGCGCGGTCCTCGATGCCTCGTGCGGCATAGGTACCCAGTCCATAGGCCTGGCTCGTGCCGGGTTCGCGGTGACGGCGACCGACATCAGCTCGGCAGCGGTGAAGCGCTGTGCGCATGAGGCCGCAGCTCGTGGGCTCGACATCACAACCGGAGTCGCGGATCTCCGCGTGCTCGACATTGACGGAGCGGGGTGTTTCGACGCGGTGCTGTCGTTCGACAACGCACTGCCGCACCTGCTCGACGACGCCGATCTGCGCGCTGCGTGCAGAGCGCTGCGGCGTGCGGTGCGTCCAGGCGGGGCGCTCTTGGCCTCCATCAGGGACTACGACACCGTGCTGCGCGAGCGGCCGCCGGGGGATCTGCCACGCCGTTTCGTCACCGACGCGGGCGAGCGCATCGTCGTCCAGGTCTGGGAGTGGGAGACCGACGACCGGTACGTCGTGCGCCACTTCATCATGGACGGCAACGCGCACCGTTGGACCGTGACGCAGCGACGGACGACGTACCGCGCCGTGTCGCGCGCCGCCCTGTCGGACGCATTGCGCGGCGCCGGCTTCGAGGACATCAGGTGGCAGATGCCTGAGGAGACGGGGTTCTACCAGCCCGTCGTGTCCGCTCGGTCGTCCGCGCTCCGAAGATAGGGAGTCCCTCCGATGTGCGCCGTCGCCGGCCCGCGTAGCGTGGGCCGTGACGATGAACAAGAAGGAGGGACACGTGGAGCAGTACGTCATCCTTCGCCGAGGCGGCTGGGGCTCCGCGGCGGAGCTTGGCCGGGCCGGTGCCCGCTCGAAGCAGGTCGTCGACGAAGAGATGTTCGACGAGGTCCAGTGGGTCCGGAGTTACGTGCTCGACGAGGGCGGTGCCTCCGTCGGGATGGTGTGCATCTACGAGGCCACCGGCCCGGAGGCGATCCGAAGGCACGCAGCGCGTGCCGGCATGCCCATCGACGAGATCATCCGTGTCGTCGACGCCGTCGTCATGCGGGCGGATCCCGAGCCCGCGGCGGCCTAGCGACAAGTCAGACCTACTCACAACGAGACCGGGCTCCACCTCCTCCCGGGGCCCGGTCTCATTCCCGGTGGGCCGCCAACGACACTCGGTAGGTCAGAAGCACAGAGCCGCTCGGATGCGGCTTCGAATCGGCCAGCTCGAGCTCGACGAGCCGGTCGATGCCGCGCAGGTAGCGCTTCCCGGACCCGAGCACGACCGGGCAGACGGCGATGCGCAGCTCATCGACGAGGCCGAGGCCGAGGAAGCTCGATACGAGCCCTCCGCTGGCGAGGATCACCATGTCCCTGCCGTCCTCGGCCTTCATCGCGCGCACGCGCGCCTCGACGTCGTGATCGACGAGGTGGGCGTTCCCGTATGTGCCCCACGGCGTCTCCGAGAGCGCACCCTCACTCGCGAAGACGTACTTCGGGGGCAGGTTCATCAGGTCGGCGAACTCACCCTCCTGCGTCGGCCAGAAGGCCGAGAACCCGTGGTAGGTGCCGCGGCCGAGCAGGATCGCATCGGTCTCCTCACCGAGCAGGCGGGCATTGTCGGGGATACCGTCCGGGACGAAGGGCATGAGCCAGCCGAGATCGCCCTCGCCGTTCGGCCCCTCCATGTAGCCGTCGAGCGTGGTGTTCACCGACGCGATGATCCTGCGCATCGTTCCCCCCTTCATGGTTGGAGTCTGGCATGCTGGCCCGGTGACCGGCGGCCGGATTCCGGGCATGGACTACGAGCGCATCGCCGTCGGCGACGCCGAGTACCTCGCCGCATCCGCGGGGGACGGGCCGCCGGTGCTCCTGCTGCACGGCTTCCCGCAGACGCACTATTGCTGGCGCCGCCTCGTTCCGGCGCTCGTCGGGCGCCACACCGTCGTCGTGGCGGACATCCGCGGCTACGGCGAGACGGACGCGCCGCCGGGCGGGCCGCACGGCGAGGGATACACGAAGCGCGAGATGGGGGCGGACCTGTTCGGCCTGATGGCAGAGCTTGGGCACCCGGCCTTCGCGGTCGTGGGCCACGACCGCGGAGCGCGTGTCGCCTACCGGATGGCGCTCGACCGGCCCGACCGAGTCGAGCGGCTGGCGGTGCTGAACGTGGTTCCGACCATCGATCAGTTCGCCCGGATGGGCCGCGGTCCGTCGCTCGGCTACTGGCCGTGGTTCCTGTTCGCCCAGCCGGCGCCGTTCCCGGAGCGGCTGCTCTCGGGCTCGGCCGACCTCGTCCTGCGGTACGCGTTCGACTCGTGGAGCGAGCGACCCGAGGCGATCGGGCCCGATGCCGTCGCCGCCTACGTCGCCGTGGTCGACGAGACGACGGCCGCGTCGATGTGCGCCGACTACCGGGCGAGCTTCTGGCTCGACCGGCCCGACGACGAGGCCGACCGGCACGCCGGCCGGCGGATCGAATGCCCCGTGCTGGTGCTGACCGGCGCTGCCGAGACGCAGCTCGCCGACGCCGGGGACGTGTGGAGCGCGTGGGCGCATGATGTGCGGGCGGCGACGGTGCCGGGCGGCCACTTCATCCCGGAGGAGGCGCCCGGCGAGCTCGCCGCCGCCCTGCTCGCGTTCCTCGCCGCGTAGGCTGCCGAGGTGCCCGGGAGCGGCGGACGCGATGAAGAATTGGGGTCTGCTCCCGTTTTTTCACGCAGGGAGTGGGAGGCGGCGGTCGTGTACCAGATCTACCCGCGCTCCTTCCAGGACTCCGACGGGGACGGCGTCGGCGACCTGCGCGGCATCCTGCGGCGGATCGACCACCTCGCCGAGCTCGGCGTCGACGCCGTCTGGCTCTCGCCGTTCTACCCCTCGCCGTTCGCCGACGGCGGCTACGACATCTCGGACTTCACCGCCGTCGACGCCCGCCTGGGCACGCTCGCCGACGTCCGCGCGCTCGCGGACGCGCTGCACGCGCGCGGTATGGCGCTCCTGCTCGACCTCGTGCCCTGCCACACCTCGATCGAGCATCCCTGGTTCCGGGAGCGTCCCGAGCGCTACGTCTGGGCCGACCGGCCGGCTAACAACTGGCGCGCGGCGTTCGGCGGCCCGGCCTGGAGCATCGACGAACGCAGCGGGCGCTGGTACCTGCACTCGTTCTTCCCCGAGCAGCCCGACCTGGACTGGCGCCGGCCGGAGGTCGTGGAGGCGATGCAGGAGGTGGTGCGGTACTGGCTCGGCCACGGCGCCGACGGCTTCCGCGTCGACGCTCTTGACCGGATCGCCAAGCATCCCGATCTGATCGACGACCCACCGCGCACGCGGCCGTTCCCGTTCCCGCAGCCGGCCGACGTCGCCGTCCTCGAACAGCGCCACTCGAGCCACTGGATTCCCGGGCTCGCCGCACCGCTGGCGGCGCTCCGCTCCGCGGCCGGCGCCGGATTCCTGGTCGGCGAGGTGTACCGCCCGACCGCTGAGCTCGGCCCCTACCTCGAGCATCTCGACACGGCGTTCGTGTTCGAGCTCATGTTCGCGCCGTGGCGCGCCGACGCCGTCGGCGACGTGATCCGGCGCGGGGCCGCGCTCGGCGCGCCGTCCTGGATGCTCTCCAACCACGACTTCAGCCGCATCGGAACGCGGATCGGGGAGCGCAACGTCCGCGCCGCTGCGATGCTCCTGCTCACGCTTCCCGGCACCGCGTTCGTCTACCAGGGCGACGAGATCGGGATGGTCGACGGGCCCGGGCGCGAGCCGCCCGAGGATCGCCACGGCCGCGACCCGGCCCGCCACCCGATGCAGTGGAGCGGCGATCCGGCCGGCGGCTTCACCACCGGCACGCCCTGGATCCCGGCGGCGGATCCGGCGGCGCGCAACGTCGCCGGCCAGCGCGGCGATCCGGACTCGGTCCTGGAGCTCTACCGGGCCCTGATCCGGCTGCGCCGGACGCTGGCAGGCGGGCTGGAGGCGGTCACGGCGGACCCGGACGGGCTTCTCGTCTACCGCCGAGGCGACGCCACGGTGGCGCTCAACCTGGGCGAGGGTGTGCGCTCGGTCGACGTGCCCGGCGGGGTTGTCGTGGCCACCTCGCCCGGCGTCGATCCCGGGCAACTCGGTCCGGGTCAGGGTGTCGTAGCCCGGGGGCGTCCGTAACTACCCTTCGCGCATGCCCTGGGACACGGGACTTTCAAGCGTCGACGCCGAAAGCGACTTCCAGCGTGCGCGCCGCCGACAGGTGCTCTCGCGGCTGGCACACCGCCTGCGCGGCCAGCCAGACGACATCGACCTGATCCTGCCGTTCGATGAGGTCGTCGCCGCGCTCGGTAGGACGGGTGAGCGACGGATCGGGCTCAAGACGATCGAGCTTCGTAGCGTCGTCGGGAGCGTCGATCGCGCCTCCGACTTCGACCGCCGCTTCCGGCCGACGTCGAACCGGCTTCGCGAGCGCTGGCAGGGGATCAACATGGCGCAGCGCAGCGGCCGGGGGATGCCGCCGATCTCCGTCTACCGCATCGGCGACCTGCACTTCGTCCGCGACGGCCACCACCGGGTGTCGGTTGCGCTGGCGCTCGGGAACACGGTCATCGAGGCGCACGTGACCGAGGTCTTGACCCAGGTTCCGGTCGCCGGTATCGCGGACCGCGGCGACATCGTGGTCAAGGGCTACGAGCGGCTCTTCCGCCAGCGCGTCCCGCTGCCGGACGAGATCGCCGCACGCATCGTCTGCCGCGACCCGTGGAACTACGCCGAGCTCTCTGAGAACGTCGAGGCCTGGTCCTTCCGGCTCGTGCAGGACGCGGGCCAGTATCTGAGCCGGGCCCAGGCGGCGCGGCGCTGGTTCGACGAGGAGTACCGGCCGGTCGTCGCGATGCTGCACGAGGCCGACCTGGTCGGACGCGGCACCGAGGCCGAGGCCTATCTGCGCGTCGCGTGCGACCGCTACCGGCTCATCCGCGCGCATGAGTGGAGCGACGAGATCGTCGCCCGGCTCAGGGGCTAGGGCTTCGAAGGCTCCTCGCCGGCCGAACCATCGGGGCCGGCACCAGGACGGGGGTCGGCCCCCTGGGGTTCAGCCTGCTGCTCCGTCGCGGGCTCGGCCTGCGGCTTCGCGGCCGGCTCGGCCTGCGGCTTGGCGGCCGGCTCGGCCTGATGCTTCGCGGCCGGCTCGGCCTGGCGATCCGCCTCGTCGCCGCCCTCGACCGTATCCACGGTGAGGTTCTCGCCCGACTCGGGATCGAACACGTGCACGCGCCGTAGGTCGAGCCAGAACTCGATCTCCTGGTCCTCCTTCGCGTCGCTCGCGGCGTCGAGCCGCGCAGTCACCTGCACCCCGTCCTCGGTCGCCATCTCGACACCCCCGGCGTCCTCGGCCAGCTCCTCGAGATGCCGCGCGGATGCGCGCTCGCTCTTGACCGTGAAGTAGGCGTACTTGTCCGACCCGAGCGACTCGAGCAGATCGACGTTGGCCCGGAAGACGGAGCCCTGGTCGCGCTTGTCGCCGACGAGGGCAGCGTCCTCGAGGTGCTCCGGGCGGATCCCGATGATGACCTGGCGCTCGCCGCCGCCGTTGGACTTGAGGCGGCGCCGGCGCTCGTCCGGCAGGCGCAGCTCGCCGAGCGGTGAGCTCAGCGTGTCGCCCTTGACCGTCGCCGGCAGGAAGTTCATCGCCGGCGAGCCGATGAACCCGGCCACGAAGAGATTGGCCGGCCGGTTGTAGAGCTCCTCGGGCGGCCCAACCTGGTTGATGACGCCGCCGCGCATGACGGCCACCCGGTCGCCGAGGGTCATCGCCTCGACCTGGTCGTGCGTCACGTACACGGTCGTCGTCCCCAGCCGCTTCTGGAGCCGGGAGACCTCGGTGCGCATCTGCACGCGCAGCTTGGCGTCGAGGTTTGACAGCGGCTCGTCCATCAGGAACGCGTTCGGGGTGCGCACGATCACGCGTCCCATCGCCACCCGCTGGCGCTGGCCGCCGGAAAGCTGGCCGGGCTTGCGGTCGAGATGGTCGGTGAGGTCGAGGATGTCGGCGGCCCAGTTGACCCGCTCGTCCAAGGTCGCCTTGTCCGCCTTCGCCAGCTTCAGCGAGAACGCCATGTTCTCGCGCACCGTCATGTGCGGATAGAGGGCGTAGTTCTGAAACACCATGCCGATATCGCGGTCGCGCGGCGACTTCTGGTTTGCCACCTCGCCGCCGATCCGAAGCTCGCCGTCCGAGATGTCCTCGAGGCCGGCGATCATGTTGAGCGTTGTCGACTTGCCGCAGCCCGACGGGCCGACGAGGATCACGAACTCGCCGTCGGCGATCGTCAGGTTGACGTCGTCGACCGCCAGCGCTCCGTCGGGGAACCGCTTGGTCTCGTGGTCGAGGACGATCTCTGCCATGGGTGGTTCCCTCCTCCTTAACCCTTGACGGCGCCCGCGGTCAGCCCGGCAACGATCCGGCGCTGGAACAGAAGGACGACGATGACGACGGGAATAGTGATGACGACCGCCGCGGCGGCGATCGACCCGGTCGGCTGCTCGAACTGGGACGCACCCGTAAAGAACGCGAGCGCCGCCGGAACCGTCCGGGCGTTGTTGGTGGACGTGAGCGAGATGGCGAACACGAAGTCGTTCCAGCAGTAGAGGAAGACGAGGATCGCGGTGGTGAAGACGCCCGGCGCCGCGAGCGGGATGATCACCTGGCGGAAGGCTTGAAGCGGCGTCGCGCCGTCAAGCGCTGCCGCCCGCTCAAGCTCCCATGGGATCTCGCGGAAGAACGCCGAGAGCGTGTAGATCGAGAGCGGGAGCGAGAACGTCATGTACGGGATGATCAGCCCGGGCCAGGTGTCGAAGATGCCGAGCGTGCGCCACAGGTTGAACATCGGGTTCACGAGCGAGATGGCCGGGAACATCGCGATCAGAAGCGCGGAGGCGACGAGCAGTCGCTTGCCCGCGAAGTCGAGCCTGGCGATCGCGTAAGCCGCCATCGCTCCCAGGACGACGCCCAGGAACGTCGCGATCAGCGCGATCCCGATCGAGTTCACGAGCGCGTGGGTGAAGAGCGGCTGGTTGAAGATGCCGCGGTAGTTCGCGGTCGTCCACTTGTGCGGGTAGAAGCTGCCGTCCGTGATGGTGCTCGGGTCCTTGAACGAGAGCGACACCAGCCACAGGACCGGGATCGCGGCGATGAGCACGACGACCACGTTCGCGGCGCCCCAGCCGACACGTTGCCGGGCGGTGGTGTTCATCGCGGCCTCACGTCCTGGCCGGGCGCGGCGGCGCCGAAGCCCTTGATGTAGCCGAACGCAATCAGCGCGGTGGCGAGAAAGATCAGGATCGACATGGCCGAGCCCACCCCCAGGTTGAGCGCTGTGAACAGCTGGTCGTAGTTCAAGATCGAGACCGAGCGGGTGTTCTGAGAACCCTGGGTCAGGATGTAGATGTTGTCGAAGATCCGAAACGCGTCGAGCGTGCGGAAGAGCAGCGCAACCAGGATGGCCGGCTTCATCACGGGCACCATCACGCGCCAGAACCGCTGCCAAGCCGTGGCGCCGTCCACCTTGGCCGCCCGGAGCAGCTCCTCGGGCACGAGCGAGAGCCCGGCGAGGAGCAGGAGCGCCATGAACGGCGTCGTCTTCCAGACCTCGGCGAGGATGATGATCGCGATCGCCTGCCACTGGTGGGTGAGCGGCGCCGCTGTCGACGACAGGAGCCCCGCCAGGTAGCCCGTGCCCGGCGTCCACGCGTACTGCCAGCTGAAGGCGGCGGCGACTGTGACGATCCCGTACGGCACGAGCACCGCCGTGCGGATGATTCCGCGGCCGAAGATCGCGCGGTGCATCACGATCGCGACCGCCATCCCGAGCACGAGCTCGATCGCGACCGACACCACGGTGATCAGGACGGTGACTGCGAACGCCTGCCACCACAGGGCCGTCGAGCTCAGGATCGTCGTGTAGTTGTCGATCCCGACGAACGTCTTGTCCTGCGGGAACCGCAGGTCGTAGCGCTGGAACGAGAGCCAGATCGCGTAGACGATCGGGTACACCGCAACGAGCGCCATCACGGCCACCGCCGGAGCGCACAGCATCCAGGCCAGCCGCCGCTCCGCCCGGGAGCGCTCGGTCTGGGCCCGGCGCGGCCGGCCCGTGCCGACCACGGTGCCGGCGTCGGCCACGGCACCGAGCTTCATGGCGCGGCCCAGCCTCACGGCACCAGACCCCGCGAGTTGATCGCGTCGTCGATGCGGCTGCGCAGCGTGCTGATCATGCCCGCGTTGACCGAGGTGGGAGGCGAGAGCGTGTAGGAGATCTGAAGCGACACGCTCTGGTAGGCGGGGGTTTTGGGCCGCACGCTCGCCTGCTGGAGCGTGTCGTAGATCGCCTTCCACATCGGGTAGGCCTTCTGGAACTTGGGATCCTGGTAGACCGAGGTCAGGACCGGCGGCAGCCCGCCCAGCACGGCGTTCGTGACCTCGTGCTTGGCCGAGCGCAGGCACTGGATGGCGGCGAACGCCTGCTCCTTGTGCTTCGAGAACGCGCCGACGGCGAGGTCGATGCCGCCGATCGTGACGTGCGGGGGCTCATCCGGCTTCACGGTCGGATACGTCGTCCAGGCCATGTTCTTGAAGATGTCGGGGACGTCGGCCTTGGCCGACGGGTAGACGTACGGGTAGTTGAGCTCGAACGCGGCGCGCCCGGCCTCGAACTGAAGCCGGGTCTGGTCCTCCATCTGGTTACCGATCGACGGGTCGACAGCCGGCGAGGTGGCCAGGTGGTGAATCGTGTCGAGCGCGGAGACGGCCGACTGGTTGAGCGTCACCTTCGACCCGTTGTCGTTCACGATCTGACCGCCCGCCGAGTTGACCAGGGTGTTGAACCAGACGGTGTAGCCCTCGTACTGGGCGCCCTGGATCTCGATGTAGTGCGGCTTTCCCTCGTCGGCCAGCTTGGTGGCCATCGAGATCATCTCGTCCCACGTCTTGGGCGGGTTGGGGACGAGGTCCTTGCGGTACCAGAGGAGCTGCGTGTTCGTGTTGAACGGCGCGGAGTAGAGCTTCCCATTCCACGTCGCCGTGTCGAGCATCGACTGGAGCGTCCCCTGCTTGACCTGCTGGGCCTGGTTGTCCGGCCACGGAGCCAGCCATCCGGCCTGGGCGAACTCGGGTGTCCAGGTGACGTCAAGCCCGAGGATGTCGAGCGAGGAGTCGTCGGCCGCGAGCCGACGCACCATCTGCTGGCGCTGCCCGTCCGCGGCGTTCGGAAGCGTCTGGATCTTGATCTGGTAGGCGCCGTTCGACGCCTTCGAGCAGTCCGCCGCGCCCTTCACGAACGCGCCGGAGAACTCGGGGAAGATGTACCAGTTGAGCGTGACGGTGCCGCCCGACGACCCTCCGCCGCCGCATCCCGCCGCGGTCGCTACTGCCAGTGCGGCGAGGGCGATCCCGATGCGCAAACGACGCCTGCCGGGGACTCCGATACTCACTCCACCGTCGGTGTTCCCCGACCGTTTACCCGCCAAACACTGCGCACGTGCGAGCCGGCCACACAAAAGATGGGAGCTTCTCCCGAGGTGCGGCGGGCCGGCCGCTTCTAGCGTGTCTGGCATGTTCACCCAACCCGACATCCGGCTCGACCTGGCCGATCAGATCCACCGCGAGCGGCTGGCCGAGGCCGAGCGATCCCGGATTGCGGCGGCCGCCGGCACGCTGCCGCAGAACCCGCGGCCGGCTCCGCGCCGGCTCGCACGCGCCCGGGCCGTCCTCGCGTTCGCCGGGGCTCGCATCTTCAGTTGAGACCTGCGCGGCGGCGACGCCGGGCGGTCATGCTCCGGGCTCCGACCACACGACGAGGGAGGGCCTCCATGTCCGTCGCAGACCGCCGCGCCAGGTTCCACGAGCTGCACGCCCGCGAGGGGATCTTCGTCATGCCCAACCCGTGGGACGTCGGATCGGCCCGCCTTCTGGAGTCGTGCGGCTTCCAGGCGCTCGCGACCACGAGCGCCGGGTACGCGTGGCTTCTCGGCAAGGATGACCACGAGGTGACCCGCGCCGAGCTGGTGGGCCATGTGGCCGAGCTGGCCGCGGCGGTCGACGTGCCGCTGTCGGTCGACAGCGAGCGCTGCTTTGCGAGCGATCCGGCGGGCGTCGCGGAGACGGTCCGGCTCCTGGCCGGCGCCGGGGCGGCCGGCTGCTCGATCGAGGACTGGGATCCGCTCGCCGGCCGGATCGACGACCCGGGCCACTCCACCGAGCTGGTCGCCGCGGCGGTCGACGCGGCGCACGACCGTGACGATCCGCTCGTCGTCACGGCGCGGGCCGAGAACCACCTGCACGGCGTCACCGACCTCGACGACACGATCGCCCGGCTGGTCGCCTACCGCTCGGTGGGGGCCGACTGCCTCTACGCGCCCGGGCTGACGGACACCGAGCAGATCGCGGCCGTCGTCGCCGCGGTCGAGGCGCCGGTCAACGTGCTCGCGCTCCCGGGCGCGCCGCCCGTCCCGGAGCTCGAGCGGCTCGGCGTGCGGCGGGTCTCGACCGGCTCGCTCCTCGCCCGCACCGCCTACGGCGCGATGCTGACCGGCGCGCGCGAGCTCCTCGGCCCCGGCACGTCAGAGTACGCGGCGGTCGGGATCACGCCCGAGGAACGGGCGGCGGCGTTCGGCGCGACATGACGGTCGTGTTCGGGCTCGGTGCCGCGGTCGCGTGGGCGGTGGTCAACCTCTGGTTGGTCACGCTCAGCCGCCGCATCGACGTCGCGGTCACGACGCTGGCCGTCCTCGCGTCGAGCACGGTCGTGACGCTGCCACTGGCACTCGCGTTCGAGGGAGCGCCCGGCGGCGACGCGTGGTCGCACGCCCCCGCCGCGGCGGCTGCGGGCCTCCTGGAGCTGGCGGGCTTCGGGTGCTACATCGTGGCGATCCGGCGCGGCACCCTCGCGGTCGTCGCGCCTCTGGTGGGGCTCGAGGGCGGCATCGCAGCGCTCGTTGCGATCGCGGGCGGGGAGGCTGTCGGCACCACGGTGGTCGTCGGGATCGTCCTCGCCGTGGTCGGGACGTCGCTCTCGTGCGCGGAACGGGGCGAGCGGCGCGCGAGCGGGGCGGGCTGGGCGATCCTCGCCGGTGGGGTCTTCGGCCTGATGTTCGTCATGTACGGCCAGACCGATCCGCTCGGGCCGTTCACGGCGGTGACGATCGGCCGGTTCTGCGCGCTCGTGATCCTCATCCCGATTGTGCTCAGGCGCGGTCCCGTGACCCTCCCGCGTCCCGACCTGTGGCGGCTCTCCGCCGTGGGAGCCGTCGACGCCGTCGCGTTCGGCGCGTTCGTCGCAGCGGTCGACCGCGGCCCGGTGAGCGTCGCATCGGTCTGCGGCGCCCAGTTCGCGACGCTGAGCGTCATCCTGAGCGTGCTGTTCCTCCGCGAGCGCCCGGCCCGCGTCCAGGTCGCCGGGATCGTGCTCACCCTCGCGGGCACGACCCTCCTCGCGGCGGCCACGGGATGAGCGGGCAGGCCGACTGGCCGCCGAGCGCCGAGGCGCTCCTGCCGCTGCTCGGGCTGTCGGAATCGGCCGAGGTCGTCGCCGACGCCGGCGCGTATCTGCGCCCGGGGCGCGACCCGGACGAGGCGGGTACGCTCGTCGCCCGAACGGCGTGGCTCGTGGCCGACCCCGAGCGCGGCGTCGTCCTGCGCTCGGCCGACCGGGTGCTCCAGGTCGCGGTCGCCGCCGAGGGCGGCCGCTT
>DATIDU010000260.1:0-9085 GCA_035456145.1 Gaiellales bacterium | reverse complement strand
CATCGTGCACGCGCACATTCAACCGGACGGTCGTTCCTGCGTCGATCTTCATTCGGCGGCGAACTACGGAACGCGAATCAGCCCCGACCCCGATGCGCGGTGTCCGGCCGCCATCGAGACTCCATGTTGGCCAAGCCGCGGAGGTTGGCGTGCCCCAAAACACGACGATGAAGGCCTGGGTCTACGACAGGTACGGTCCGCCCGACGTCCTCCGGTTCGAGGAGGTCGAGACGCCGGCGCCGGGGCCCGAGGACGTGGCGATCCGTGTCCACGCCGCCGGCCTGAACGCGGCGGACTGGCACGTGATGCGGGCCGACCCGTTCCTCGTCCGGCTCCGGTTCGGGCTGAGACGGCCGCGCCATCCGATGATCGCCGGCTGCGACGTCGCGGGGGTCGTCGAGGCGGTGGGCGAGCGCGTCAGCCGCTTCTCCGCAGGCGACCAGGTCTTTGGAGAGGTCGGGTTCACCGGCGGCCTCGCCGAGCACGCCACCGCCCCGGCGGCGCGGGTCGCGCGGATGCCGGCCAACTGCACGTTCGAGCAGGCGGCCGCGGTCCCCGTGTCGGGTGTCACGGCCCTTCGGGCGATCCGCGACGCCGGCCGGGTCGGTCCCGGGACAACCGTGCTCCTGATCGGGGCGTCCGGCGGCGTCGGCACCTACGCGCTTCAGATCGCCCGAGCGCTCGGCGGGGTCGTCACCGCGGTCTGCAGCCCGGGGGCGGCCGAGCTCGTCCGCTCGCTCGGCGCCGTCGAGGTGATCGACTACACGGCTCAGAAGTCCTTGAACGGCGGCCGGACGTATGACGTCGTCGTGAACAACGGCGGCACGCACTCGCTACGGTCGCTGCGGCGCACGCTCACCCGCGACGGCACCCTCGCCGCTGTCGGTGGCTCGCAGCACGGCGGCCTCTTCGGCCCGGGCGCCGTGGCGATGAAGAGCATGATTGTTCGGCCGTTCGTCTCGCAGCGACTGGTGGGAGTCGAGGGCGTGAGCACCACGGCCGACCTCGAAGCGCTGGCGGCGATGATCGAGGCGGGGGACGTGACCCCGGTGATCGATCGGGTCTATCCGCTCGAGGAGGTGCCCGACGCGCTGCGATACGTCGAGGACGGCCATCCGAAGGGCAAGGTCGTCGTGAGGGTCACGCCCCACTCCCAGGCGACCCCGCCAGCGTGAGCGCCACCGCGCTCGCCTCGCCGCTCAGCGCCGCGGCCAGGGGGCGAAGGCGTTGTCAACGCCGCGGAGGTTCGGCTCGAGCTCGGCGAAGTGGCGCGTGAGCACGCTCACCATGGTGTTGTTCTCGATCCAGTCGAGACCGGCGCGTGTGTACACCTCGGGGCGATAGTCCACGGTGAAGAACCGATCGGCTTCGAGGCGGCGCGTTGCCATAGGCGCGAACACCCGGAACGCCGTGGCGCTGAACCCGAAACCGCGCGGCTTCGGTTTGGCGAACATGCCCACCATGAGGTCGACACCGGCACGTCCATCGACCCCGAAGCGTCGACCTCCCAACGGCTGCGTGCCAGGCGTGCGGGACACTCTTTCCCGTCGGTGGCCGGGATCTCTACTGCGGCGTCTGCGCCTCTGCCCGCCCGACCGCCAGACTAGACCGCCATGGACTCGGCAGGATCGGAGGTTGCGACGCGGGGCAATCGCGACGCCCTCGTCTAGCCCAGAGGAGACGCGGAGCGCCGCGTCTTCGTGGGTTCCGATAGTTCGCCAGACTACGAGGTGCGCTCGAGCTCCTTCGTGAGGTGCTTTCTCATCGCGTCGATCATCTTCTCGCGCTCAGCAGTTTGGAACTCGATCTCAGACCCCTCACCGGCGAGTGCGCGATTGTAGGAGTCCACTAGGGCGGTGAGGTGTCGCCCGACGTCGTCGCTTCCGAGGAGATAGGTCTTGACCGCCGCCGGCCGGAATGCTTCGTCGTTCCACCGCCTCACCTCGGCTGGGTCTTGGAGTCGCGCCGCGCACGCCGCTCAGTCGACGCGCTCCAGGCCGTGCCGCGGAAGCTCCACGAGCCCCGGTCTTCTCGACGGCGAAGCGCGGCCGCGCGTCGATGTCACCTACCGGGGGCGACACCTCTGGTTGCCGTCGCTCGACGTCGCGGCCTCGATCGAAGGCCGCCGTACCACCTGAGGCACACGTACGACTTTCGCGCTCGCCGCCGGGTGCAATCTCCACTGGCTGAAGGAGCAGATGGGCCACTCGTCGATCCGGATGACAAGCGACGTCTACGGGCACCTAGCGCCGCGGCATCGAGTGGACGCGCCTGACCGACTCGACGCGTAGGCCAGTGACAGCGAACCTGGCTGGCTAGCCAGGGCGCGACAGCCGCATCGACCTAGTCAGCGTCTCTCAGACATTCGAAGCGCCACGTTGAACTGCAGCCAACGTGGAGCGGTGAGGCTTTGAACCCGAGAGTGCTGTCGACGTGTACGACGGGACGACCGCCTCGCGCCTGGCAATCATGGACGAACTCTCGGCGCTCCCTGCTGTCTCTGGCGTTGTTGAGCACGCAGGCGGCGAGCGCGACCGCGGCAAGGACGGGCAGAAGGGGAAGCGGATCGCTGACAGCTACGAACTCCACACCCGGCTCGTGCGAGCCACCGCGCATCCATGTCCCTGCATGCACCTCTGCACCATCTTCGCTCGGGATCCTCAAGTAGTTGGACACCTTGTAATCCCCGACGCCGATGGCCCACTGAGAGTCGGTGTACCAGGGCCGCAGCTCCTCGATGTCGTGGGGTTCCAGGTTCAACGTCACCCCCACTGGCTGCTCTGACACGCCGAGGATGGCGCCTGCAGATCGACACGTTCGGCGAACGGGCTCACGGTGAGCCTAACGAGCCCGCAATCGTCAGCGCCACCGCCGCCCCGATCGGCAGGAGCGCCGCAGGAACCAGCACGAACACCACGACGAGCAGCACGCGCGGTCCCGCTCGCGCCGCCCGCTCCTGCACCGCCCGCGCCGCCTCGGCCCTGCTCCGCTCGGCCTGATCGCGCAGCGCCTCAGCCAACGGGACGCCGAGCCGGTCGCTCAGCCGAAGCGCCAAGCCGAGCGCGGCGAGCGTCGGTGCCCCGGTGCGCTCGCCGAGATCGCGGAACTCTTCCCCGCGCGGCCGGCCGAGCGCGATCGCAGCGCGCGACCGGTCGAGCTCCTCCGCCAGCTCGTCGCGCGTCGCCCCCGCAGCGCCGGCCAGGGCGGCGTCGAGCGGGATCCCGGCCTCCACGCCCGCCGCCACCAGCTCCAGCAACGCCGGAGCGGCCGCCTCGATGCGCGCCGCGCGCACCGCGGCCACGGATCGCAGCCACAGCACGGGGTAGGCCCAGCCAAACCCGAGCAGGGCCGCGGCAACGATGAGGCCGAACGTGCCTCCGGCCGCCATGCTCCCGAGGGCGCCCAGCGCGCCGAACGCGATGGCCCCACCCACGCGGGCGGCGACCACGTCCTCCGCCTCTACAGGACCCCCGGCGCGCCGCACCAGCGCGGGGTCGGGCGGCCGAGCGAGTCGCGCCGGCAGGCGATTGGCAAACCGGCTCCCCACCGCGGCCAGCACGCCGATCGAGGACCGGCGACGCCGCGCCGAGCCCGCGCGCGGCTCGCGCCGGGCCGCCCGGACCGCCTCGACCCCGAACAGCGCCGCGGCCGCCAGGAACGTCCAGGCGGTCACGGGTCGACCGCGGCGATCCGGCGGATGAGCACGTGGCCGGCGACGGCAAGGAGCACGGAGACCGCCATGGCCGCCCAGCCGGCCGGACTGCTCAGCACCAGGCGGAAGCCCGGCCTGTCGAGGAGCCAGAGGGAGCCGATCCCGAAGACTGGCATCGCCGTGACCATGCGGCCGGTCGCACGCGCCTGTGCGGTCGCAACGGCCGCGGCGCGCCGCTGCTCCTCTCTGGACCGCAGAAGGTCGGCCATCCCGTCCAGGAGCAGCACGAGATCGCCTCCGGTACGCGCCTGCATCTCGACGACCGCCCGCAGATGGGCCACGTCGGGATCCCCGCCGAGCGCGGCGAGCGCCTCGCCCGGCGGCGCGCCGACTGCGATCGCAGCCGCGGCCTCACGCAGCGACCGCGCGCTCGGTTCCGGAACGTCGGCCGCCGCGTCCGCGATCGCCTGCCGGAGCGACCGGCCGGCCCGCACGTAGGCCGCGAGCACCGAGGCGACCACCGGAAGCTGCGCCCGCCGCTGACGGGAGTCGCGTCGCGCCGCCATCCGGGCCCGGAGACCTTCGCCCTTCAGGAGCCGGAGCATCTCGCCTCGACGAGCCGCCCGAGAAGGTCGCTGTCCAGCGGACAGAGACCCCCGCCCGGTTCGTGCCCCTCGATCCACCGGACGGCCCGTGAGCCGTCCGCTGACCGCGCCAGGTGGACGACGACGTCGATTGCCGCGCGCACCTGCTCGCGCACCGCCGCGTGCGGCAGATCCAGGCCGGCCATGAGCGCCATCGTCTCGATGCGGCGCAGCGCGTCGGCGGTCGAGCTGGCGTGCACGGTGGTGAGCGACCCGTCGTGGCCGGTGTTCATCGCCTGGAGCATGTCGAGCGCCTCGCCGCCCCGCACCTCGCCGACGACGATCCGGTCGGGACGCATGCGAAGAGCGTTGCGGACGAGTGCACGTAGGGTCACCTCTCCCCTGCCCTCGACGTTCGGAGGGCGCGATTCGAGCCGGGCGACGTTCTGCTGCGGCAACCGCAGCTCGGCGGCGTCCTCGACTGTGACGATCCGTTCGGACGGGTCGATGAAGGCGGCGAGCGCGTTCAGAAGCGTCGTCTTCCCCGTACCCGTGCCGCCCGACACGACGATGTTGACGCGTCCGCGTACCGCCGCACCGAGCAGGTCGACCTGTTCGGGCATGATCGTGCCGAGACCGACGAGATCCGGGATCCGGAGCGGCTCTTTCGGGAACCGCCGGATGGTGAGCAGCGGCCCGTCGAGCGCGAGCGGCGGGAGCACCGCGTTCACACGGCTTCCGTCGGAAAGACGGACGTCGACCATCGGGCTTGCGTCGTCGACCCGCCGGCCGCCGGCGCCCACGACGCGCTCGATGATCTGGCGCAGGTGCTCCCCGTCCCGGAACCGGACCGGCTCGGGAGCCAGCCGCCCTCCACGCTCGACGTAGACCGAGGCCGGGCCGTTGGCGATCACCTCGGTGACGGTCGGATCGCGCATCAGCGGCTCCAACGGGCCCAGGCCGACGGCATCGTCGACGACATCCGCCACGAGCCGGTCGATGTCGGCGGCCGGGAGGACGACGCGGTCTCGCGCGAGCAGCTCGCGCAGGCGCTCGGCGACGATCCGGCGCAGCGCCAACTCGCCCGCGTCCGCGGGCACGGACGCGAACTCCTCGCGGATCCGGACGCGGTACCGGCGTGCCATCGCGTCGAACCCGGTCACGCCGGCCTCCTGCGGACGGAATCGGCGAGCTCCGCCAGCGGCCCGTTGCGCACGAGGCGGCCCACATCGACGCGGCCGCCGTCGTAGCCGGACACCGTCCGTGGAGCATCCGGCAGAACCGCGGCGACCGGGGCATCCACGATCCGTGCGATCGCACGCACGCCCACATCCGCCCGCCGCGACCACCGGTTCACGACGAGCTCGGGCTCCGCCGCGATGCCCCATCTCGCGGCATCGAGGACAAGCGATCGTGCGGCCTCGAGCGCCGCCCGCACCGGTGTCACGACCACGAACAGCCGATCGGCGGCGACGACCGCCTCGCGCGCCGGCCCCGGCGCGGCGTGTCCGGTGTCGAGCACGGCGACCGCCTCACGGATCCGGATCTCCCGGACCAGCTCGAGCCCCCACCCCGGGGCGACGGCGAAGAGGACGTCGGGATCCGGCGGCCCCGGGACGAATCGAAGGCCCGCCGGGTGCTCGACAGCGACCGTCCCGATACCGGCGGCGAGCGCCTCGCCCGCCTGCGCCAGCTCCGCCAGTGACCGGTCCCGCGGCACCCCCAGCGCAAACGTCAGGCCGGCGCGGCTGCCTGCGAGATCGACGAGGAGCCCATGCCACGCGGCGGCCAGGGCCAGGGACACGAGGCTCGCGCCGACCCCTCCGCAGGCGGCCGCCACGGCGACCACCTCGCCGCGGGCCGGCATGCCCGTCGTCGACCTGGCGCCGCCCGAGCGCACCGCATCGGCAACGGCGGCACCCAGCCCGGTCGGACTCACCGGCAAAGAGGCGACCGCGCACGCGCCGATCCGAAGCGCCGTCCGGTAGGTCTGGACGCCGGCGTCCTCAGCGAGCAACACGATCGCAACACCGGGACAGGCGCGCGCCGCCTCCTCGGCCCACTCTGCGGCCGGCGCACCCGGCGCATCGGCCACGAGCAGGACATCGCACGCCGGCACGGCTCCCGCAAGCACACGGCGTCGCGGCACCGCGGTGATGACGTCGATGCCCGTCGCCGCCTCGGCCGCCGCCTCGCACGCCGCTGCGAGGGCAGGGTCGGCCGTGGCAAGGACGCAGCGCACGGGCCCCGCGTTCACGCGGCACCCGGAGAAGCGCGCACCGCCAGACGCAGTGACCCGCGGCCCTCGGCGGCAACGACGGCGGCGACCTCCGCCTGCGGGAGCCGGAGCGTTGCGACGGCGGCGCCGTCGGACGTCCGCGCCGCGATGACGAGGACGTCGGCGAGAACGATCGCGGGAGTCTCCCCGCGGGTCGGTACGAGCACCACGTCGGCGTGCGTGCCGGCGAGGTCTCCGGAGGGAAGCCCAGCCGCGTCGTCAAGACGGACGGCGACATCCCGCGCCTCTGCGAGTCGTTCGCCGCGGGAGACCTCAGCCTCCATGAGGAGGCCACCGCCGGGCAGAGCGACGGCCGCCCGCAGCCCGATCGCCGCCCGCGGGTCGACCACCGCTCCGCGAACCGCATATCGGGCCGGCACACGGACGACGCCGAGCGCGTCCGCCGTGATCCTCGCCCCGGCGGGGATGTTGCGGACCGCGACGACCTCGGTGGCGACCGGGCCCCGTCGCGGCGGTGCCGATCCTCGGCCCAGCTCGAAGAGGCCGGCGACGACCAGAAGCGCTGCGATCGCCCCCAGCGCGAGCGCCCGGCGGCGGTGGCGGCTCACGACCGCATCGCCGGCGCACACCGCCGGCACGTCGCACCGATCAGCGGGGTCCCGCACCATCCACAGCGGGGAGCGGCGGCGACCTGCTCACGGAGTCCGATGAGCGAGCCCGCAGGAATGGCCGGGGCGACCAGGAGCTCGACGGCCCACCGGACATCGAGTGCCGCCGCGAGACCGCACTCCATGGATCCCGTCCGGGCGCCCCCCGCCGCAGCAGCTCGCAGGATGCTCTCGGGCGGTAGCCGGCCGGACTCTGCGGCGGCGCAGACGGCTCCGCGGGTCATCCCGGCCCGCATCAGCTCAGCCACGGTTGGCGCCGCCGGCATCCGGACCGCGCGCCAGCGGCCGTCCCCGAACCGGGCCGCACCGGCGCGATGGAAGCGCGCACGCCCGTCGGCAAGGCCGGCACGCACCAGCGCCCGCGAGGATGAGCAGACGATCCACATCGAGCAGCGATCCTCCAGCGTGGCGACGAGGGCGGCGGCCTCCCCGGCCGGCCAGCCGTGCGCCGCCACGTGGGCCGCGACGCCCTCGAGGTAGCGACCGCCGATGCCGGGAAGCCGAAGCTCGAGCGGGCCTCCGCCGGCCTGCGCCGGGATGCTGTGGTGGCGTGCGATGCGGGACGGGACGGCGAGCGCGGGGACGAGCTCGAGTGCCGACTCCGCAGGTGCCGGACGCCCCACCGCGCGCAGAGCTCGCCGGGAGGCCGTCATACTGCGACCTCGACGACTGGAAGCGTCACCGTGAACCGCGTGCCCTCGCCGACCCGGCTGGCCACGTCGATGCGACCGCCGTGGGCCTCGGTGAGCTCGCGGGCGATTGCCAGGCCGAGCCCCGCACCGGGCTCGGAGCGCTCGGGCGCCTGGAAGAACTCGTCGAAGATGAACGGCAGGTCGGCCTCGGCGATCCCGCGCCCTCGATCCTCGACCGAGACCGCCACCGAACGCTCCGCCGATCGGGCCGAGACGACGACATCCGTCTCCGGGGGCGCGTACTTGATCGCGTTTCCGATGAGATTCGCGAACACCTGGCGGACACGGTTCTCGTCACCCGAGACAGCGACGTCGGCGCACGACCACACCACTTGAACCCCCACGCCGCGGTGGGCGGCGACCGCCCGCAGGCGCTCGGCGACCTCCTCGACGGTCGCTCGTAGCGAGAACGGCGTGTCACAGGCGCGTACGTGACCCGATCGCCCCCGGCTCAGCTCGAGCAGGCTCTCGATCATGTAGGAGAGCCGCTCGCACTCACCGTCGATCACCTTCAGCTTGGCGGCCTTCCCGGAATCGGCCTCCGCGCGCTGGAGGGTGTAGACGTAGCCCTTGATCACGGTGAGCGGCGTACGCAGCTCGTGCGACACCTTGCCGATGAACGCCGCGCGGGCCTGCTCCTCGTGGGCCAGCCGTCCCGCGAGGTCCTCAAGCGAGGCGACGAGGGCCTCACGGCCGCCGCCTCGGCGGCGCCGTATCGCGTCCCGGATCATTCCGGCGGCCTGCACAGCCGGTAGCCGACGCCCCACACGTTTGCGATCCAGCCGACGTCGGAGTGCCGGGCGAGCTTCTGGCGCAGGCGGCTCGCGTGCGAGTCGAGCGTCCGTGTCTTCCCGTGGCTGCGGAAGTCCCACACCATCTGGAGGAGCTCACGCTTGGTGAAGACCCGCTCCGGGTCGGCCGCGAGCGTCGCCAGGAGCGCGAACTCCTTGGCCGAGAGCTCGACGCGCATTCCGGCGACGGTCACCTCTCTCGAGAGCATGTTCACCGAGAGCTCGCCGTAGCGCATCTGATGGGCGTCTCGGGCACGGCTCACGCGCTTCAGGACGGCGCCGATCCGGGCGAGGAGCTCCGGATAGTGGAACGGCTTCGTGACGTAGTCGTCGGCGCCGCGGTTCAGGCCGCGAACACGGTCCGTGTGCTCTGCCTTGGCCGAGAGCATGATGATGGGCAACTCGGGGTCCCACGGGTCGTTCACGGGGTCGCCGTGTCGGACGCGCCGGCACACGTCG
>DATIDU010000259.1:0-7136 GCA_035456145.1 Gaiellales bacterium | reverse complement strand
GAAGCCAGCGTCCAGCTCTACAAGACGCTCTCGCAGGACCTGAACTTCAACATGCTCTTCTCCCAGCACGGGCACCTGACGCTCGCGCACTCCGACCGGTCGGTGAACACGATGATGGAGCGGGCCGAGGTGAACCGGCTGCTCGGCGTCGACTCGCGGGTGATCTACCCCGACGAGATCAAGGAGCTCGAGCCGATGCTCGACGTCTCCGACCATCCGACGTTCCCCATCCTGGCCGCGCTCTACCACCCTCCGGGCGGCATCATCCGCCACGACGCCGTGGTGTGGGGCTACGCCAAGGAGGCGGACAGGCTCGGCGTCGAGATCCACCCGTACACGTGCGTCGAGGGCATCACCCGCGAGAACGGCCGCGTCACCGGCATCGAGACGAACCGCGGCCGGATCTCGGCCGGCACGGTGATCTCGTGCACATCGGGATGGTCGTCGCTCGTCGGCCGCCTGGCTGGGATCGAGGTGCCGATCACCACCCACATCCTCCAGGCCTGCGTCACCGAACCCGTGAAGCCGCTGCTCTCGAAGATCATCGTGTCGGGCACGCTGCACATCTACATCTCGCAGTCCGACCGCGGCGAGTTCGTCATGGGCTCGGAGATCGAGCCCTACTCGGGCTACTCCAACAAGGGCACCCTCCGCTTCATCGAAGACCTCGCGATGCACATGGTCGAGCTCCTGCCGATGCTCGGCCATGCGAGGATCCTGCGCCAGTGGACCGGCCTCTGCGACGTCTCGCCCGACTACGCCCCGATCATGGGCCTGACCGAGGCCGACGGCTTCCTGATCGACGCCGGCTGGGGCACGTACGGATTCAAGGCCTCGCCGATCGTCGGCAAGACGATGGCGGAGCTGGCCGCCACCGGGCGCACGCCCGACCTGATCGCACCCTTCCGGCTCGCCCGCTTCTACGAGAATCAGCTCGTCTCCGAGCGCGGCGCCGCCGCCGTCTCCCACTGACCCCAAAGGAGCCCCTGTGAAGTCAAGCCTCGAGATCGCCCAGGAAGCCACCCTCCGGCCGATCCTCGACATCGCCCGCGAGATGGGCCTCGAAGACGACGAGGTCGATCTGTACGGGAAGTACAAGGCGAAGGTGAGCCTCGGGGCGATCGACCGCTTGGCCGACGCGCCCGACGCCAAGATCGTGTGCGTCTCGGCGATCACGCCGACGAAGGCCGGCGAGGGCAAGACGACCACGTCGGTGTCGCTCACCCAGGGGCTGGGGCACATCGGCAAGCGGCCGATCCTGTGCCTGCGCGAGCCGTCGCTCGGGCCCATCTTCGGCATCAAGGGCGGTGCCGCGGGCGGCGGGCTCACCCAGGTCGTCCCGATGGAGGACCTGAACCTGCACTTCACCGGCGACTTCCACGCCGTCTCGGCCGCCAACAACATGCTGGCCGCGTTCATCGACCGCCACCTCTTCTACGGCAACGACTGCCGGGTCGATCCGCACCGCGTCACGTGGCGGCGGGCGCTGGACATGAACGACCGCCACCTGCGAAACGTGATCACCGGCCTCGGCGGGGCCACGCACGGCATCCCGCGCGAGACCGGCTTCGACATCGTGGCCGCCTCGGAGGTCATGGCGATCATGGGCATGGCGACCTCGCTCAGCGACCTGCGCCGGCGGATCGGGGCCATCACCGCCGGCTATGACGTCGACGGGGCGCCGGTGACGGCCGAGCAGATGGGATGCGCGGGTGCGATGACCGTCCTCTTGAAGGACGCGCTCAAGCCGAACCTGATCCAGACCCTCGAGGGCCAGCCGTGCTTCATGCACATCGGCCCGTTCGGCAACATCGCCCACGGCAACAGCTCGATCGTCGCCGACCTGGCCGGGCGCAAGCTGGGCGAGTACCTCATCACCGAGGCCGGCTTCGGCTCGGACCTCGGCATGGAGAAGTTCATGGACATCGTCTGCCGGGCGGGCGGGTTCGCGCCGAACGCGGTCGTGATCGTGGCGACGGCCAAGGCGCTGAAGCACCACGCCGGGCTCGAGGACGATCCCCGCAACTCGGTGGCCGACAACCTCCGCGCCATCGAGGAGGGCTCCGCCAACCTCGCGCGCCACGTCGAAAACGCCAAGGGCTTCGGCGTGCCGTGCGTGGTCGCGGCGAACCGCTTCCCGGGCGACACCGACGAGGAGGTGGCGCTCGTCCAGAAGCTGGCGATGGAGCACGGCGCCCACGCGGCCGTCCTGAACGAGGGCTTCTCACGCGGCGGCGAGGGCGCGGCCGAGATGGCCCAGGCGGTCGCCGACGCCTGCGAGCAGCCGAGCTCGTTCAGCTTCGTATACGAGGACGCCGACCCGATCGACGTCAAGATCGAGAAGATTGCAGCCCGTGTCTACAAGGCTGACGGAGTGGACTTCCTGCCGGCAGCGCGCCAGAAGATCGACCAGTTCACCCGCGACGGCCTCACGGGGCTCTCGATCTGCATGGCCAAGACGCACCTCTCGCTCTCGGCCGACCCGGCGGTCGCCAACGCGCCGACCGGGTTCCGGATCCCGGTGCGCGACATCCGGCCGTACACCGGCGCGGGCTTCCTGACGGCGCTCTGCGGTGACATCATGCAGATGCCGGGGCTCGGCAAGACGCCGGCCGGCTTCAACGTGGACATCGACGAGGATGGACGAACCGTCGGACTCTTCTGACGGCGCCGCCGTGCCGCGCACAAACGGCACGCCCGACCCGTACATGACCGCCACCGTCGCGGGCTTCCTCGACGACCTCGCAGCACGGACGCCTGCTCCGGGCGGCGGGGCCGCCGCGTCGGTCACCTGCGCGATGGCGGCCGCCCTCGTCGAGATGGCGGCCTCGTTTGCCTCGGCGAAGGGGCTCGAGCACGTGCGCGACCGGGCGCACGAGCTGCGCGAGGAGGTGTCGTCGCTCGCCTACGCGGACGGACGCGCCTACGCCGTCGTCCTGGAGGCGCTGCGGATGGAGCCCGGCGCGGAGCGGACGACCCAGCTCGACTCGGCCGTCGCCGGGGCGATCGCCTGCCCGATGGACATGCTGCGCATCGCAGCCGAGGTGGCGACGCTCGCCGCGGACATGGCCGAGACGGGGAACCGCAACCTCGAGGGCGACGCCCTGGCCGGCGCCCTCCTCGCCGAGGCGGCGGCCCGCTCGGCCGCGACGCTGGCGCAGCTCAACGTCAGCCTGCTCTCCCGGCATGCCCTCTCGGACGCGCGGCTCGAGCGGGTGCGGCCCGAGCTTGGGAAGGCGACGCGGGCGCGCGAGCGAGCGGTCGACGCGTACGCCCGGCTCGAGCGCACCTAGACACGTTTCCCGCCGGCCGCGGCGGGGCATGCGCTTGGTATGGAGACTGGCCACGAACCGTCGGGGCCGGCGCTCCGCGCCGAGAGCCCCCGCCGGGAGCGGCACCGGCGCAGGAGCCAGTTCGCCGGGCTCTTCGCGGGCGCCGTCGCCGGGCTCGTCGCCGGCATCGCGATCCAGTGGGCATTCGGCAGCGAGCGCCTCACCGGGCATGCGGATGACCCCTTCTCGCTCGCGTTCGGCCTGCCCGTGGCCATGGCCATCGCCGCCGGCCTCTTCGGGCTGCTCCTCGGGACCGCACAGGAGCCGCCGGTCGAGGACGCCCCGGTCCGAGTTGGGCGCTTCGGGCGGCTGGGCCGGGCCGCGACCAGCAAGCAGGGACAGCTCCCCGGATCGCCCGTGCCGCCCGCGTACCACGACGAGAACTGACGCACCATCGGGGTCTGACCCGGGTGTTCCGCGAAGTACGATCTCCGGCACGATGATCGAGGCCGATCAGGCCGGTCCCGCCGCTGACTTCCTGCGCCGGTTCCCGCCGTTCAACGGGTTGCCCGAGCCGGAGCTGGCGCAGGTCGCCGCGAGCGCGCGGTCCCGGACGTACGCCGCGGGCGCGACGATCCTGGCCGAGGACGGCGCACCCTCGCAGGCGCTCTACGTCGTCAGATCCGGGGCGGTCGAGCTGCGCCACGACGAGCAGACGATCGACGCCCTCGCACCGGGCGAGTCGTTCGGGCATGCGTCCCTCCTCTCGGGCATGGCCCCCGCGTTCGACGTCATCGCGCGTGGCGACACGGAGTGCCTCATAATCCCCTCGGAGCCGGCGCAGAGGGTGCTCTCGAGCACCGCCGGCGTCCAGTTCGTCGCCAGCTCCCTGCGCGAACGGCTGGTGCGCACCGGCTACGTCGCCCACGCCCAGCCTGACCAGCGCACCGCCCACCTGGGCTCGCTCGTGCATCGCCCGGTCGCGGTCTGCCGGCCCGACACGCCCGCCGCCGAGGCCGCCCGGCTCATGGCCGCGGCCGACGTCTCGTGCGTCCTCGTCCAGCTCGAGGACGGGTTCGGGATCGTCACCGACTCCGACCTGCGCCGGAAGCTCGTCGCCGAGGATCTGCCCGGCACGACGCCGGTCGAGAAGCTGATGGCCGCGCCGGCGAAGACGTTCGCACCCGAGAGCCTCGCGGTCGACGCGATGATCGACATGCTCGATGCGGGGATCCACCACCTCCCGCTCGTGGATTCGGCCGGCACGCCGCTCGGCGTCGTGACCGCGACCGACCTCATGTACCTCGAGAGCCGAACGCCGTTCGCGCTCCGGCGGTCGATCGCCCACGCATCGAGCGTGGACGAGCTCGTCGAGGCGGCCGGCCACCTGCCGCAGATGATCGTCAGCCTCATCCGGGCCGGCGTCTCGCCGCTCGACGTCGGGCGCGTCATCGCGCTCCAGTCCGACACGGCCACCACCCGCCTGATCGAGCTGATCGCGGCCGAGCGGCCGCCCGCACCCGCCGCATGGTCGTGGCTCGCTCTCGGCTCGACCGCCCGCCGCGAGGCGACGCTCGCCTCCGACCAGGACAACGCGCTCGCCTACGCCGACCCGGGCGGAGCCGAGGTCGACGCCTACTTCGCCGAGCTGGCCGCCGACGTGAACACCGGGCTCGCCCGCTGCGGCTTCGGAGCCGACAACGCCGAGGTGCTGGCGCGAAACCGCCAGTGGCGGCTCACCGAGTCCGAGTGGGTGCGGGTCTTCCACGACTGCCTGGAGGGACCAGACCGCAGCCGTCTCGTGCGCGCGGCCGTGGCGTTCGACTTTCGCCAGGTCGTGGGCGGCCTCGAGATCGTCCGGCCGCTCGTCGAGATCGAGCGCCAGGCGCCGAGATACCCCGACTTCATCCGCCGCCTGGCCCGCACCGCCACCGACTTCACGCCGCCGACCGGATTCCGCGGCCGGCTGACCCTCGACGACGACGGCAGGATCGACCTGAAGCGCCGCGGCGTCGTGCCGATCGCCAACCTGGCCCGCTTCCACGCGCTCCAGGCCGGCGTCACGATCTCGAGCACGACCGGCCGCCTGCACGCCGCCGAGGGCGCCGGGACGCTCGCCGCCGATACGGTGGCCGCGCTCCTGGAGGCATTCACGCTCATGACGCGCATTCGCCTGGAGCACCAGGCGGCGCAGGCCGACGCGGGAGTCAAGCCGGACAACCGGATCGATCCTGGAGACCTCCCGCCGCTCACGCGCGAGCAGCTGAAGAGCGCGTTCAAGGCCGTCTCGGAGGCCCAGCACGCTCTCAGCCGGTTCGTGCCGCTCGGAATGTGAAATCCAGCCGGGATTCGGGTTGCGCTCCGACCGGCCCGCATGGTTCACTTGCCACGTACAGCACGCCGTCGTGTGGGAGGAGGTCGTATGGCATCGGTCGATTCGGGTGCAGCCGACTACGAAGGTGGTGGTCTGAGCCGGGAGACGAACTGGTGGGGTGCGTTCGTCATCGGACTCGCGGGCACGATTCTCGTGACGGGAATCGCACCCGTCATGGTCACGTCGCTGGGGGCAGCGGCGATCCCACTCATGGTGCTCGTCACGATCTCGGGCTACCTGCTCTGCCTGATCCTGGCGGAGCTCTCGGCGATGATGCCCGAGCGCACGGGCGGGTCCCCGTCCTACGCCTACGTGGCCTACAAGGACAAGTGGCCGCGATTCGCCAAGCACGTGAACGGGTTCACCGCCTGGGCGTACTGGCTGGGATGGTTCCCGGTGGCGCCGCTCAACATGATCCTGGCGTCGTTCTACATCGCCGACAAGTTCAGCCTCAACACGACGAGCGGCATCACGCCGATCCACACCTTCATCGCGTACTCGACGATCGCGATCGCGGTCGTCGGCATCTTGCTCGTGTTCATCCCCGCGTGGCTCGGCATCCGGCTGGGGGCCATGTTCGCCACCGTTCTCGGCCTCGTGTCGATGATCCCGCTCACGCTGCTCGCGATCCTGCCGCTCTTCAAGCCGGACTCGCGCGACTTCGGCAACCTGAGCGGCTTCAAGCAGATCGACGGCACCGCGTTCTTCTCGCCCCTCTACGGGCACGGCTGGCTCACGATTTACATCGCCTTCGCCTTCCTGCTCACCTGGAACGTGATCGCGATGGAGGCGGCGGCCTGCTACATCGGCGAGTGCCGCGACCCGGAGAAGGACGCGAAGATCGCGATGAACCTCGAGGGGGCCTACGGCCTCTTCATCTACACCATGATCCCGGTCAGCTTCGTGATCGTGTTCGGCGCGACGCAGCTGGCAGACCCGGCGCTCGTCGACCCGAAGACGATGTTCTCGACGTTCGCCTCGCAGGTGTTGGGCACCGGGGCGAGCTGGGTCGACTGGGTGATCTCAACGATGTTGGTGATCGCGCTCTGCCTCTCCGTGCTGAACGCCATCATGGGCTCGGCGCGCGCCGTCTACCAGATGGCCATCGACGGCCAGTTCCCGCGCATCTTCGCGACGGTGAACAAGCACGGCGTGCCCGGCTTCTCGATGGGCTTCAACGTTGCGTGCTCGATCGCGCTCGTCTTCACGGGTGGCGCGGTCGAGATCTACACGCTCTCGAACGTCGGCTACACGGCGTCGTTCATCCCGGTTCTCGTCGGCTACTACCTGCTGCGCAAGAACCGGCCTGACATGCGCCGCCCCGTCCGGATGCCCGAGTTCTTCAAGTACATCGCGCTGTTCCTCGCGGCGTCGTACTTCGTCATCTGGTCATACGGCGGCCTCGTCGAGGCGTCCCTTCCGAACGCGCTCCTTGGCGGCAACGACACCAAGGTGTACTTCTTCATCGGGTGGGCGATCCTGCTGAGCTA
>DATIDU010000258.1:0-28149 GCA_035456145.1 Gaiellales bacterium | reverse complement strand
GAGGCCGTACTCGACCTCCTGAAGCGCCGTGTCATGCAGGAGATACGCGGCGGGGTCCTGGGCCACGTACCCCGCCCGGCCGCGATGCGCGGCGGTGCCGCCGTCGAGATCGAGGAGACCGCACAGCACGAGCGCGAGCGTCGTCTTGCCGGCGCCGTTCGGCCCGGTCACCGCGGTCACCGCGCCGCGCTCGAAGGCCGCCGTGACGTCGTCGAGCGCCTGCGTCGTCCCCAGCCGCTTCGCCGCGCGGACGAGCCGTCCGGCCGGGTCGGCGGAATCGGCGGCGGGCGGCGGATCCGCCGAGGGGCGGGGCAGGAGCCAGGGCTGGCCGGCCAGCGCCCGGCGGGCCTGCTCCGGCGGGGCGTCGACCACGACCTTGCCCGCGCGCATCGCCACGACCCGGTCGGCGGCGTCGAACAGCCGCTCCGTGCGGTGCTCGGCGACGACGATCGCGATGCCGTGCCGGTCGCGGAGGTGAAGCAGCGTGGCGACGAGCTCGTCGGCGGCCGCGGGATCGAGCTGGCTCGTCGGCTCGTCGAGGAGCAACACGCGCGGGCCCATCGCCAGCACCGACGCGATCGCCACGCGCTGGCGCTCCCCGCCCGACAGCGTGCGCGTGGCGCGCTCGGCCAGGTGCCCGGCTCCGGCCATGCGCAGAGCGGCGCGGGCCCGTGGCAGGATCTCGGCGGGCGCGACGCCCAGGTTCTCGAGTCCGAACGCCGCCTCGGCGAGCACGCCGCTCGACACGACCTGGGCCTCGGGATCCTGGAAGACCAGGCCGGCGTGACGGGCGATCTCGCCGGGCCGGTACCGGCGCGTGTCGAGCTCGCCGACCTGCACGCGCCCTCGCAGCTCGCCGCCGTGGAACCGGGGGACGAGGCCGAGCGCGGCGCGAAGCAGGGTCGACTTGCCGCTCCCCGACTCGCCGACGAGCAGCACGAGCTCCCCCTCGCCGACGCTCAGGTTGACGTCACGGAGCGCCGGGCGCCCGCCGTGGACGTAGCGGTGGCTGACGCCCTCGAACGTCAGGGCCGGCATCTGGCCACCCATGCGAAGCACGCGCCGAGGACGGCCAGGCCGGCCGCGCCGGCCACGGCCGGCACCGTCCAGGGGTCGTCCAGGAGGTCGAAGTACCGGAAGTTGTCCGCGCCGGTCAGGAGCACCGCGATCACGAGTCCCAGGGCCGCCGCTCCGATCGCCGTCAGCAGCTGCTCGCGCCGGGTGAACCTGCGTACGGGCGCCGATGAGCGCGTCGGCCCGGCATAGCCGCGCGCCTCCATCGCCTCGGCGACCCCCAGGGCGCGTTCCAGCGACATCCCCACGAGCGGCCCGATGAGGCGCGCCGCGGTCGCGGGCCGCGAGATCCGGGCCGCCCGGGTCCGGGCCGCCACGAGGACGCCGGCGGCGTCGCGCTCGATGGCCGGCAGCATCTGCGTCGTGAGCGAGCCGATCATCGCCGACCGCGGCGCCACTCGCGCGACCGCCCGCAGCAGGAGGTCGGAGTCGGCCAGGCGGACGAAGGCACCCGCCGCGAGCGCCGCCGCGGCGATGCGCAGGCCGGCCGCCGCGCCGAAGGCCAGTTCCTCGGTCGTGATCTGCGTGTCGAGGATGGGAATGTCGGGGCCGCGCCAGAGCGTTGTCAAGCCCTGCACGGCGACGAACGGCTCAAGCACGAACACCGTGAGGCCCGTGGTGACGGCAAACGCCGCGTAGATGCGGCGCGGCGGGGCCGCCGCGAGCAGAAGCAGGGCGCCCGCGAGCGCCGCCGCCGCGGGGAAGAGGGGGTTCGAGAGCGTGACGGCCGCGAGACCGACCGCGCCGGTCGCCAGGGCTGCGGGGAGCGGCTTCACCGGCGCCCCCCCGCGGCGATCACATGGCCGCCGCCGTCGAGCGCGACGGCATAGGTGTCGGCCACGGCGCCGGGGTGCTCCGCAAGCGTCCTGGCCGCCGCGCACGCCGCCCGCGGGATGTCGCCGGCAACGATCAGCTCCGCCGATCGGCCCGTGGCCTCACCGGGCTGGTAGGCGGCGATCACGGCGTGCGCGTCCGGCTCGGGGCGCGGGCCGCCGGGCGTCCGGTAAACCATCACCCGGCCGCCATCCAGGTAGACCGTGAGCCCGCGGCCCCGCCACACATCCGGGCTGAACGCGGCCGCCGCCTGGGCGAACGTCTCGACGCGGACGGTGAAGGGCGACGGGCGCTCCGTCAGGCGTGCGCCGGCCGCGCGCAGGGTGCCTGCGACGTCGGCCGAGCAGGGGAGGCCGGCGACGTCGACGGCGCGCGGGCGGTGGCCGTCGAAGCCGTGCACGAACGGTTCGGGCCAGGACCCGATCGCCACCGGCACGTGGATCAGGTCGTTCCAGTAGCGGTAATCCCACCATTCACGGTCGCCCGGCCGGAGCCGGTAGTCGGCCGCTCCGCGGTCGGCCTCGATGCCGTTGATGAAGTAGAGCCAGTCCCATCCTCCCGAGCGGTCGCCGTGGACACCGTCGATGGACTCCACGAAACGGCCGCCGTAGCCGGTCGAGACCCGGGCGGTGCGGCGCAGCGCATCGAGTGCCGACTGGCCCGGCGCCGCACGGGCGCCGTCCACGCGGTCGCGACCGAACTCGCGCGTCACGGTCACCGTCACGGCGGCAGGGCCTGGGGGCGGCGCCGCGGCCTTCGAGCCGCAGCCGCCGCCCACCACGCCCAGGATCGCCCAGGCTACGAGGAGCCGACGTGCACCCATACCGTCGGCGAGCGGATCGCATCGGGCAGGGTGGCGCGTACCGCGTACGTGCCTCGCCGCATGAACCGGAGCGTGACCCTGCCCAGGCTTCCGGCCTGCGTTGCGGCGCCGTTCACCGACACCCAGGCGTGCGCCGCCGGCGTGGCCGTACCTGCGTCGTCGTACGAGACGACCGTGAACGTTGTGTTCGCGCCCGGCTCGACGTTCCGCGATGGGGTCTTCAGTCCGAGCGTCGGCTCGGTCGCACCCGTCGACGGATCGAACGTCGTCCAGTAGAAGAGCGCGTGCATGCCGGGAGTGGCCGTCACGGAGCCGGCCCCGATCGACGACAGCACGTGTCCGACCTTGAACGCCCAGAAGTGCGACGCGTCACCGGGCGTGCCGGCGACCGAGTTGACGAAGAACCCGCAGCACGAGAACCATTTCAGGCGCAGACCGAAATCGTGGTTCCGGGACGCGGTGATGAGCGCCCCGAGGGGCGTGGGCTGCGAGAGGGCGTGGCCCTTGATGGTGCCGGTGAACGGCACCGGCCGGCCGGCGAACACCGTGTGGCGCGGGCCCTCCACGCGCAGGGAGACGTGAACCTTGGCGGCGGCTGCGGGGTCGGCGGCCACCAGGACGGCAAGGGCGGCGACGGTCGCCGCGAACGTCAGGCGGAGCCTGTGCAACGTGTCCTCCTTCCTCGAGAGGCATCGACGTCAGATCGCGGGCGGCAGGTCTTCTGGCTCGGACGCGTCTCCCGGGGAATCCCGGGCCGACCGGCTTACCTTCCCGGCCCTCTCGGGCCAGTGGCCACCTCGCGGTGACGCCGGACGGACGCCCTCACAGCGGCGGGACCGCGCCGGATTCGCACCGGCTTCCCTTGACCGCTCGCGGGAGCGCGAGCATACCAGGTGGAACGGCTAGGGGCGCTCGCCGGCCGGGTAGCAGCCGAGGTAGGCGAGCTCGGCCACGTGCTGCTCCAGCTCGCGCAGCGCCGCCGAGACCGACGGCTCGAGCGGATGACCCTCCAGGTCGGCGTAGAACTGGTAGTTCCACGGCCGGCCGGCGATCGGGCGGGACTGGAGCGAGGTCATGTTGACGCCGTGCCGGCCGAGCGGGGCGATCGCATCGACGAGCGCGCCCGGGTGGTGGTGGGTGACGAACCGCACCGCTGTCCGCCACGGCCGGCCGTTCTCGCGGTCCAGCCGGGTGTGAGACGCGACGGCGACGAAGCGCGTGTAGTTCTGGGCGTGGTCGGAGACGTCGTTCAAAAGCACGTCGAGCCCGTGCTGCTCGGCCGCCGCACGCGACGAGATCGCCGCCTGGCGCGGGTCGCCCGCGTCGGCCACGCGTCGCGCCGCTCCGGCGGTGCTCGGAGCGACGTCGGGGAGCGCATCCGGCAGCGAGGAGAGGAAGCGGCGGCACTGCGCCAGCGCGGCCGGGTGGGAGTGGATGCGGGCCAGCGCGTCGATGTTCGTGCCGGGGAGGCCGACCAGGCAGTGCGGCACCGCGATCACGACCTCGTCGACGATGGCGAGCGGCGCGTGCGCCAGGAGGTCGTAGGTCTCGGGGATGGCCCCCGCCAGCGAGTTCTCGATCGGCAGGACGCCGTAGACCGCCTCACCGCGGGTCACGGCTCGCATCACGTCGGCGAACGACCGGCACGACACGAGCTCCGCCTCGGGGTACAGCTGCCCCGCCGCCTCGGCAGCGTATGCGTTCTCCTCTCCGAAATGGGCGACGGTCGCCGGCATTCGATCCCTCCGTTAAACGAGAAAGGCCCCCGGTGCTCCGGAGGCCGCTTCGGTCGCTTCGCTTGTCGCGCGCGCTCAGCCGCCTCCGGTGTCCCCGGTAAAGGCGAAGCCGAAGCGCAGCGACGAGTACATTGCGCGCCATGCTACCAGAGGAGGCGCTCGTGTCGGCCATCGCGCGGGCGGTCGGCGGGCCGTCCGGCGGCGTGGTGCTCGGCATCGGCGACGACGCGGCGGTGCTCGACGACGGCACCGTGCTCTCGACGGACATCCTGGTCGATGGCGTCCACTTCGACCTGGGCCGCATGTCGCCCCGGGACGTGGGTCATCGGGCGGCGACGGCCAACCTGTCCGACCTGGCCGCCATGGGCGCCCGCCCTGTCGCGCTCCTTGCGGCGTTCGGCCTGCCGGTCGGGTTCAACGACGTCGCCGAGATCGCAGCCGGGATGCGCGAGCACGGCGTGCCCGTCGCCGGGGGCGACCTCTCCCGCGCCCCCGTGCTGATCGTGTCGGTGACGGCGCTCGGGCGCGCGGAGCGCCCGGTGCGGCGCTCCGGCGGGAGGCCCGGCGACGTCCTGACGGTCACGGGCTCGCTCGGCGGCCAGGCGGCCGCCGGGTACTCCGGCCGCGTCACGCCGAGGAGCGAGGAGGGCTGCGCGCTCGCGGCGGTCGCGACCGCGATGATCGACCTCTCCGACGGGATCGCCACCGACGCCGGCCGGCTCGCGCGGGCCTCCGGCACGGGCGCCGTCGTCGAGCTCGAGCGGCTTCCGCGGGCCCCCGGCGCCACGGTCGAGCAGGCCGCCACGGGTGGAGAGGACTATGAGCTTCTGGCGGCGCTCCCGCCCGGTGTCGAGCCGCCCGTCCCCGTGACGGTGGTTGGCCGGCTCACCGAGGTGAAGGACGTCCTCCTGGTCGACGCAGCGGGCGTCCCGCAGTCGCTCCAGGGCTGGGATCACTTCGCATGATCCCCGTCCTCGCCGGGCTCACCGCCGCCGTCATGTGGGGCCTCTCGACCGTCGTCGCGTCGCGCTCCACCAAGGCCATCGGATCGCAGGGCGCACTTGCGTGGGTGATGCTGATCGGCTTCGGCATGACGCTGGCGCTCACGCCCCTCGCGGACGTCCCTCACGGGGTGTCCGGCTCGGGCTGGGCGTGGGCGGTCACCGCCGGCTTCGGATCTGCATTCGGGCTCTCGCTGATGTACCGGGCCCTGCGGATCGGCAAGGTCGGGGTCGTTGCGCCGATCGCCTCCACCGAGGGCGCGCTCGCAGCGGTGCTGTCGATCGCGCTCGGCGAGCGGCTGACCGCCGGCGTCGCCGTCTGCCTGGCCGTCATCGCGCTGGGCATCTTCGTTGTCACGCTGCGCGGCTCGGCCACCGACATCCATCTGCGCCCGTCGCTCTACGCCATGGCCGCTGCGTGCAGCTTCGGCGTCGGCCTGGTCGGGAGCTCGAAGGCCGGCACCGAGCTTGGCGCGCTGTGGACGATCCTCGTGGCGCGGGTGATCGGCGTCGGGGCGGTTGCGGCGCCCCTCATCGTCACCAGGTCGCTCCCCCGGCCCGGTCGGGTGTGGTGGATGGTGACGTTCTCGGCGATTGCCGAGCTGGTCGGCTTCGCCGCCTTCATCGGCGGCTCGCAGGACGGCGTTGCCATTCCGGCTGTGCTCGCCTCCCAGTTCGCCGCCGTGGCGGCCGCCACGAGCTACGTCGTCTTCGGCGAACGCCTCGGCCTGCGACAGCGCGCGGGCGCCGTCGTCATCTTCGCCGGGGTCGCGGTGCTCTCGCTGCTACGCGCTTGAGCTTGCGCCGATCCAGGTGGCGAGCTCGTCCTCGATCCGCCGCCGCGGCAGCGCGCCGATGAGCTTCTTCTGCATCTGGCCGCCCTCGAACACCATGACGGTCGGGATCGAGAGGATGTCGTAGCGGGCTGCCGTCTGGAAGTTGTCGTCGACGTTCAGCTTCGTGAACTTGACGCGGTCGGCGTGCTGGCCGGCGAGCTCGTCGAGGATCGGATCCATCACGCGGCACGGGCCGCACCACGGCGCCCAGAAGTCGACCACGACCGGCTGGTCGGACCCGATGACCTCGGTGTCCCAGTTGGAGTCGGTGACCTCGAGCATGCGCTCGGCCATTTGCGGACTATACCCCGGGCGTCACGGCTGGATGTAGACGCTCATGCCGAGGCTGACCATGCCGAACAGCCGCTCGGCGTCCGGGATCTGCATGCGGATGCAGCCGTGCGAGACGCTGTAGCCGATCGACGCCGGGTCGTCGGTGCCGTGGATGCCGACGCCGGGTGCCGAGAGCCCCATCCAGCGCGTCCCGAGCGGGTTCCCCGGCCCGGGCGGGATCGGCACCGCACCCTGCGCCCACGGGGCGTCCGGCGGCGGCACCCAGGTCGGATTCTCGACCTTGCTGATGATCGTGAAGTGGCCGTCCGGCGTCGGATACGCGGGCTGGCCCACCGCGACGGGGAACGAGACGTTGGGATGCCCGAATCGCTCGAGCGTGAGGAGATGCGACGACTGGTCGATCACGATCCGGCCGGACAGCGCGCCCAGCGTGTAGATGCCGACCGCGCCGTCCACGGGCAGGTCGCTCGCCTTCTGGAACGCCTCGACCGCCGCCACAGTGCGGGACGCGTAGACGCCCGACGGCGGGCCGTGGAGGTATCCCTGGCGCTTCAGCAGCTTCTGGAGGTCGGTCACGTCCTGACCGATCGCGCCCCTGCGCAGCGTGGCGTCGCCCAGGTGCTCGGTCGAGTCGACGACGAAGCGCACCCGCTTCTCGGTGCGGTTTCCGGCCAGGTCGTGGGCTCGCACTGAAAGCGTGTGGCGGCCCTGGGAAAGCGGCATCGCGGGCCGGACGCCGGGCCGCGTGCGGAGGCCGTCGAGGGTCACGGTCGAATGCGTCGGCGCCGTGTCGGTGATCCCGACCTTGAGGACGGGCCGGCTCGAGTGGACGACGTCGGGAAGCGCGACCGAAATCTGCGGGGCGGTGGCGTCGACCTTGACCTCCACGCTGGAGGTGCGCCGGTTCCCGGCCACGTCCGCCGCCGTCACGGCGACCGGGATCGTGCCGTCCGACACGGGGAGCGAGAGGGCGAAGCTGCCGTCGCTTCCGGCGGTCGTGTGTGCGGTTGCCACGTCGGCTGCGGCGGTCACCTCCACGCCGGGCTCGGTGTGGCCCGTCAGGTCGAGCGTGTGCTCACGCATCCATCCGGATGGGAGCGACGCCAGCCGGAGCGGCGGTGCGTGGGTGTCGACCGCGAACGACCACGTGCGCTGGAGCGTGCCGCCGACGACGCCGTCGCTCGATGCCCGGAGGGACACCGTGTGACGGCCGTCGCGCAGGTGCAGTCCCTGAAGGATGATGGCGCCTGCGGCGAGCGAGCTTCGCGTCGTGACATCGCGGCCGTCGACGAGCAGCGTGTAGCGGCCCAGGTTCCCGGCGTGCGAGACACCGATCGAGATCGCCGGGGTGGCCGAGCGCACGCTCTTCCCGGCGGCCGGCGTCACCGCACCAAGATCGGCGCGGGTCGAGTAGCCGTAGGCGGTGAAGGCGGCCCCGCCGACGACCACCACTGCCGCGGCACCCGCCGCGGCCTTGGCTCCGGCGGAGTGCAGCCAGCGTCCCATGCCGACCCAAATGTACCAGCGAATGCGCACGAACCGGTAACGGTTTCGTGACACGTTCGTATCATCCACGCGTGCCTCCGGAGCAGCTTTCCAACGCCGCGATTGCCGACCGGTTCGAGCTCATGGCGGACCTGCTCGAGCTCGAGGGGGCGGTCGTCTACCGCGTGCTCGCCTACCGCCGTGCGGCCAAGTCGCTGCGTGAGACGGCGGAGTCGGTGGCGCGGCTTTCGGCGGAGGGGCGGCTGACGTCGCTTCCGGGCGTCGGCGAGACGGTCGCGGCCAAGGTCGCCGAGCTCCTGGGAAGCGGCGAGATCGCCGCCCTCGACAAGCTGGTGAAGCGAAACCCACCCGGCGCCACGACCGTGATGCGTATCCCCGGCATCGGGCCGAAGACGGCGCGGCGGATCTTCACCGAGCTCGGGCTCGAGACCGTCGACCAGGTGCGCGAGGCGGCGGAGGCCCACCGGATCCGAGCGCTCGGCGGCATGGGTCAGAAGACCGAGGAGGCCATCCTGGCCGGGCTCAAGGACGGCGACGGCGGCCCCGCCCGCCGCACCCCGATCGGCCGCCTCCTCCCGCTCGCCGAGCGGATCGTGGCGGAGCTCGGCCGCTGCGACGCCGTGGTTCGCTGCGAGCCGGCGGGCAGCCTGCGCCGGTTCGGCGAGACCGGCAAGGACATCGACATCGTCGCCGCCGTCAAGAACCGGCTCACCGCCGGCGAGGCGTTCGTCGCCCAGGACTGGGTCGCGCACATCGCCTCGCGCGGCGACAACCGGATCGCCGCCGTCGCCCACGACGGGACGGTGGTGGAGCTGCGCATGGTGCCGCCGAAGGTGTACGGCAACCTGCTCCAGCACCTCACCGGGTCCAAGCACCACAACGTGGCGTTACGGGAGGCCGCTGTGCGGGCCGGGCTCAAGGTAAGCGAGTACGGAATCGAGGAGGTCGAGACGGGCGAGGTGCTGGCGTGTGCCCACGAGTCGGAGGTCTACGAGCGGCTGGGGATGGCGTGGATCCCGCCCGAGCTGCGCGAGAACCGCGGCGAGATCGAGGCGGCGCGCAAGCGCAGGCTCCCGGAGCTCGTGGAGATTGGACAGATCCGGGGCGACCTGCATGCCCACACCGACTGGTCAGACGGCAAGGCGACGCTCGAGCAGATGGTCGAGGCTGCCCGGGCACGCGGCTACGGCTACCTGAACATCACCGACCATTCGCCGTCAGTCGGGTTCGGCATGGGCCTCGACGCCGGCCGGATGCGTGACCAGATCGAGCGCGTGCGGGCGCTGGCCGAGACGCTCCTGCCCGACTTCGTGCTCCTCGCCGGGGCCGAGGTCGACATCCTCCGCGACGGGTCGCTCGACTACTCGGACGAGCTCCTCGCCGAGCTGGACGTCGTCGTGGCGAGCGTCCACGCGTCCCACCGGCTGTCGGCGGCCGACCAGACGAAGCGCATCTGCGCTGCGCTTGACAACCCGCACGTCGACGTTCTGGGCCACCCCACCGGGCGGCGGATCGGCAGCCGCGAGCCCAATCCTCTCGACATCGAGGCCGTCATCGCCAAGGCGGTCGAGACCGGCACCATCATCGAGGTCAGCTCCCAGCCGGAGCGGCTCGACCTGCGCGACACTCACGTTCGCCTCGCCGTCGAGGCCGGCGCGCGCCTGGCGATCGACACGGACGCGCACTCGGTCGCCGCGCTCGACTACCTGCGGTACGGCGTGGCCACGGCCCGACGTGGCTGGGCCACCGCCGCCGACATCGTCAACACGCGCGAATGGCCCGAGCTGCAGGCGCAGCTCGGGCCATAGGCTCGCGCGCCTGGGTCTAGCCTGCCGCCGGCAGGATCTCCCAGACCTGGTTCTTCCCGTGCTGCTGGGTGAAGAACCAGCGTGCATTCGCGAACGCGCCCACGCGTCCCTGCATCCCCGCGACGAACGGCGATCCGGACGAGACGTGCACGCCGGTTACCTCGTTGTCACCCTCGTTCTGGAAGCCCGGCGTGCCGGCATCCAGGAGCGCGGCGTCGTGCTGGGCCGCCGGGTCGCGCCCCTCGGCGATGAACCGCACCGGGTGAGCGGGGTCGGTCATGTCGTAGGCCCAAAGCGAGTCGAGCGTGTTCAGCTGGGCGTGGAGCGTGTCTCCGCGATCCTCTGCGGCGAGCAGCGTGTTCGGGTCGGCGAACGCCACGTTGTCGAATCCCGCGTGCGCCGCGTCACCGAGCGCCAGGATCGAGATGCGGCCCTGGCCGCTCGCGCCGATCCGCACCTTGAAGAGGCTGCCCCACGAACCGCGCGCGGCGAGCGCCGGCACTGATCCCGCGTCGGCGTTCGTGTCGCCGGTCGCGGAAAACACGAACGTGTGGAACCCGGACCCAGGCCGGAACTGGAGGTTCTCGGGTCGCTCGAAGGGCGTTGCCCCGGCGGCCTTCGCACGAGCGTTCGCGTCGAACGGTGCCGTGCCGTTGGTCGCCGTGTTGTGGATCGTGATCCAGCGGGCCGGCCACGACGTCCCGAGCGTGTGCAGCCGCAGGCGGTCCTGCGAGAAGACGTCCCCGGACGGATCCGCGGCGTGGAACCGCACCGTGTGGCCGTGGATCATGACCTGGAGCGCCTGGAGCTTTCCGCCCTTCGTCAGGTCGGAGCGGTTCTTCGGAACGAACCGATAGATGAAGGAGTTCGGCTGCTTGGCGACCTCGGGGGCGTCCGGGTTCGACGGGTCGACGCTCACCTCGGTCCCGCCGACGTCCTCCGCCAGGATCAGGTTTCCGTGATCGTCGGGGTGGATGCCCTCGTAGCCGCCGCGGCCGATCGCCTCAAGCGCGGTTCGCTTCGCCGGCCAGTTCATCGAGAGCTGGATCGGGGCTGCGACGTTGCCGTCCTCCTGCGTCGCGAGCAGCGTGTGCGTGAACGGATCCCACGTGCTGCCGTCGATCGAGGTCAGGTGGGTGAGTCCGTCCCCTCCGACCGGGGTCAGGAGGGTGATGCGGTGCGCCGGGTCGGTCACGTCGAGGTTGATGCGCGTGACGTACGCGAGATCGCCCTCGAAGAGCTCGTGCGGCTGGAAGAGGAAGTGCGTGCCGTAGTCGTAGCCGTGCGTCGGCCCCGGGAGGCCGTGCTTGAACACCAGGTAGGTGTTCTGGTCGGGCTCCGTCTTCGTCGGCTCGACCGGCTGGGTCGAGCCGTCGTTCAGGAAGCCGAACTTCGTGATCACGCCCGACGGGTTCTCGAGCGGGTCCGAGCCCTGGGCGATCTTGGTGAGGGTGAACCCCGGCGCGATCTTGTTGGCCGGGTGTCCCACTCGGTGGTTGGCGGTGGGAACGCCGGGCGGCGGGATCGACGCCGCTGCCGGGGCCGCGGCGGCTCCAAGCGCGCATACGGCGATCACCAGAACTGCACGTCTCATCTGCGTCCTCCGGTGAAGGGTGCCTCCTGTCAGGATTACCCTACGCCCGGCCGCGTTCACACAGGGCGAAGAATTAGCGCAGATCCGGTGTTGATCCGGTTAACGAATCGTGGGGCCGACGACCTCGCCCACGAGCACCTCGGGCTCGGCGGCGGCGGGGTTCACGATCACCCGGTCGGCCCAGTAGAACTGGGCCCGGAGCGCGGCGTAGACGTCGACGACGTCGGGCTCGATCTCGGCCAGCTCGGCCGGATGGACGTCGACGGCAATGGTGTCGATCGCGTTCACACATCGAGCGTACGGGCGCTCGCGCGGGCCCGCAATGGGCCTCCTTAGGCCGGCTCGGCGAGATGCTGGAGCAGCTCGATGACATCCGCCGGGCCCTCGACGATGGCGTCGGCGGCGGCGAGGAGCGCCCGCGGCGCCTCCGGCGAACGCACGGCCACCCGCACCGTCGCCTCGCGGAAGGCGTCCAGGTCGCTCGAGTCGTCTCCGACGAACAGGATCTCGGTGATGTGTCGACGGCCCCGGAGCCGTTTCACCGCCGCGCCCTTGTCGACCGCGACCGGCGGGCGCACCTCGAGCACCATCCGGCCGAAGCCCCACGCGAGCCCGGCCCGCTCGATCTTCGGCACGATCTGCGTCTCCAGATAGCGGCGGGCGTGATCGGCCCGGGGCGAGCCGCGGAAGTGGATCGTGAACGTGATGCCCTTGTCCTCGACGTGGCAGCCGAGCTCGGGCAGGAGACCATCGTTTCGCACGAGCTGGAGCGCCTCGGCCATCGGCTGGACGTACTTGGCGGCCTGCGGCGCGAGGTGGACGGCGCCGTCCCGCCACACCTCGAGGCCGTGGTTTCCGGAGATGGCGACCGCGTCGACCGGCACCATGCGCCGGGCCTGCGCGGCCGGGCGCCCGGTCACGCACGCCACGAGCGCGTACGTCTCGGTGAGGCGGTCGAGGGCGTGCAGCGCCTCCGGGATCACCTGCGCCTCGTCAGGCGTCGCGACGATCGGCGCCAGGGTTCCGTCGATGTCGCAGACGACGGCACCGTGCCGCGGATCGGCTCTGAGAGGTGCCACGAGACGCGCCAGGCTCCGATCCACTGGCTCGTACACTACCGGTGTGTCGGAGCGGACCCTGGCCCTCGTGGGCATCGGACTGGCGGCCGGGTTCCTCTCCGGCGTGCTGGGGGTCGGGGGCGGGATCCTGATCGTGCCGCTTCTCGTCGCGGGGGTGGGGTACGCGCCGAAGCGGGCCATGGCGACCTCACTCGCGGCGATCCTCCTGACCGCGATCGCGGCCGCGGCGTCGCATGCCCAGGCGGGGAACGTGGCCTGGCGCGACGCCGCGCTCATCGGCGTGCCGGCCGTGGGCGGGGCGGTGCTCGGCGCGTGGCTGCACCAGCGGGTCACCACGCGGACGGTCACGCTGGCGTTCGCCGGGTTCCTCCTCATCACGGCCGGGAAGCTCGCGCTGTGAGCCACGAGCTCGTTGCCGCCGCGCTGGGCGTCCTGGCCGGCACGCTCTCGGCGCTCTTCGGCGTCGGTGGCGGGATCGTGTTCGTCCCGACCCTGATCTTTCTCGGCCACACCGCCCATGTCGCGGTCGCCACATCGCTCGCCGCGATGGTCCCGGTGATCGCGGTCGGCGCATGGCGCCAGACCCGGTACGGGTCGGTCAACTGGCACGACGCGCTCATCGTCGGCGTCGCCTCGGTTCCGATGACCAAGGTCGGCGAGGTCGTGGCCACGTCGATCGCCAACCAGACCCTCGAGCGGGTGTTCGCGGTCCTACTCGTCATCGTGGCGGTTCAGCTCGCCTGGCGGGCGCTTCACCCAGAGGCCGAAGACGTCTCAGGCTGAAACACCGGCGCCTGTCGCCAATGTTTCAGGCACGGCCGGGATCGACCTCGATCTCGTAGAGCGCCGGCATCTCCATCGCATCCCAGTGGTCGAAGCCGACGGCGGCGTCACGAGCGTTGAGCGCGAGCGCGATCAGGTTGCCGTGGCTCGCCGCGACGATCGTCGCGGACGGGTGGCGCCCGGCGAGCTCGGCCAGGACCCGGTTCGCCCGCTCCTGCGCCGCCCGGCTCGATTCGCCGCCCGGGAGGACGTGGTCGAAGTCGTCCCAGGTCCGCCGCACCTCGGCGTACCAGTCAGCGACGACTGCCGTCGCCAGAAGGCGCTCGCGCAGATCGTCGACGATCTCGACAGCGAGGCCGTGGATGCGGGCGATCGGCTCGGCCGTCTGCACGGCCCGCGGATACGGGCTGGAGTAGACCGCGGCGAGCGGCTCATGCGCAAGCGTGTCGGCGAGCGCCCGGGCGGCCGCCGCACCGGCCGGCGAGAGTGGCCGGTCGTTCTCCTCACCCCTGCCGGCCGGAAGGACCGGCTCCGCGTGCCGGACGAGCAGGATCCGCGTCAGCGGCTCGACGCGAGGATCTCGTCCGCGCGGCGCTTCAGGTCGTCGACGACGGCGGGATCGCGGAGCGTCGTCGTGTCGCCCAGCTCGTGGCCCTCGGCGATGTCCTTCAGCAGGCGGCGCATGATCTTGCCCGAGCGGGTCTTGGGCAGGTCGTCGGCGATGATCACGGCCTTCGGGCGCGCGATCTTGCCGATCTTCTGGCCGATCCACTCGCGCAGCTCGGTGGCGAGCTCGTCGGACGGCTCGTAGCCCGCCCGCAGGAGGACGAAGCAGAGTGGGGTCTGGCCGGTGAAGGAGTCCGGCGCCGCGGTCGCCGCGGCCTCCGCCACGGCCGGATGCTCGACCAGCGTCGATTCGAGCTCGATCGTCGAGAGCCGGTGGCCCGAGACGTTCATCACGTCGTCCACGCGGCCGAGGAGCCAGAAGTCGCCGTCCTCGTCCTGGCGCGAGCCGTCGCCGGGGAAGTACGTCCGCACGTCGAAGCGCGAGAAGTAGTTCGAGACGTACCGATCGTCGTCGCGGTAGAGCGTGCGGAACATGCCCGGCCAGGGGCGGGTGATGACGAGGTAGCCGCCCTTGCCGCGCTCCACCGGGTTGCCGTGGTCGTCGACGACCGAGGCCGCGATCCCGGGGAAGGGCCGGGTCGCCGAGCCGGGCTTCTGGGTGACGATCGCCGGAAGCGGCGTGATCAGGATCCCGCCGGTCTCGGTCTGCCACCACGTGTCGACGATCGGGCAGCGCTCGCCGCCGATGTACTTCCAGTACCACACCCAGGCCTCGGGGTTGATCGGCTCGCCGACCGTGCCGAGCAGGCGCAGCGAGCTGAGATCGTGACCGGCGGGAATGTCCGGCCCGGACTTGATGAACGCCCGGATCAGCGTGGGCGCCGTGTAGTACTGCGTCACCCTGTGCTTCTCGATGATCTGCCAGTGGCGCTCTGGGCCGGGGAACATCGGGTCGCCCTCGTAGAGCACGCCGGTCGCGCCGTTGGTGAGCGGTCCGTAGACGATGTAGCTGTGGCCGGTCACCCAGCCGATGTCGGCCGCGCACCACCACACGTCGTCATCATGGATGTCGAAGATCCACTTGTGCGTCAGGGCCACGTACGTGAGATAGCCGCCCGACGTGTGGACGGCGGCCTTGGGCTTCGCCGTCGTCCCGGAGGTGTGGAGCGCGTACAGCATGTGCTCGGCCTCGACGTGCTCGGGCTCAAACGAGTCGGCCTGCCCGGGGACGAGGTCGTGCCACCAGTGGTCGCGCCCCTCCTGCATCGGCGTGTCCGCACCGGTGCGGCGAACGACGATCATGCTCTCGACCGACGGCGCCAGCTTCGCCGCCTCGTCGGCCGTCGCCTTGAGCGGCACGCCCGTGCCCTTCCGCCACGCCTCGTCCTGGGTGATGACCGCCCTGGCGCCCGTCGACTCGAGTCGCTCGCCAAGCGACTCGGCCGAGAACCCGCCGAAGACGACCACATGCGGGGCACCGATCCGGGCGCACGCGAGCATCGCCACGGGGAGCTCGGGCACCATGCCCATGTAGATCCCGACGACATCGCCCTTCCCGATCCCGAGCCCCTGCAGCGCGTTGGCCATGCGGCACACGTCGGCGAGGAGCTCGGCGTAGGTGATCGACCGTTCCTCCTCGTCAACCGGCTCCGGGACGAACTGGTAGGCAACCTTCCCGCCTCGACCGGCTGCGACGTGCCGGTCGAGGCAGTTATGGCTGACGTTCAGGACGCCGTCTTCGAACCAGGTGCAGTGCGGCGGATCCCACTCGAGCCCCTTCGTGGGCTCGCGGAACCAGTCGAGCAGACTGCGGGTCTGGTCGAGCCAGAACCCGTCGAGATCGGACTCGGCGTGCTCGTACACGCCGGGGTCGGAGACGACCGCCTGGGAGACGAATTCCGCCGGTGGGGGGAACTCGCGCCGCTCCTGCAAAAGGACGTCAATTGCGGTCTCGGCCGCTTCCCTGCTCCCGTCGCCCATCTCAGGGCTCGTAGTCGAACTCGTCCTCGTCCGAGGACAGCACCTTCTTGATGCCGATTGCCGCCGCAACCGCGATTGCGCCGCCGATGAGGAGCCGGCCGAACTTGTGGCTCTTCTTGGCGGGTTTGTCAGACAGCCGTGCCGCCGCGACCTTCAGCTCGCTCGCCGCCTTCATGAACTCGTCGGTCACGGTGCGTGACGTTGCGGCCTTGCGCGGGCCGTCCGCCTGGACCTTGGCATAGATCGTCTTCGCCGAGTCGAGCGCCGTCTTTGCGTGTGCCCGTAGCTCCTCGTCGTTCGCCACACGGGTGACGAGCGGAGTGAGCGTCTCGGCCATCTTGTCGGTTCGCATCTTCGTGGGCACGTGCCCACCTCCCTCGAGATCGCCGGTTTCAAGTCACACTACCACGGTGGATTTCGCACGCGTCGAAGCCCTTCTGGCCGAATGGGGCGAGCCCGCGTACCGCTCGCGCCAGGTCTACGAGGCCGCCACGCGCACCCTGGTGGCCGACTACGACGGCATGACCGCGCTGCCGGCGGCGCTGCGCCGCCGCCTTGCCGAAGCCGAGCCGCTCGCGGAGCTCACGATCGACGAGGTGCGGGAGTCGGAGGACGGCACCATCAAGCTGCGCCTCTCGACCCGCGACGGCTTCCCGGTCGAGGCCGTCGCCATGCGCCACCGTGGGCGGCGGACGGCGTGCCTCTCGTCCCAGTCGGGCTGCCCGCTCGCCTGCACGTTCTGCGCGACCGGGGAGATGGGACTCGGCCGCAGCCTGCGCTCCGGCGAGATCGTCGAGCAGCTGCTGGTCCTGGCCCGGATCCTGCGCGACCGCGGAGCGACCGTCGGAAACGTGGTCATGATGGGGATGGGCGAGCCCTTCCTGAACTACGACAACGTCCTCGCCGCCTGCCGGACGATGCACGACCCGCAGGGATTCAACCTCGGCGCGCGCCACATCGCCATCTCGACCGCCGGCTGGGTGCCGGGGATCGAGCGGCTCGCGGAGGAGCCGCTGCCGCTGCGCCTTGCGCTCTCGCTGCACGCCCCGACCGACGAGCTGCGCGAGGAGCTCATGCCTGTCACCCGCAGGTACCCGGTGGAGCGGCTGATGGCGGCGTGCCGTGACTACCGCGAGCGCACGGGCCGGCGGATCTTCGTGGAGTACCTGCTGCTCGACGGCGTGAACGACTCGGACGCCGACGCCCGCCGCCTGGGGCGGCTGCTCGGGCCCGGTCCGGCGTTCCACGTCAACCTGATCGCCTACAACCCGACCGCTTCCGACTACGCCGCCTCGCCGCAGGAGCGGGTCGCTGCGTTCGCCGAGATCCTGCATGACCTCGGTGTTGGCGCGAGCTACCGGCGCTCCCACGGCAGCGACATCGAGGCCGCCTGCGGGCAGCTCGCCGTCGCGGGCGCCCGGCGCCGCCGGCGCGAGCTCCGCCGGATCAAGGCCCAGGCATAGGCCGGTAGACTCGATCAATGGGCGACGGGACGATGGAGGCCTGGGTGATCCGGCCGGACCGGCTCGGTGACCCGGTCGACGCGATGCAGCTGGAGCAGATCGAGATCCCCGATCCGGGCCCGGGCGAGGTGCTGGTGCGGGTCATGGCCGCGGGGGTCAACTACAACGGCGTCTGGGCGTCGCTGGGCCTGCCCGTCTCGATCTTCCGCTACACCGGCTACGACTTCCATATCGCCGGCTCCGATGCGTCGGGGGTCGTCGAGCGGGTCGGCCCGGGCGTCACCCGCTGGAAGCCGGGCGACGAGGTCGTCATCCACTGCAACCAGAGCTGCGGCGAGTGCCCGGAGTGCAACGGGCTCGACCCGATGGCGTGCTCGCGCCAGAAGATCTGGGCGTACGAGACGAACTGGGGCAGCTTCGCCGAGTACTGCCTCGTCCAGTCTCAGCAGCTCCTCCTGAAGCCCGGGCGGCTCACGTGGGAGGAGTCCGCCTCCTACGGACTCACGTACTTCACCGCCTACCGCATGCTGGTTGACCGGGCCGGCGTGAAGGCCGGCGACAACGTGCTTGTGTGGGGGGCCGGCGGCGGCCTCGGGACGTTCGCGGTGCAGCTCTGCCGGCTCTACGGCGCAAACGCGATCGCCGTGGTCTCCTCGGACGACAAGCGCGAGCTGGTGATGGGGCTCGGCGCCGCCGCCGTCCTCGACCGGCGCGAATTCGCTCTCCACGACCCGGACACGGGCGAGCGCAACTTCGACGAGATCAAGCGGTTCGGCAAGGCGATCAGAGAGGTCACGGGCGGCTCCGACGCCGATATCGTCTTCGAGCACGTCGGGGCGGCGACGTTCTTCACCTCGGTCTTCGTGTGCAAGACGTTCGGGACAGTCGTCATCTGCGGCGCGACCTCGGGGTTCCAGCTCGACTTCGACGTGCGCTACCTGTGGATGCGCCAGAAGACGATCCTCGGCAGCCACTTCGCGAACGCGTACGAGTGCCAGCGGGCGAACCAGCTCATCGCCGAGGGCAAGATCGAGCCGGTGCTGTCGCGGGTCTTCTCGTGGTCGGAGTGCCCTGTGCCGCACCAGATGATGAAGGAGAACCAGCACGTCGGGAAGATGGTCGTGCTCGTCGGCGCCGACCGTGAGGGCGAGGGCCGCCGCGATGGATGAGCGGCCGTTCGCAGTTCCCGGCGACGTCGACCTGGACTACGAGCGCGACCTCGGCGACCCCGGGTCATTCCCGTTCACCCGTGGCATCCACCGCGATATGTACGCCGGCCGGCCGTGGTCGATCCGCCAGTACGCGGGCTACGGGACGGCCGCCGAGACCAACCGCCGCTTCCGCTTCCTGATCGAGCGGGGTCAGCCGGGGCTTTCGACGGCCTTCGACCTTCCGACCCAGATGGGGCTCGACTCCGACGATCCGCGGGCGGAGGGCGAGGTCGGCCGGGTGGGCGTCGCGATCGACTCGATCCGCGACATGGAGGCCATGTTCGACGGCATCCCGCTCGACCACGTCTCGACGTCGATGACGATCAACGCCCCGGCCACGGTGCTCGTCGCGATGTACCACGTCGCCTGCCGCCGCCAGGGCCGCGATCCGGCGGCCATTCGGGGCACGGCCCAGAACGACGTCTTGAAGGAGTACGTGAGCCGCGGCACCTACATCTACCCGCCGCGGCCGTCGCTCCGGCTTGCCGCCGACCTGATCGCGTGGGCGGCGACGGCTGCGCCGCGGTTCAACGCGATCTCGCTCTCGGGGTACCACATGCGCGAGGCCGGCTGTACGGCTGCCCAGGAGATGGGATTCGCCCTCGCAAACGCGATCGCCTACGTGTCGGCCGTCGTGGAGCGCGGGGTTGGAGTGGACGAGTTCGGGCCGCGGCTCTCATGGATCTTCAACACGCACATGGACTTCTTCGAGGAGATCGCGAAGTACCGGGCCCTGCGCCGCCTGTGGGCGCATGTCATGCGCGATCGGTTCGGTGCGAGCGATCCGCGCTCAATGATGCTGCGCACCCACACCCAGACCGCCGGCTCGACGCTCACGCTCCAGCAGCCCGAGAACAACATCGTGCGCGCCGCGGTCCAGGCGCTCGCGGCGGCGCTCGGGGGCGTGCAGTCGATGGCGCTCTCGTGCTTCGACGAGGCGATCGCCATCCCGACCGAGCACGCCCAGACGCTGGCCGTGCGCACGCAGCAGATGCTCCAGCACGAGTTCGGCATCACCCGGGTCGCCGACCCGCTTGGGGGCTCCTGGTACGTGGAGCGGCGAACAGACGACCTCGAGAGCGAGGCCCGCCGCCTGATCGAGCACATCGACGAGCTCGGTGGCGCCGTGGCGGCGATCGAGGCGGGCTTCTACCAGCAGACGATCGCCGACGAGGCCTACGCCCGGGAAGGGCGGATCGCGGCCGGGGAGGACGTCGTCGTCGGGGTCAACCGGTACGCCGACGCCGCTGCGCCTCTGCCGGAGCGCTTCGACGTCCCCGCCGACCTGGCAAGCGGCCAGCGGGCGGCGCTCGAACGGCTCCGCGCCGAGCGCGACCAGGGGGCGGTCGATACCACGCTCGCGCGGCTGGTCGACATCGCGGCCGGCGAGGAGAACGCGATGCCCGCGATCGTCGCCGCAGTGGAGGCAGAGGCGACCCTCGGCGAGATCTGCGGCGCCCTGCGACAGGTGTTCGGCGACTACCGGCCCGCCGTGGCCGCACAGATCTAGGTTGGCGGGCGGGGCCGGCATGGATCGGACGCCCGCGGCGGGCAAGGCGGTTGCGCGCGAATCCTTGCGCTATCATCACCCGCCCGTGAGCGCCGTTCCCGAAATGCCGGCACCGCTCGAACGCGCGCTCCGGCAACTTCAGGCGGGTGGCATGGTGATCGTCTGCGACGATCCCGACCGCGAGGACGAGGGCGATCTGTGCATGGCGGCCGAGTTCGTCACCGCCAAGGCCATCACATTCATGGCCTGCGAGGCCCGCGGCCTCATCTGCCTCTCGCTCCCTGAGGAGCGTTGTGAGGAGCTCGACCTGCCGCTCATGGTTCCCGCACGGATGGGAAGCGACGCCACCAGCTTCTGCGTCTCCATCGAGGCTGCGACCGGCGTCACCACCGGGATCTCGGCCGCCGACAGAGCGCGCACGATCCAGGTCGCCGTCGACCCGGCCGCGCGGCCCGAGGACCTCGTGCGCCCGGGGCACGTCTTCCCGCTGCGCGCCCGCCCGCGGGGCGTGCTGGAGCGCCGCGGCCAGACCGAGGCGGCCGTCGACCTCACCCGCCTCGCCGGGCTCACTCCCGGCGGCGTCCTGTGCGAGGTCATGAACGACGACGGCACGATGGCCCGCGGCGCCCAGCTCTTGACCTTCTCCCGCCGCCATGCGCTCCCGGTGGTTACGGTCGACGAGATCGCGACGTACCTGCGGACCAGCGCGCCGGCGATCAGCGCCGTTTAGTCCCGTCTACCACGCGTCGAGGGTCGGGAAGCCGCGCTCGGAGCCGTCGAGGCAGCGCTCCAGCAGGATTGCCGTGCCGACGTCGCCTGTCCAGAGCGCGTAGCGGCCGCGGCCGTGCTCGGCGCGAGCGTGGTCGACCTGTCCGGCGGCGTGCATCGCGAACGACCGTGCGCGCTCCAGCCACATCTCGTCGCCGGTGCGGTGAAGGAGCGAGAGGAACGCGAACGCGTTTCCGGCCGTGCCGTGGCAGAGGCCCGCGCCCTTTCGCAGCGGGCCGGCCCGCCAGGTGAGCTCACCGCCCGCGGCCAGGATCCCGGTGAGCTCGTGGTTCTCCGGGTCGGCGGCGGCCAGGGCTGTCACGATCCCCGGCGCGCCATGGCACCACTGCACCCGGATGGTCTGGTCCGGCACCTGGAGCGGCCCGCCCACGTGCGGCGGCCAATTGGCCGTCTCATGAGTGCCAAATGCGTGGTCGAGCACGATCCGTGCGAACCTCGCGGCGAGCTCCGGCGCGTCGTCGAGGAGCTCCGGCCGGGTGAGCAGGGCGTGTGCGTTCCCGGCGAAGCCATGGCCGGCTCCGAAGTAGCGAGCCGTCTGGCGGTACATGTCCTGGGTCCAGCAGCCGTCCGGGTCGCGCACCTCGATGAGCTGGGCGGCGCTTCGGCTCCACAGCTCCGCGAACCGCTCCTCGCCGCCGCTGGTCGATGAGCGCCGCCGCGGCGAACATGGTGCCCGGGCTGCCCCACAGGAGCTCGTTCGTCTTGTTCCCCACGTTGGCCGCGATCTCGAGGGTCAGGAGGTCGGCGGTCTCGGCCGAAGGGCGCAGGAGCCACGAGACGAGCAGGATGCCCGCCCGGCCGAGCAGGAGCGACGGCGGCAGCGGCCCGGCCCTCCCCGCGAGCTCGGCGGCGACGGCGGCCCAGTCATGCGCCGGCTCGTGGAGCCCGGCCCGTGCGAGGCGGTCGAGCGCCCACGCCATCCCGGCGCCGCCCAGGTAGACGGTCAGAAGCTCGTCGTCGGAAACCTCGCCGTCGAGCGGGTGGGCCGGCCACAACCGCTCGGGGTCGAACGCCTCCTCGGCGTCGCGGCAGATCGCGGTGATCGCGGCGCGGGCCGCGGCCTCGCTCCACGCCTCGCCCGCGAGGGCCTCATGGGCCTCGACCGACCAGAGCGGGTCAGCCGACCGGGGCGCCACTGTGCGACGCGATGAGCTCCTTGGCCGCCTCGACGTCGTCCGAGCGGTTCACGCCGAGGCAGGCCGTGACCTTCCCGTCGCCGTCGAGGTAGTACGCCACGAAGTCGTCGCCGTCCATCGATCCGCGGACGTCCACCTGTCCGGAGCCGGGCCCGACGTACTCAAACCAGGTCCAATCGCCGATGTCGCTGAAGAAGTACGGCACCGTTGTGTAGGGCTCGGAGTCCTTGCCCGCCCAGGTGCGGCCGACGTAGCCGCCCTGGTTCAGGGCCACATCCCAGTGCTCGATGCGAAGCCGGCGCCCGTGGACGACGCTCTCGTAATTGGCGATGTCGCCGATCGCCCAGACGTCGTCGGTCGCGCGCAGGTGCTCGTCGACGTGCACACCGTTGTCCACCGTGAGGCCCGCCGCTTCGGCCAGGTCGGTGTTGGGCGTCACGCCGATCCCGGCCAGCTTCAGCGTGTAATCGCCGTCGGGCAACTCGGACGTCCCGGTATTGACGTTGACCCCGTGCTCCTCGAGGTGGCGCTGGAAGTAGGCGGCCACCTCGGCGCCGAAGAGGTGCTCCCAGACGACGCTCTCGGGGACCGCCATCGTCACGTCCCAGCCTTTCATCCTGGCGGATGCGGCCGCCTCGACGCCGATGAAGCCGCCGCCGATCACGCCCAGGTGGCCGGTCGATTCGGCGAGCTTCTCGGCCAGGGCGCGAGAGTCGTCGATCGTGCGGATCGAGGAGGCGCCGGGCAGGGTCCGCGGCGTCGCGCCCGTCGCCAGGACGAGGCGCTGGTACTCGACCGCGTTCCCGTCCGAGAGGGCGATGCTGCGCGCACCGAGATCGAGCGCCGTCGCGCTGACGCCCGTCCGCACCTCGACCTCGTGGTTCTGCCACCACTCGGCCGGGTGCATGTAGACCTCCTCCTCGGGCTTCTCGCCGCGGAGGTACTCCTTGGTGAGCGGTGGTCGGTGATACGGGACGTGGTTCTCCTTCGCGACGATGAGCACCGACCCGTCGCCGCCCTGCTCCCGGTACTCCTGCGCGACCATCCCACCTGCCAGGCCGCCACCGACGATCACGTTCTGATACCGCATCGGCCCCCGTCCCCTTTCGACGTTACGTGCTCGGCTCCCAGCGGAACGTGCGCAGCGAGATGGCCGCCAGGATCACCGTCGCGGCCAAGAGTACCCCGATGTCACCCGCCACATGCGTGAGCGAAAGACCTCGCACGGTCGTGTCTCGCAACCCGTTTGCGAGGTAGTAGAGCGGCAGCACCTGCGCGATCGCCTGCACGAACGCCGGCATCGCGGCCACTGGGAAGAACACCCCGGAGAGGAACATCATCGGGTTCGTGATGACGTTCGAGACGGCGTCCCCGGTCTCGGGGTTCGAGACGATCGAGCCGATCGCGAATCCCATGGCGAGGAAGCACAGGCAGCCGGCGATCGCGACCGGCATCCCGGCCCACCAGGTGGAGGAGATGTGGATGCCGAAGACGATCCGGCCGAACGCGAGCAGCACCACGACCTGCATGACGGCGACCACGAGCGAGGCCGTGATCCGAGCAGCGAAGAACTCGGCCAGGGGAATCGGCGTCAGCTTGAGCCGGCGCAGGATGCCGCGCTGGCGCCAGTCGACCAGAACCGTGGCGAGCCCGATGACCGCCGAGATCATGATGGACAGGGCCACGATCCCCGGGAGCAGGAAGTCGATGTAGCTGAGCGATGCGGAGTCGACCGAGACGGCCCGGAAGGCGAGGGCCGGCGGGCCGCCGGTCGCGGCGATCGACACTCGGTCGGCGGCGCCGAACACGATGCCTTTGATGATCCCCGCCTGGGTCGCCGACGTGTTCGACGTGTAGAGCTTGACCGCGAACGACCCGTTGCCGTTCGGCGTGAAGACGAGCGCGGCGTCCTCATCGCCGTTCTTGACCTTCTTGATCGCCGTCGCGGCGTCGGGGGAGGTCTTGACCGTGAGGCCCTTCGTGTGCTCGAGCGCCGTGACCATCGCCTTCGGCGCGGCCGCGGTCACCGGCTGGGCGACGACGATGTCGCCGGCGCTGACCGATCGTCCAAAGAGCAGCCCGAGCAGCGTCATCAGGATCATCGGGAAGACCAGCGACCAGAAGAGCGTGATGCGGCGCCGGAACGTCATCCGGAGCTGGGCCATCGTCGTGGCCCCGAAGCGGCCCGGATTGAACCTCACTCGCGGTACTCCCGCCCGGTGAGGTTCAGGAACACGTCCTCGAGGTCGGCGCCCTTCACGGACAGGTTCTGGATCGTCTCGCCGCTCGCACGCGCCCGCTCGAGCACATCGAGCACGGTCGCCTGCACGTCGCGCACGTAGACCGCGTGGTCGCCCCCTGAGTCGGTGTATGAGACCCGGGCGTCGGCGTCAAGCGCCTCGATCAGGCCTGCGGGTGTGTCGAGCGCCACGATGCGCGCCTCGTCCATGATGGCGACGCGGTCGCAGAGCTCCTCCGCCTCCTCGAGGTAGTGAGTCGTGAGGACGACGGTCTTTCCGTGTCCCTGGTTGATCGAGCGGATCACGTCCCAGAGGTTGCGGCGGGCCTGCGGATCGAGCCCGGTCGTGGGCTCGTCCAGGAACACGATCTCGGGGTCGTGGACGAGCGCGAGCGCGATCGCGAGCCGCTGCTGCTGCCCGCCGGAGAGGTTCTTGGCGTAGTCGGCGCCCTTCGACTCGAGTCCGACCTGTGCGAGCGAGCTCTCCGCCCTCTCGCCGGCGTCGGTCCGGAGATAGAACCGGGCGAAGAGCTCGAGGAGCTCGCGCGCCGTCAGCATGTCGAAGAGCGACGTCGTCTGGAGCTGGACGCCGATCAGGGCCTGGATGCTGCGCGGGTCGGGCCACACGCTGCGGCCCAGGACCGTGATGTCGCCCATGTCGGGCTTTCGAAGCCCTTCGATCATCTCGAGCGTCGTGGTCTTTCCGGCCCCGTTCGGGCCGAGGATGCCGAAGACCTCGCCGCGGTCGACGGTCAGCGAGACGCCGTCGACGGCGACGTGCGACCCGTACCGCTTCGTGAGCCCCTGCACCTCGATCGCCGCTCCGGCGTCCATGCGGGCGGGCATGATAGTCCCGCCCGATGGGAGGAGCCTCAGGCGCGCGCCGGGGGCGGGGCGGCAAGGACGACCGACGTCTCGATCTGGCGCTCCGGGATGGCCCAATACCGCCGCAGGAGCTCGGTCTTTCGCTCCTCGGACACCAGCTCGAAGCCGTGCCGCTCGTAGAAGCGGATCGCCCAGTCCGCCGCTGCCCACGTGCCGACGAGCATCGGCCGGGAGGCGGCGTCGCACAGGTGACGGAGGAGCGCGCCGCCGATGCCGCCGCGCTGGCGGCCTGGCCGCACGTAGGCGTGGCGGATGAGGTCGACGTCCCCGACCGCCTGGATGCCCATCACGCCCAGCAGCGCTCCATCCTCCTCGTAACCCCAGAAGGCGACACCGGCGGCGATCTCGCGGTCGAGCTCCTCGACGCCCATGTAGGGCTCGTGCCAGCGGTCCTCCGGGATCACGCCGCGGTAGGCCTCGGCGGCGGCGTTCACAATCGCCAGGATGGCCGGCCGCTCGGCGTCCCGGCACGGGCGGATGGCGCCCACGCCTACGACGCGGGGCGCTTGGGCACGAGCACCTTGCGCCGGAACTCGCACACGATCTCGCCGCGCTGGTTCTCGCCGATCGTCTCGACCGTCACCACGCCGCGGTCGGGCTTCGACCGCGACTCGACCTTGTCGACGACGGTCGTTCTGGCGTAGATCGTGTCGCCGTGGAAAGTCGGCTTGGCGTGCTTCAGCGACTCCACCTCGAGGTTGGCGATGGCCTTGCCGGACACGTCGGGCACGCTCATCCCGAGGACGAGCGAGTAGACCAGGTTGCCGACGACCACGTTCTTTCCGAACTGCGTCTCGGTCTCGGCGTAGTGGGCGTCGGTGTGGAGCGGGTGGTGGTTCATCGTGATCATGCAGAACAGGTGATCGTCGGCCTCGGTGATCGTCTTCCCCGGCCAGTGGCGGTAGATGTCGCCGATCTCGAAGTCCTCGAGGTAGCGGCCGAAGCGCGTCTCGCGGGCGTCGAACTCGCGGCTCATATCGCGTTCCGCTGGAGCAGGCCGCGGGCGATGATGAGCTTCTGGATCTCGGACGTGCCCTCGCCGATCAGAAGCAGCGGCGCGTCGCGGTAGAGCCGCTCGATCTCGTACTCCTTCGAGTAGCCGTAGCCGCCGTGGATGCGAAGGGCGTCCTCGACGACCTCGTTGCAGATCTCGGTGGCGAAGAGTTTCGCCATCCCGGCCTCGACGTCGGAGCGCTCGCCGGCGTCCTTCTTGCGGGCCGCCGAAAGCATCATGAGGCGCGCCGCCTCGATCTTCGTGCCCATCTCGGCGAGCTTGAACTGAATCGCCTGGTGCTTGGCAATCGGCCGGCCGAACGCCTGCCGCTCCTGGGCGTAGCGGATGGCGATGTCGAACGCGCGCTGGGCCACGCCGACGCCGCGCGCCGCCACGTTCACGCGCCCGACCTCGATGCCCGACATCATCTGCTGGAAGCCCCGGCCCTCCTCGCCGCCGAGCAGGTTCTCCGCCGGCACGCGGTGGTCGGCGAAGACGAGCTCGGTCGTCTCGACGCCCTTGTAGCCGAGCTTCTGGAGCTGGGGCGGGATCGTGAGGCCGCCGTCCTTGGACGCGCCCGGCTCCTTCTCGATGAGCAGGCAGCTCATGCCGCGGTGGGCGGGCGTCGCGCTCGGGTCGGTCTTCACGAGCGTCGTCACCATCCCGGAGCGAAGGCCGTTCGTCACCCACATCTTCTGCCCGTTCACGACGTAGTCCGAGCCGTCGCGCGCCGCGGTCGTGCGGATCGCCTGGACGTCCGAGCCGCACTCCGGCTCGGTCATCGAGAACGCGCACCTGAGCTCGCCGCTCGCCATCCGCGGCAGGAACCGCTCCCGCTGCTCCTCGGTGCCGTCGCGCATCAGCATGTCGGCGGCGATGAAGTGGGTGTTGATGATGCCGGACACGCTCATCCAGCCGCGCGAGAGCTCGCACACCGCGAGCGCGTAGGTGGTGAGATCGAGTCCGAGGCCGCCGTACTCCTCGGGGATCGTGAAGCCGAAGATGCCGAGCTCCTTCAGGCCCTCGACGATCTCGTCGGGGAACGCATCCTCGTGCTCGTACTCCGAGGCGATCGGGATGATCCGCTCGTCGGCGAACTGGCGGACGAGCCCGACGATCTCCCGCTGCTCCTCGGTCAGCTGGTCGAGTGCGACGCTCACGCCGGTGCTCCGTCGGTCATGCCCGCCGTCTCGCCTCGCGCGACGACGGCCTCGGCGATCTTGCGCGACGCCTCGTCGATCATCTGGCCCTCGTGCATGACGGCGCCCTTGCGCTCGACGTGGGTGGCGTGGTGGTAGGCGTCGAGCAGGCGGCGGGCGTCGTCGAACTGCTCCTGGGTCGGCATGAAGACCTCGTTGGCGACGTCGACCTGGAGCGGGTGCAGCACCCACTTGCCGTCGAATCCGACGAGCCGGGCGCGATGGCACAGCCGCCGGTACTCGTCAACGTTCTTGATGTCGGTGTACGGGCCGTCGATCGCCTGGAGGCCGTATGCGCGCGCCGTCGTCACAATCTTCGAGATGACGTAGTGCCATTGGTCTCCGGGGTAGTCGGGGTCGACCGATCCGATGACGAGTTGCGCCACGCCGATGGAGGCCGCGTAGTCGCCCGGGCCGAAGATGATCGTCTCGATCCGGTCGGTGGCGGTCGCGATCTCGCGCAGGTTGAGCGCGCCGCGGGCGTTTTCGATCTGAGCCTCGATCCCGATCCGGTGCTCGATCCCGTGCTGCATCTCAAGCTGCGTCAGCAGGTGGTCGACGAAGTGCAGCTGGGCGGCGTCCTCGACCTTCGGGATCATGATGCAGTCAAGCTGCGGGCCGGCGCCCGAGACGACCTCGACGATGTCGCCCAGGCACCACTTCGTCGTGACGCCGTTCACGCGGACGACCCGGGTCTTGCCGGAGTAGTCGTGCGTCGTGAGCGCCCCGACGACCGTGCTGCGGGAGGCCTCCTTCTCAAGCGGCGAGACGGCGTCCTCGAGGTCCAGGAAGATCTGGTCGGCCGGCA
>DATIDU010000257.1:0-16211 GCA_035456145.1 Gaiellales bacterium | reverse complement strand
ACGGAGTGGACATGATGGAGGCCGGCCGCTGCTACCGATTTCCGGCCGGCGCGGCCCGAAACGGGCGCTCTCGTGATTCCCAACGAGCGCGGCGACTTCATCGACTGGCGCGTGTGGCGGCGCCGCGTCTGGTATCCGGGTGTGAGCGCGCCGGCGTCACGCCACGGCCGTCGCCGTACGACTGTCGACACGGCTTCGTGTCGATGCTCCTGCACGAGCATCGGTCGTTGCCGTATGTCGCAGCCGCGGTCGGCCATGCGTCCGCCTCCATGAGTTTGGATCGGTACTCGCACGCCCTGCATGAGGCGCAGCTGGCGACGGCGGTGTCGATGGTCGACGCGATCATGGATGCGCGGCGGCGTGTGCGCATTCCGTGCGCAACCGAGCCCGTCCGGCGGCTTCGTCAAGCGGCGCCGAACGGCTAGAATCCGCTCCCAGATTCAAGTACAGCGAGTCGGGACGGCCAGATTCGAACTGGCGACCCCCTGCTCCCAAAGCAGGTGCGCTACCAGGCTGCGCCACGTCCCGTGAGGCAAGGGTAACCCACCGCGCGGCGGGCGACTACGCCTCGATGACGACCGGCGTCCCGGGGCGCAGGTAGCCCTTGAGGATGCCGAGCGCGGTCGCCGACACGCGCAGGCAGCCGGCTGAGGCGGCGGTGCCGAGCGAGGAGGGCGCGTTGGTGCCGTGAATCGCAAGCTGGTCGCCGCCCGACCAGCCAGGCGGGAGGTTCGGCTGATGGCCCGAGAGCCCGAACGCGTACCACCCGAACGGCCCGCCCGGATCGCCCGTCGCGATCGGGTCGGTGACGCTGAAGCGGCCGACCGGCGTGGGGGAGCTGGGCGCGCCGATGGCGGCGACGAACGAGTGCAGCGTCCGGCTTCCCTGCATCAGGTTGACGCGCCGGCGCGAAACGTCCGCCTCGACCCAGATCCTGCTCTTCACCGTCCGCCGGCCGCGAAGCGAGATCCAGCCAGTGCGTCCGTTCGGCCGCCACGGCAAGACGACGCGGGCCCAGCGCCCGTCCCGTGAGGTCTGCACGGCCCAGAGCCAGGTCGTCGTGCCGAGCGGCGTCCGCCCGGGCACGGATCCGGCGATCCGGCCGTTCGGGCGCGAGCGCACGACGGCGCCGTTCGCGGCGTCGACCAGGGTGAAGACCCGCTGCGCTTGCGCCTCGGGAAGAACCGCCGAGACATGCGGCTGTGCGGTGGCGACGCGCACCCCGACCGGGTGTGCGGATGCCGTTGCAGGCAGGGCGGCCACGGCGAGCGCGGCGGCCAGCAGGGGGAGTGCCCGACCCATTGCTTCCTAGCAATTCGGCACTTGCATACGCGTTCTTGAGCAACATGGCTTCAGGTCGCAGGCTCAGGTGCCGATTACACGGCAGGCAACCCCCGAACCTGGAGCAGATCATGGGCAGGCATCGGACATTGGGAGGGCTGGCGATGATCGCAACCGCGGTCGCCGTCCCCATGCTGGTCTTCCTCCGCACGCGGCCGCGTGACTACACGCAGACCCGCGAGTTCCGGGCGCTCGTCGGCGATTACGTCATCTAGACGGACCGCGACCGCACCCAGGAAATACCGCAAATCGGGCGGTACGCATCCCCAAACCGGGTGATGTCTCCGTCCGCGTTAATCGTCATGATCATCGCCATGTCGACCTTCGCATCCGCCAGGGCGGCGGGTCGGATCGAGGGACTCGAGGCGCTCCTCTCGCGCCTTCGGCGGTGTCCGTCTCCGGCTCAGGCCGAAAACCTCGTTGCCTACGCGATCCCGGATCTGGTCGACGCGATCTGGGCCACCCTCTACCTCTCCGACGACGGGCTTCCGCCGGTCGTCTACGGCGACGACGTCTGGCAGCACCTGGCCGACGCGGCGATCGCCCGCAGGGTGCCGTGCGCAACGCGCCAGGACGGAATCGTGACGACGGCGATCCCGATCTTCTCCGAGATGGGCGTCGCCGGCGTCCTCGTGATGGCGAGCGCCGGCGAGCTCTCCGAGCACGACCAGCGCACGCTGCGGCTCTTCGCGGCACGCGCAGGCCGGGCGGTCAGGCGGCCGGGCCTGCCGGTCTCGGCCTGAGCCAGAGGATCTGCTCGAAGTACTCGCCCGCCCGGCGGCCGGTGCGCCGGTTCACGTGCCGCACGTCGCGGCGCGCGATCGTGTAGCCCGCGCGGCGGGCGATGCCGTCGTAGAGATCGCGGCGGTCGTTGACGACGATCGCGGCATTGGCACCGGGGCTGAGCCGCGGCCGCGCCCGGGCCAGCGCCTCGGCGATCCCCTCGCAGTACGCGTCGATCGCCCGGCGGGCGGTGCCGGCGGCGGCCGCCCCGAGCTCGAGCTCGCGCCGGTCGTCGAGCCTGAGAAGCTCGTAGGCGTAGCGGTGCTGCTCGTGGTAGTCGATCAGGCCGGGGTACGGCGGCGACGTGACGATCCCGTCGATCCGGTCGGGCAGGTCGGCCGTGCGTGCGTCGGCGTGGACGACCGCGACGCCGGCGGGCGTCCGGAGGGCATCGAATTCGGCCAGCCGCTGCACCGTGTCGTCCGCGTAGCGGCGCAGGAAATGATCGGCGCGCTCGACCGGCCGGCACGTGCGCCGGTGCTTGTGGCACGCGTACGGCTCGTGCACGGGGATTCGCGGCATGTCGAGGTCGTGATGAGCGGCGAGGCGTGCCGACCGCGCCGCACGCGATGCCACGACCATGAGCGTCTCCGCCTCGGCCGAGCCGTCGACCGTGGCGCAGAACCCCGCCAGCTCGCGGAGCGCATCGGGCGCGTACCAGCGGGCCAGCCACTCGGACGGCGGCGGATCGGCGGGCGGTGCGGCGAGCGCCCGGTCGAGGTCGTCGCGCAGGACGGCGAGGTCGTGCTGCTCCACCTTCACACGCATGAGGAGGCAGTTGAAGGCCGACACGTCGGCGCCGATCGCGTGGATCCCGAGCGCGTTTGCCTCGACCAGCGTCGTGCCCGAGCCGGCGAACGGGTCGTAGACGACCGCACCCGCCGTCAGGCTGCGGCGGAGCAGCGTCTCGGCGAGCTGCGGCACGAACTTGCCGAGGTACGGGTGCAGGCGATGGACGTGCTTCGTCCGCTGGTGCTGGGGCAGGTCACGCTCCGACCAGGACAGCTCGTGGTCGATCTTGGCATAGAGCATCGCCTGCGTGCGGCCGGACACGGCCGCTCAGGCTATCGGGCGCCGCGGACGGCGACGCGGACGTGTCCGCCGCGCAGGCGTGAGGTAGAGTCTCGCCGCGTGAGCACCGCGCTCATCCTGCTCATCGTGGTCGTCCTGCTCATCGGGTTCGGATTCGGGCTGCTCGGATTCGCGCTGAGCGTGCTCTGGTCGCTCTTCTGGTACGGCGTCGTGGGGCTCGTCATCGGCGGGCTCGCCAGGCTGGTCGTGTCGGGCCGGCAGGAGATGGGCCTCCTTGAGACCGCGCTCTGCGGCATCGCCGGCTCGCTGCTCGGCGGCATCATCGCCAACGACGTGTTTGACTTCGGGTGGATCGCGCAGTTCCTGACCGCCGTGATCGTGGCGGCGCTGCTCGTGATGCTGCTCGAATCCGGATCCCGGCGCAGCGCGAACGTCTGACGCGTCGCGTCACACCTCGCCGGGAGCGCTCGCCCGATACGGCGGCGACGACGCCGGCGCCGCCGCGGCGCCCTCCACGCGGAAGTCGGGCAGCCACTCCAGGAAGCGCGGGAGGTACCAGGAGCGATCGCCGAGGATCTCCATCCAGGCGGGCATCAGCACCGAGCGGACGATGGTGGCGTCGACCAGGATCGCCACGCCGAGGCCGAAGCCCATCTGCTGGAACATCACGAGCTGCCCGGCCGCGAAGCCGGCGAAGACGGCGACCATGATCAGCGCGGCCCCGGTGATCAGCCGCCCGGTGGAGCGGATGCCGTAGGCCACGGCCTCCCGGGCGTCGCCCCGCTGGTCGTAGCGCTCGCGGATCCGCGAGAGCAGGAACACCTGGTAGTCCATCGACAGGCCGAAGAGCACCGAGAACAGGAAGAGCGGGATCCAGGCCTCGACGATCGGCACCTGCTGGAAGCCGAACAGGTCGGCGCCGTGGCCCTGCTGCGTGACGAACACGAGCAGCCCGTAGGCGGCTCCCACCGAGAGCAGGTTCATGACGATGCTCGAGGCGGGGACGACGACGGAGCGGAACGCCAGCATGAGCAGGACGAAGCTGAGTCCCAGCACGAGCACAAAGACGATCGGCAGGTACCGGTCGGTGATGCCGAAGTAGTCCAGGTTCTGCGCGCTCGCGCCGGTGACGTAGGCGTTCAGATCGGTCCCGGTGAGCGCGTCGGGGAGGTACGTGTTCCGCAGCGCGCGAACGGCGTTCAGCGCTTCGTCGGAGTTGGGATCGCCGGCCACCGGCACGTTGATCACGGCGAGGCCCGGCGCCGAGTCGCTCGCCGGCTGCGGCGGCCCGAACCGGTCGTCCTTCGCCAGCGCCGCCTCCAGCTTCGCAAACGCCGCGCGTGCGCCGGCCGAGGTCACATCGCCGTCGACGACGATCGTGGCGGGCGTGACGTCGCCCACGGTGAAGTCGCGGTTCAAGGCCACGTAGCCCTGCTTGGCGTCGGTCGAGTTGGGAAGCGTCGCCAGGCCGGCCGAGCCGGTGTGAATGCTGAAGTACGGCACCGCGGCGATCAGGAGGACGGCCACGGAGAGCACCAGGGCGATCACCGGGTGGCGCATCACCACCGCCACAATCCGACCCCAAAAACCGCCGGTCTCTGACGACCGCTGGGCCCGGCGGCCGAAGAACGGCACGCGCAGCGACTCGATCCGGTCGCCCAGCAGGCTGATGATCGCCGGGAGCAGGGTCAGGGCGGCGATGACCGCAACCAGCACCACGAGGATGGCCCCGGTTGCCAGGCTGACGAAGATCTTGGTCGGGACGATCAGCATCCCGACGAGCGCCAGCACCACCGTCATCCCGCTGAACAGCACCGCACGACTCGCCGTCACGCCCGCGAGGCGGATGGCCTCGTCTTTCGCGTGCCCCTCCCGCCGCTCGTCGCGATAGCGAGAGACGATGAAGAGCGAATAGTCGATGCCCACGGCGAGTCCCATGAAGGTGAGCATGTTGACGACGAAGAAGCTGAGCGGTGAGATCTGGCCGATCAGGGCGGCCAGGGCGAGCGCCACGATGATGGCGAAGATCGTCAGGATCAGCGGCACCAACGCCGCAACGACCGCACCGAACACCGCCAGCAGGATCAGGAGTGCGATCGGGATGCCGATCCCCTCACCCTTCTGCAGGTCGCTCTCCGAGAGCTTCGTGAAGTCGTTTCCGACCGTCGCCTGGCCGGTGATCAGCACCGCGTAGCCTCCCTGCCCGTCGGCCCCGTCGACCGCCGCGACCACGGGCTTGATCCTGTCGGGCGCATCGTTGATCTGGCTTCCAGGCATGGTCACCTGGATCACCGTGCTGTGGCGATCCTTGGAGATCTGCGAGGGGTCGTGCGTGTCGTAGTAGGTCGGCCCAACCCGGACCACGCTGGGGGCCGCGGCAACAAGCTGCGAGCGGATCGACTCGACCCGCTGCTGGAACTGCGCCTGGTCGACCGTCTGCGTCGCCGACCGGACGATCACCACGTCGCGTACCGGCTCCTTGCGGTTGAGCCGCTGCTCGATCAGGTCGATCGCCTTCTGCGACTCGGGCGTCCCGGTGAAGTTGCTCTCCGTCGTGAGCGAGTCGGAGAGGAACACGGACGTGATCCCCATGCTGACCACGGCGACCGCCACCCATGCCGCCACGGTGCGCCACGGATGCGCCGCGCACCAGCGTGCCGACCGCCCGGTCAGCCCCAGACGGGTGCGCTCGTGGGTTTCGCTCTTCCCGGTCATCGCCGCCCCTTCCCTCGCGGACCTGAAGAGCGATCAAGCCTCCCACCCGGTCCGGCGGCTCGACATCCGTGAATCTACGGATCTTCGCCGTAGGGGATTTCTACGGATGCGGCGTCCGCCGCTCGACCAAGCGGGGAGACGGGGGCGGCAGGATTCGAACCTGCGACCTCGAGCTTAGAAGGCTCTTGCTCTGTCCCCTGAGCTACGCCCCCGAGGTGCCGGCCTCGTCCCTGCCGGCCGGGTCAGCGTCTGGCGCGCGAGCTCGTCACCTCGTCGCCGCGCGCGAGCACGAACGCGATCAGCGCCGAGACCGCCACGATGGCGATCACGGGGGCCAGCGACAGGATGGTGGAGAAGGTGACGCTCACGATGCCTCGCCCCCATCGTACCGGCCGTCGAGGAGGGCGGCCAGTGCCGAGCCGAACCGGTCGCGCAGGCCGGTGACCCCGGCAGCGCGCGCCTCGGCGAACCGCACGGACATCTCCAGGAGCTCCAGCGAGACCGTGAGGCCGGCCTCGGAGGCGGGGACGTCGAGCCCGGCGAGCACCCGCGGCATGCGACCGACGGTGTCCGGCACGGCTTTCCCGGGCGGGAGCCCGCGCGCGTTCAGCGCCACGAGCAGGCAATAGTGGGCGGCGTCGACGCCGACCGGCACGCCCGCCGCCGCCCGCTCCCAGTCCCAGACGACCAATCGCCCCCCGACCTGCGCCATGTTCCACGGCGTCCAGTCGCCGTGCCCGCGCCCGAAGGCCAGCTCGCGATCACCGGAGGCCGCGGCGATCCGCTCGGCCGCCCGCCGCTGCTCCTCGCCGTTTGCGGCCTCGATCCGCCCGAGCAGCCGCCGCCACCAGGGCGATTCGACCAGCGGCGCGCGCTCGACGGCCGCTCCGAGCGCCAGCTCACGGGTCGCGGCCCGCGGAGGCTCGGGTGAGACGTGCGGCCGGCCGCCCAGCGCGGGGACGACGGCGGTGACCGCGGCACCGCCCCAGTCGCCGGCGTGAAGGAGCTCCGGCACCGCGAAGGCCGCCGGCGGCGAGCCGGCCAGCCCGCGCAGCGCCTCGGCTTCCGCCCCGACGAGGCCCCGAGTGAGCTCGTTCCAGCCGACCTTGGCGAACGCGACGATCCGCCCGCCGGGGGCCGACACCTGGACGACGGGCTTCCCGTTCGGCCGCGCGGCGCCGACCCGGACCGCCAGGTCGGCCCGCGGGAGATCGAGCACACGCGCGAGGTGGTGGGAGAGGACAAGGTTCGGGAGCTCCGCGTCGCCGACGCCCGGCGCGACGGCGATCGAGGCCCGTCCCCGCAGCACGCGCTGGGCGATCCCTGCCCGGAGTGCGGCCGCCGCAGCGGCCGCGGCGAGGCGCGCGCGGGCGGGCGCTCCGTTGGAGAACTGTGTGACCGCGGCGGCGGCCGGCCCCGGCGCCGACGCAGGTGCGAGGATCTGCGGATGCCGTGCCGAGGGGAGGATCACGTAGCGCTCGACGGCCCTCCAGCCGGGTGGAACGGGGCCGATCCCGGCCCGGACGCGGTCGTCGGCGGCGGTCAGGCCGCGGGTGCAGGCATCGGCATTCCGCATCGCCGACACCGTATCGGCCCTGGAACGAGCGTGTTCCGAACGGGTTGACGCTCATTCGGTCAGGGGTACCATTGGCGTGGGAGGCCAAAAGGTTGGACGGCGAGGCAATTTCTCCCATGAGCGGCGTCGCCGCACGCGAGGCGCCCTGGGGAACCGAGCTATTCCGACCGGGCCGCCGCGGCTCGATCGCAGACGACCCGAGAGGATCCAACGGTGGAAACAGGATGGTATGAGTCGGTTTCGCTGAGCGACTACTTCGGCGTGATCGCTCGCCGGAAGTGGATCGTGCTCCTTGTCACGGTCCTGATGACGGTGAGCGCGGTGGCCTACTCGAAGAACCAGACGCCGAAGTACCAGGCGACCGCTTCCCTCCCGAACCCTCAGGGCAGCACGGCTGAGACCAAGTCGGGTTCGGTCACCTGGTCGCAGCTCAATGCGCCGCTCGCGGACACCGGCCGGATCGCGGCGATTGTCGTCGGCGCGACGACGCCCGACCCCATCCCGAAGGTCGGGCCGACCGGGAACCAGATCCAGCCCCAGTCGCCACCGTTCCTCCAGGTGAAGAACAGTGGGCTCACTGCCGACCAGCTCCTGAACCAGTCGACCGTGGTCGCGGCCGATACAGGCGACTCGATCGATATCACCGTCACCGCATCGGATCCGCTCGTCGCCAAGAACCTGGCGAACGCGTGGGCGGAGGTCTACGGCGCATACCTCCTGTACGACCAGGAGCTGTCGCACGCGACGACGTGGGTCAAGATCAATCAGACGCTCCAGCCGCATACCGACTCGACCGGCACCGTCATCCAGCCGCCGGCGACCCTCGTGAAGACGCTCCAGCCGAGGCTGGACGGTCTGTTCGCCGGACTCGCCGTCCCGCCCGGCACTGTGCAGTACCAGCCGGCTGAGTCCGCCAACCAGACCCAGCCGCAGACGACCCGCAACACGATCCTGGGTCTCGTGCTGGGCCTCGTGCTCGGCGTGATCCTGGCCTTCCTCCAGGACCTGCTCGACAAGCGCATCCGCACCGCCGACGAGGTCGGCCGGCGCCTGCGTGTGCCGCTCCTGGCGTCGATCCCGGCGCCGCCGCGCTCGCTGCGCGATCACCCGCTCGTGCTGCTCGCGCCGCGGGGTGGGGCGCAGGGCCCGTCGGCCGAGGCGTACCGCATCGCCAAGCTGAACCTCGGCACCGTGATGCGCGCCAACCGCGCCAAGGCCGTGATGTTCGTGTCGGCCGCCGACTCGGAGGGCACGTCGCGCACGGTCGCCAACATGGCCGTCGCGCTCGCCCGGTCGGGCTCGCACGTCGTCCTGATCGACGCCAACATGCGCCGCCCGGCCATCGAGCGGTTCTTCGGCCTCGATGACCGCACGGGCCTCTCCGACATCCTGAGCGGCCACGGCGATCTCGCCGACGCCCTCACGATCGTCGATGTCGGCGGTGAGCAGCCCGACGACGCGGGCACGAACGGTCGTGCCGCGACCGGCGGCCTGCTCGAGGTGCTGCCCGCGGGGCCGCCTCCGGCGGACGCGGCCGACCTGCTCGAGTCGCGCGCGATGTCGGAGCTCCTCGGCGAGCTCCGCGGCCGGGCCGACATCGTCCTCATCGACGCGCCGCCGATGCTGCCCGTGACCGACGCCATGATGCTGGGCTCGAAGGTCGACGGCGTGATCGTGATCGCCCGCGCCCGGCTCGCCAGCCGGCCGCACATGGTGGCCATGGCCCGCGCCCTCGACGCGTGCGCCGCGCCCACGCTCGGCTTCCTCTTCACCGGTGTCGCGGTGTCGGAAGAGAACGAGTACGGGGGCTACGTCGGCGTCGGCGGAGCCGGCCTCGCACACACCCGGACGCCGCAGCGCGAGCGCGAACTGCTGTGAGAGTCGTGCTCGTCTGCTCGTCGGGCGGCCATCTCATCCAGCTTCATCAGCTGAAGCCGTGGTGGGAGAAGCATGAGCGCACCTGGGTGACGTTCGACCTGCCCGACGGACGCTCCCTGCTCGAGGGCGAGGACGTCGTGTGGGCCTACCACCCGACGACGCGCAACGTACGAAACGCGTTTCGCAACCTGATGCTCGCGGTGCGGCTCCTCCCCCGCTATCGCCCGGACGTCGTCGTCTCGAACGGCGCCGGCGTGGCGTTCCCGTTCTTCATCGTCGCCCGGCTCCTGCGGATCAAGACGGTGTACCTCGAGGTCTACGACCGCATCGACTCGGCGACCCTGACCGGCCGCCTGTGCCGGCCGCTGTCGAGCCTGTTTCTCGTGCAGTGGGACGAGCAGCGCCGCCTCTATCCGGGAGCGCAGGTCATCGGGGGGCTGTTCTGAACGCCGACCTCCCCCTCGTCTTCGTGTCGGTGGGGACGGACTTCCACCCCTTCGACCGCCTGTGCAGGTGGGTCGACGCGTGGCTCGCCGACGGCGGCGACCAGATCGCCCGCTGCTTCGTTCAGACCGGCACATCGACCCCGCCGACGCGGGCCGAGCACGGCCAGTACCTGGGCCACGAGCAGATGGAGGCCATGATGCGCGAGGCCGCCGCCGTCGTGTGCCACGGCGGGCCGGGGACGATCATGCTGGCCGCGACGATGGGCAAGCGCCCGATCGTCGTGCCGCGGCGCAAGGCCGCCGGCGAGCACGTCGACGACCACCAGCACGCCTTCACGCGCCGGATTGCCGCAGACGGCGCCATCATCCTGGCGGAGTCGGAGGCCGACTTCCGCGGCTACCTGAGCGGGGTTCTCCAGGCCGGCGGCGAGCCGCCGCCGCCCCGGCGTACGAGCCCCGCCGACGCGGTCCGCCGGTTCGAGGAGCTCGTCGAGAGCCTGTTCGAGCCCAAGGCGGCGATGTCCGCGCCGCCACCCGAGCGCGCGCCGCGCGCGTATCGCACGAAGGTATGAGCCAGGCGCCCGTCCTCTACATCGGCGGGTGGGGCCGGAGCGGGTCGACGCTCCTCTCGCACCTGCTCGGCGGCCTTGACGGCATGGTGTCGGTGGGCGAGCTGCGCTACGTGTGGCAGGCGGGCCCGGCGGCCAACGAGCTCTGCGGCTGCGGGCAGCCGTTCGGTGAGTGCCCGTTCTGGCAGGCCGTGGGGGACGAGGCCTTCGGCGGCTGGGACACAGTGGACGTCGACGAGGTGCTTCGGCTCGAGGCCGACGTCCTGCGCCACCGCAACATCCCGCTGCTCGCGCTCCCGCGGCTCTTCCCCGGGCATGCCCGGAAGGTCGACCGCTACGCCGAGCTGACCGGGAAGGTCTACGACGCGATCCTCACGGTCTCCGGCGCCCGCACGGTGGTCGACTCGACCAAGAACCCGCCGTATGCCTACTTCCTGCGCCGCGCGCCGGGCGTCGGCCTGCGCGTCGTTCATCTTGTGCGCGACAGCCGCGGCGTCGTCTACTCGTGGATGAAAAAGACGTCGCGGCCCGAGATCACCGGCGACGCGGCCTACTTCGAAGAGTTCAGCCCGTGGCGCGCAGGCGTCCGCTGGATGGAGTGCAACCTGGCCTTCGACGTCCTGCGGCTGCGGACGCCGACGGCGCGCATGCGCTACGAGGCGCTCGCCGCCGAACCGGCGGGCGAGGTTGCCCGTGCGCTTCGGGCCCTCGGCGAGGACGTCGACGTCTCGGCGCTCGCCGACGGCTCGGTCGACGTGGCCGGCCAGCACAGCGTGCGCGGGAACCCGATGCGCTTCGCCCGCGGCCGCCAGCGCGTGAAGGCCGACGACGCCTGGCGGCGCGACATGGCCCGCCCGGTGCGGCGCACGGTGCTCGCGCTCACGTGGCCGCTGCTCTGGCGCTACGGGTACCTGCGGGGGCGGCATGTTTAGGGTCCCGGCCGACGCCATCGACATGCGCGTCCCGCGGGAGTACGTGCTCCCCCGGGGCTGGCAGGCGTTCGCCATCGTCGCCCTGATCCCGCTGTGGTGGCTGATCGGCGCCTCGTTCTTCATGTGGCCGCTCATCGCGCTGCCGCTGATCGCCGCGATGGTCGTCCGCGGCCGGATCCTCGCCCCGCGGCGCTTCGGGATCTGGCTCCTCTTCATCCTGTGGGTGATCGCCTCGGGCGTCGAGCTCAACGATCCGAGCCGGGCGCTCGCATGGGGCTGGCGGCTCTCGTTCTACGTCGCCGGCGCCGCCGTCTTCCTCTATCTCGTGAACGTGCCGGAGCGGCGGATCTCCACCAGGTCGATCGTGAACGCCATGGCCGCGCTCTGGGTGATGGTGGTGGTCGGCGGCTGGCTGGGAGTGGCGTTCCCCGGCATGAACTTCGCCAGCCCGCTCGAGAAGCTCCTCCCGCACGGCCTGACCCAGAACCAGTACGTGTACGCACACGTGCACCTGGAGTTCGCCCAGGTGCAGCACTTCCTCGGCTTCCCGATCGGACGTCCCGAGACGTTCTTCGCCTACACGAACGCCTGGGGATCGGCCTTCGCGATTTTGACGCCATGCGCGATCTGCGCGATGCTCCAGACCCGGTCGCCGGCCTGGAAGAACGTCCTGCGGCTGGCGATGGCGGCCTCGATTGTGCCGGTCGTCTTCTCCCTCAACCGCGGACTGTGGCTGAGCCTCGGCCTGGCGCTCATGTACGCGATGTTCCGGTTCTGGCTGCGCGGCGATTTCCGCCAGGCGATGAAGGTGATCGTCGCCTTCGCCGTGGTGGGTGCGGTGCTGCTGGTGAGCCCGCTCGGGAACCTGGCCACGAGCCGGTTCTCGCACAAGACCGGCGACACCGGGCGCGTCGCGCGCGACCTGGGGGCCCAGCAGCAGATCGCCAACTCGCCGATCCTCGGGTTCGGCGCGCCCCTGGGCGCCGTGCAGACGCCCGCCCACAAGCAGTCGAACCTCGGCACCGAGAGCGAGATCTTCCTGCTTGTCTTCTCCCACGGAGTGCCGGGCCTCGCCCTCTTCCTGATCTGGATGTTCTATACGCTGTTCCGGTCGGGGAAATGGAGATCGCCCTATGGGTTCTGGGCCCACATAACGCTCCTCGTGGCGTGCATCCAGCTTCCCTACTACGACATCACCGAGCGCATCCCGCTGGTAATGGTGGCCGCGGCGATCGCCTATCGCGAGATCGCGCGAAACCCGGAGCCCGAGCCGTCCACGCGAGAGCTGCGACGGGCCCGCAGGCAGGCCCTGGTCCCGGCGTGACAAGCCCGTTCGACGGCAAGGTTCTCGTCTTCGTCGGGGGGCTCCACCGCAGCGGCACGTCGCTCCTTCACCGCTGCCTCGCCGAGCATCCCGAGGCAAGCGGCTTCCGCGACACCGGCGTGCCGGAGGACGAGGGCCAGCACCTCCAGTCGGTCTACCGCCCCGCGCGGGCGCACGGCGGCCCCGGCCGGTTCGGCTTCGACCCCGGCGCGCATCTCACCGAGGAGTCGCCGCTCGTGAGCGACGAGAGCCGGGCGCGCCTCGCGGCGGACTGGGGGCCGCACTGGGACCTGAGCCGGCGTGTGCTGATCGAGAAGTCGCCGCCAAACCTGATCCGGGGCCGGTTCCTCCAGGCCCTGTTCCCGGGGTCGCGCGTCGTCATGATGATGCGCCATCCGATCGCGGTGGCCTGCGCGACACGGAAGTGGTCGTGGAGCTCCTACTCCGAGCTCGTCGAGCACTGGCTCGTCTGCCACGAGACGCTGATCGGCGACGCGCCCCACCTCCAGGATCCAGTGATCCTGCGCTACGAGGACCTGGTCGCCGACCCGGACCGCGTCCTCGGCGCCGCCTTCCGCGCCAGCGGACTCGACCCGTATCCGAGCGGCATCACGGTGCGCACGGGCATCAACGACGCGTACTTCCGGCGCTGGTCGGGCAGGCGCTGGAGCCCGGCGAAGCGCGTCGACACCGACCGGGCGGTGCACAGGTTCGAGGAGCGCGTGCGCCGCTTCGGCTACAGCCTGCGCGAGCCCGGCCGGCTCGAGGTTCCCACCGAGCCCGCGATGGCCCGGTCGCTCGTGGCATCGGAGGCGTGATGCGGCGGGAGCGCGGCGCCCGGAACGACAACTACTCGCGGGTGCCGGAGCCCCTGGCCGACGCCGTCAAGGCGGCCTATGTCGGGACGCGGATGCTGAACGCCGGCGCACGGCCGCTGCCGGAGTTCCTCATCATCGGCGCCCAGCGCTGCGGCACCACGTCGCTCTACCGCTACCTGGACCAGCACCCGCAGGTGATCGGGGCCGCACCGTCGAAGGGCGTGCACTACTTCGACATGAACCACGAGCGGAGCCTGCGCTGGTACCGCGCGCACTTCCCGACCACGCGCCGCCGTCAGCGGGCGGGGAGGGCGGTCACCGGCGAGGCGAGCCCCTACTACGTGTTTCACCCGCACGGGCCCGACCGGGTCCGGGCCGCCGTCCCGAACGCCCGCCTGATCCTCATGCTCCGCGACCCCGTCATCCGCGCCTTCTCCCAGTACCAGCAGGAGTACGCACGCGGGTTCGAGGACGCCGGGACGTTCGAGGAAGCGCTTGACCTCGAGCAGGGGCGGCTGGCCGGCGAGCGCGAGCGGATGCTCGCCGATCCGGAGTACGACAGCCGCGCGCTCCAGCATCACGCCTACGCCGCCCGCGGGGAGTACGCCTCTCAGCTCGAGGCGTGGCGGGAGCGGTTCGCGCCCGAGCAGATCCACGTCATCGTCGCCGAGGAGTTCTTCGCCGACCCGGCGTCGGCGTACGGGCGCGTGCTCGAGTTCCTCGGTCTCGACATGCCGCCGCGCCCGCCCCAGTTCAAGGCGTTCAACGCCCGTCCGGCCGGCGGCATGGCGCCGGAGACGCGCGAGCGCCTGGCGGCCCGGTTCTCCGAGCCGAACCGGCGGCTCGAGGAGCTGCTCGGCCGCCGTCTCAACTGGACGAGTCCCAGCCCCAACGGGGCCTCCGATGGCTGACGAGGGCGTTCGCGCCGAGCGCGAGTCCGACCTGAAGACCGTCGCCCGCGGCGGCACGCTCAACTTCGCAGGCTCGGTCGTGAACGGGGTGCTCCAGTTCGCACTCGTCGTCGTCGTGACGCAGGCGCTCTCGAAGCGCGAGGCCGGCGCGTTCTTCGAGGCGGTCGCGCTCTTCATCATCCTCTCCAACACCTGCGAGCTCGGCGCGGACACGGGTCTCACCCGCATGATCCCGCGCCTTCGGGTGCTCGGGCGGATCCCTGACATCCGCCGCAGCATGGCCGTCGGGATCCTGCCCGGGTTCGTGGCGGGGATCGTACTCGCCGAGCTCACCTTCTTTCTCGCGGACCCGCTGGCGGCGATCTTCACGAACCACCAGCACACCGACGCCGACCGTGTGGCGACCTACATCCGCGTCCTGGCGGCGTTCCTGCCGGTCTCGGCCGCATACACGGTGTCGGTGGCGGCAACCCGCGGATTCGGCACCATGCTGCCCAACGCGCTCGTCGACCGGATCGGGCGCGCCGTCCTCCAGCTCGTCGGCGTCGGCGCGGTCGTCATCGCCGGCGGCGGCGCGTTCGGCGTGGCGCTGGGGTGGGGGATCCCGATCCTCCTGGCGTTCGGGGTGACGCTGGTCTGGCTCGTTCGCCTCATCACCAAGGTCGAGAACCAGCCGGGCGAGCGGGTGCGGCCGACGAGCGCCGGCGCGCTCTGGTCGGAGTTCTGGAAGTTCACGGCGCCGCGCGGGCTGACGGGCGTCTTCCAGGTGACGATCCTCTGGATCGGGACGCTGCTCGTGGGGTCGCTCGTCGATGCGGCCCACGCCTCGGTCTACACGGCCTCCACCCGGTACCTCGTCGCCGGCTCGGTCGTGAACTACGCCATCATCACGGCCATCGCGCCGAAGCTGTCGGAGCTCCTCTCCGGGAACGAGCACGAGCGCGCCCGCGAGGTCTACCAGGTCGCGACCTGCTGGCTCATGACGCTCGCGTGGCCGCTCTATTTCACGCTCGCAATCTTCGCCCCGCTCCTGCTCAAGGTCTTCAAGCCGGAGTACGTGGCCGGCGCCTCGTCCCTCGAGGTCCTGGCGATCGCGATGCTCGTGGCGACGGCGATCGGGCCGGTCGACATCGTGCTCCTGATGGGCGGCCGCAGCATGTGGAACCTCTTCAACGTCGTCGTCGCGCTCGCGCTCAACCTGGCGCTCAGCTTCCTGCTCATCCCGCGGATCGGGATCGCGGGCGCGGCCTGCGCGTGGGCGGCCTCGATCCTCTTCAACAACATCGCGCCGCTCGCTGAGATCCGCGCGTTCCTGAAGCTGCATCCGTTCGGCCGCGGCTTCCCGGTTGTGAGCACCAGCGCGGCGCTCTGCTTCGGCGCGTTCGGCCTGGCGGTGCGGATGAGCGTCGGGCTCAGCATCCCGTCGTTCGTCGTCTACCTCATGCTGGCGAGCGTGGCCTACGCGGCGCTGATGTGGCGGTTCCGGGACCGCGCCGAGCTCGAGCTCCTCGCCGGCACGCTGCGCGCCCGCCGCGGTCGCCGGGCCCGGCCCGTCACGGCATAGCGGTTACGGCGTCGCGCGCAGGGCGTTCTCGAGCTGGATCGCCTCGACCGTCGGCACGCCGGTGCCGTCGAGGAGGCCGAACCCGCCGCCGCGGGCCAGGTTCCAGCGCGTCCACGAGATGTTCTGGCTGGCGAAGATGTCGAGCATCTGGCGCTGGTACTTGAGCGCGCCCGGAACGCCCGTGTGGATGCCCCACTCGCCGACCAGGAGTGGGATCTTCCACTCGGTCGTGCGCCGGAGCGGCACGGCCAGGACGGCGGCCTGGGATGCCGCGGTGCCCGCGTAGCGGTTCGCCTGCTGGTTGTGCGTGGCGGGCCAGCTG
>DATIDU010000256.1:0-8157 GCA_035456145.1 Gaiellales bacterium | reverse complement strand
AGTCCACGGCAGCCAAATGGCCGAGAGCTTGGCCAAGTGACACGCGCCGGCGCCAAGAGTGGCACACCTTTCGCAACCGCCGCCCTCACCCCGCCACCCGTGCCGAGAACCGTCCTACCCAGCGGTGCCCACGCCGGCCTGCCGCGGGTTCCGCTGCGTCTCGAGCACGTAGCGTGGATCCTCCGCCGCCTGGAAGCCGGCCTTGAAGACCGAGAAACGGGTCGCGGCCGAGCCCGCGAGCACGAGCGCAGCGCCCAGGCGGCGCAGCCGGCGGCCGGGCGCGAGCGACAGCGCGAAGCTCAGGCCGTCAAGCACCTGAGCAGCCCGCCGGTACCTCCCCGCCTCGCCCGTCGTGTACGCCTCGGCGACCCGACCGACCCGGCGCTCCATGACCCTCGCGGCGACCTGCGAGCCCGCCGTGCCGAGCAGCATCGCCCGCCGGGCCGGGCCGGCGTGCTCGGAAGGCGTCGTGAGAACGCCGGCCGCGCCGGCGCTCGCCGCCGCGCCGGCGGCGAACAGGAACGGCAGCTCGCGCCGGCTCTCGTGCCAGGCCGGATTCGCCGTGTCGGCGAGAAGGGCGGCCGTATAGACCGACAGCGGCAGCCCGGCGAAGCCGGCGACGCTCTCGAGCGCCGTCCGCAACCGCGGGGCGACGCCGGCGAGATCGAGCAGCGACGCCGCCGTGGTCGACGCACCCGAGCCGAGCAGGAGCCAGCTCCCCATGTTCATCGGCGAGCTCGGCTTGACGACGCGCATCATGTTGAGGAACCGCTCCGGCCGGCCGAGATCCTTGACGAGAAGCGCCGGACTCGCGTTCACAGCAGCGGTCGCCACGAGCCCCGCGCGCCGCGCCAGCACCGGGTTCCCGGACGCACGTGCCAGCGCCGACATCGTCGCCGACGCTCCCGCCAGGCCACCCGTGAAGAGATACCAGCCGATCTCGCGCTTCCAGACCGGCGGCTTCAGGATCGGCCGCCCGTAGTAGGCCGGGTCGGTCACGCGCCGCCTCCGTCCCGACCCATGAGGAAGGCCGCCCCGAGCCCTGCCAGGAGGGCCGCCCCCGCCGCCGCCGCACCCCGCCACATGCCGCCCAGGTGGCGGGTCGAGTCGCGCGGCGCCGGCGGCAGGCCGTAGGTCTCGGGCTCGTCGAGGAGCAGGAAGAAGGCGCCGAACCCTCCCACCCCGTCGTTCGGGTCGTCGCCGTAGAGGCGCGCGCCCGCGAAGCCGTCGGCCACCACCTTGTCGAGCCGCTCGGCGGCGCGCCCGCGCAGCTCGTCGAGCGGCCCGTACTGGATCGACTCCGTCGGGCAGGCCTGCGCGCATGCCGGGGTCATGCCGTCCCGGGTGCGGTCGTAGCAGAGCGTGCACTTCCACACCCGACCGTCGGGGCGCCCGCCGCGGTCGGGCGCCGGCAGCTCCCGGCGGTCGAGGACGCCGAACGGACAGGCCGGGACGCAGTAGCCGCAGCCGTTGCACACGTCCTCCTGGACGACGACCGTGCCGAGCTCGGTGCGGAAGATGGCGCCGGTCGGGCACACGTTGAGGCAGGCCGACTCGGTGCAGTGCTTGCAGACGTCGGAGCTCATGAGCCACCGGAGCGGGTCGTCGCCGCCGTCCGCGCCGTCTCCGTCCACGCGCAAAGGCGTCGTCTGCTCGACGAAGGCGACGTGCCGCCAGCTGTTCGCGCCCAGCGCCGAGGTGTTGTCGAACGACTCGCCGCTCCACACCAGCCCGTCCTCGGGCACGAGGTTCCACTCCTTGCACGCCACCTCGCAGGCCTTGCAGCCGATGCAGACGCTTGTGTCGGTGAAGAAGCCCATCCGCGGCTGCGCCTCGGCGCCGTAGGACTGCGGCCAGGCCTCCGTCTCGGTGCGAGCCGGCGTGCTCACCGGCCGCGTCCCGGCGGCCCGTTCGCACGCGCGCGGCGACCCGGGCGGATGTTGCACGTGGCCACCTTCGACTCCTGGATGTGGACGTTCGGGTCAAGCACCACCTCGAGCAGGTCGTTGGCGGCGTCGCCCTTCGTGAGGCCGCGCGAGCCCCAGTGGTACGGAAGGCCGATCTGGTGGACGACACGGCCGTTCATCGCCATCGGCGCCATCCGCTCGGTGACGACCACCCGGGCCTCGACCTGCGCGCGCGCGGTCACGACCGTGGCCCAGCCACCGTGCACCAGGCCGCGCTCCTCGGCGAGCTCGGGGCTCACCTCGCAGAACATCGCCGGCTGGAGCTCCGAGAGGTAGGGCACAAACCGGCTCATGCCGCCGGCCGTGTGGTGCTCGGTGAGGCGATAGGTCGTGACGACGTACGGGAACTCCGCCGGCTCGTTGTGCTCGTTGAAGCGGCGCCGGAAGCATTGCCTGGCCGGGTTCGACTCCCGGCCGTAGAGCGGGTTTCGAATCGGCGACTCGTCCGGCTCATAGTGGGTCGGGAGCGGCCCATCGACGATGCCGGCCGGCGCGAAGAGCCATCCGCGCCCATCCGGCTGCATGATGAACGGGTGATTGCCCGCGATGGCGTCCTGGGCCTTCGCGTGGTCGGGCGGACGGTAGTCGGGCCGCTTGTCGGGCTGGAAGTCGGGCACGTCCTCGCCCGTCCACTTCCCCGCCTCCTCGTCCCACCAGATGTACTTCTTGCGCTCCGACCACGGTCTGCCCTGCGGGTCGGCGGAGGCGCGGTTGTAGAGGATGCGCCGGTTCGCCGGCCACGCCCACGCCCACTCGGGCGCCACCCACGACTGCTCGCTCGCGGGCCTTCGCCGGGCTGGCTGGTTCGTCTCGTCGGCGAAGCAGCCGCAGTAGATCCAGCAGCCGCAGGCCGTCGAGCCGTCGTCCTTCAGCTCGAGGTACGAGGAGAGCGCCTCGTCGTCCTGGTTCCAGCCGTTGATCTCGCGCAGCACCGCCTCGGCGCTCGGCTCGGCGATCTCGCCCGACGTCGGGTAGTGCCAGCTGAGCTCCTTCACCGGGCGGTCACGCTCCTCCTGCGAGCCGGCGAGCTTCTCGCGGATGAGCCGGCCCAGGTGGTAGTAGAACCAGAGCTCCGAGCGGCAGTCGCCCTTAGGCTCGATCGCCTTGTGGTGCCACTGGAGCAGCCGCTGCGTGTTGGTAAACGACCCGTCCTTCTCGGTGTGCGCGGCTGCCGGGAGGAAGAAGACCTCGGTGCGGATGCTCGCCGGGTCGAGCTCGCCCGATTCCACCTCGGGCGAGTCGTACCAGAACGCGGCCGACTCGGTTTCGACGAGGTCGCGCACCACCAGCCAGTCGAGGTTCGCCATCGCCCGGCGGTGAAGGCCTGAGTTCGCCGATCCGACCGCGGGGTTCTGGCCGACAACGATGAAGCCCTTGACCGATCCGTCGAGCATGCCCATGACCGCCGGGTAGATGGAGTGGTCGCCGGTGATGCGCGGCAGGTGGCCAAAGCAGAAGTCGTTCTCGGCGGTCGCATGCGAGCCCCACCACGCCTTGAGCAGGCTCACCGTGTAGGCGTTCATGTTGCCCCAGAAGCCGCTGGGCGACGTGTTCAGCTCGATGAACTCCCGCAGGTTGTCGTGCGCGTGGGCATGCGGCATCGGGATGTAGCCCGGGAGGATGTTGTAGAGCGTCGGGATGTCGGTCGAGCCCTGGATCGACGCATGTCCGCGGAGCGCCATGACTCCGCCGCCGGGACGGCCGATGTTCCCGAGGAGCAGCTGGATGATCGCCGCGGCGCGGATGTACTGCACGCCGATGGTGTGCTGCGTCCAGCCGACCGAGTAGACGATCGAGGACGTCCGTTCGCGGCTGGAGTTGCGGCACAGCGCCTCGGCAACCTCGACGAACTGCTCGCGCGGTACCCCGCAGACCTCCTCGACGACCTCCGGCGTGTAGCGCGCGTAATGCCGCTTCAGGATCTGGTAGACGCAGCGCGGGTGCTCGAGCGTCGGGTCGAGTTCGGGCGGTTCGCCGTGGCTCAGCCCACCCCCGTGGGCTCCATGGCCGGCGCCCTCGCCCTGGTTGGCCCCCAGCTCGCGCTGCCCAGCCGAGGCGTGCACGTCCATCCCTGCGTACCTCCAGGTGGAGGTGTCGTAGCTGCCCTTGTCACGGTTCCAGCCGGAGAAGAGCCCGTCGAGATCCTCGGTGTCCTGGTAGCCCTCGTCGATGATGACCGGGGCGTTCGTGTAGTGGAGGACGTACTCGCGGAAGTCGCGGCCGTGCTCCAGAATGTGGTGGATGATCCCGCCCAGGAAGGCGACGTCTGTGCCGGCCCGGGTGCGGACGAAGTTCGTCGCCATCGCGCTCGTCCGCGAGAACCGGGGATCGACGTGGATCACGTCGGCACCGCGCTCGCGCGCCTCCATCACCCACTGGAACCCGACCGGGTGCGCCTCGGCCATGTTCGACCCCATGAGGAGGATGCAGTCGGAGTGCCTGAGATCACCCGGGAAGGTGGTCGCTCCGCCGCGTCCGAACGACGTCCCCAGACCGGGGACGGTGGAGGAGTGTCATATGCGGGCCTGGTTCTCGACCTGCACGAACCCCAGGCTCGTCATGAGCTTCTTGATGCAGTAGTTCTCCTCGTTGTCGAGCGTGGCACCGCCGAGGTTGGCGACGCCGAGCGAGCGGCGCAGAGTGCGGTCCTGGTCGTCGGTCTCCTCCCAGGTCTCCGCCCGGGTGGCGATGATGCGGTCGGCGATCATGTCCATCGCCTCGTCGAGCCCGAGCTCTTCCCACTCGGTCGCGTAGGGCCGGCGGTACTTGACGCGGTACTCGCGGAGCGGCCCGTTCACAAGGCCCTTGGTCGCGGCGCCCTTGGGGCAGAGCCGCCCGCGGGAGACCGGGCTGTCGGGGTCGCCTTCGATCTGGGTGATCTCCCCGTCGCGGACGAACACCCGCTGGCCGCACCCGACGGCGCAGTACGGGCAGACCGAGCGGACGACGTGCTCGGCCTCGGCCGTTCGCGGCTTCAGAGCGGCGGAGCGCGGCGAGCGCGCGGTGCGGCCCAGCGCCGCCGGATCACGACCGTGGATCTGGCCGACCACCGGCCAGCGCGCGAGCAGGCCGGCCCCGCGCGCGCGTGGGCTCACGCCGTCTTCCGGAGAGCCTCGATCAGCTCCCACTTCCCCATCTTCGAGCGCCCGCGGATGTTGCGCTCTTGCGCAACCTCGTAGAGCTGCTGGCGGGTGCGGTCCTCGTAGGCGTGTCCGGCCTGTCCGCCCCGGCGGCGGGCCATCGCGGCCTGGTGGCCGAGATCGCGGCGCGTCGAGGCCGGCAGGTTGGCGATCGTCCGCTTCTTGCGGGCCGCATCCTTCGCCTTCGTAACGTTGCGGCGTGCTGCCGCGGTCTGCTTCTGCGCGGCCATGAGCGTCCTCCCTTCGGCCGTCTGCAACGGCGATACCCGCCGCGCGGACGCCGAAAACGCCGTGCGCGGCGCCGTCCGCGCCCGTCGGCCAGAATGGTCCGGGTGAGGGTCAGAGATGGTCTCCGGCGTGGCTCCGTGCCGCCCTTCGTGGAGCGTCGCTCGGTGGTGGTGCTGACCGCGGCGATGCTCGAGCTTGCCGTCGCCGTGCCGTTCCTCCTCATCTCCCCGTCGCGCCTTCGCGGCGTCCCGGGGCCACTCCTGATCGTGATCTGCATGGGCGCCGCGTTCATGGTCGGCCCGCGCCTGGGGGCGCTGCTCGCCGTCCTGGGTGTGGTGCTCGGGGTCGGCATCCTCGACGAGAACCCGGTTGGCGAGCCGCTCGTCTGGATCCCGGCGGCGGTGGCCGCGGGGATGATCGGCGACCGGGTGCGCCGCGGCGACCTGCTCCGGCGAGCGCTCCTCGACGAGCTGCGCACCTCGCTCGTGGCCCTGCCCGGCATGCCGGCCGCCGCGACGGTCCACATCGCCACGAGGTACGTGCCGGCCGAGGGAGCCCAGGTGCTGGCCGCGGACTTCTACGGCATCCTCGACGTCGCGGAGGGCGCCATCTCGATCCTCGTCGGCGATGTGGCGGGCCACGGCCCGGCGTCAGCGGCAGCCGCGACCCGCCTCCGCGCCGCTTGGCGCGGCCTCACCCTGGCAGGCGTCGGGCTGCCCGAGACCCAGGAGGCGATGAACGGCATCCTGACCGCCGAGCGGGTGGCCTTCGAGCAGGTGCAGTTCGCGACGGTGTCCCTCGCCCTGATCGATCCCGACATGTCGAGCGTCTGCATCGTCTCGGCCGGGCATCCGCGACCGATCCTGCTGGCGGGCGGCCGCGCCGTCGAGCTCGACCTGCCCCCCGGCCCGCCTATCGGCATCGACGCGGCGTCGCACTGGCACGAGGTGCGCGTCGACCTGCCGCCCCGGCCGTGGACGCTCCTCCTCTACACCGACGGCCTGATCGAGGGCCGCAGCCGCCCCGACGGGCCGCGTCCCTACGGCGACGAGCGGCTGCTCGCACTCGTCGGCGGCATGGAGGCGCCCCTCGGAGACGGGGAGCTCGACCAGCTGCTCGCCGTTGTCAAGCATGCGAACGGCGGCCCGATGCGCGACGACATCGTCGTGCTCGCGGTCTCCCCGGCCTGAGGGCTACCGCACGGCTGGGGTCAGACCTCGCTGCGATCAGGAGTGGCCGAACCGGACGGCGGGGAGCACGCGTCCCGCCCACGCCGGCAGCCACCACGCCCAGCGGCCCAGGAGCCGCAGCGCGACGGGGACGACCACGAGCCGCACGAGCAGCGCATCCAGGAGGACGGCGATGCCCAGGATGACGCCCATCTCCTTCGGCGGGAGCGGCCCGGAGAGAGCGAAGGTGAAGAAGACGGCGACCATCACCGCGGCGGCCGCGAGGATGACCCGGCCGGAGTGGGCGACGCCGCCGACCATCGCCTCGTGCGGGTCGCCGGAGCGGTCGTGATGCTCCTTGGCGGAGGCCAGCAGGAACACCGTGTAGTCCATGGAGATCGCGAAGATCATCGCGAAGAAGAACACCGGCCCCCAGGCGTCAAGGAAGCCCTGCGACTGGAAGCCGAGGAGCGACGCGCCGTGGCCGTCCTGGAAGATGAGGCGCGCGACGCCGAACGCCGCCGCGGTCGCGAGCAGGTTCGTGACGACGCCGACCAGGGCGAGCACGGGAGCCTGGAGCGCTATGAGGAGCAGCGCGAACCCCAGCAGGAGCACGACGCCGATGACCCGCGGCGTCGCCCGCGAGAGGGCCGACTCGAGGTCATGGTTCTCGGCCGCCGCGCCGCCAACGAGCGCCCCCGCGGGCAGGCTCGTGCGCAGCCGGTCGATCGTGGTTCCAGTGGCTGGCTGGGACGGGTCGGTGCGCGGCACGGCCTGGATCAGGGCGAGGTCGCCGGCGCGGTCGGGGACGGCCGGCGCCACCTGCGCGATGCCGGGGTCGGCCGCGAGGACCCCGGAGGCCTCCGCAGACGAGGCGGCCGGCACCACGATCTGGAGCGTGCCGGGCGCACCCGGGCCGAAGCCGTGCGCGACCTGCGCATACCCCACCCGCGAACCGTCGCTCTTCGGGACGACCTTGATGGAGGGCATGCCCGTTCGCAGCCCGGCGAGCGGAGCGGCCAGCGCCAGGAGGACCGCAAGGGCGATGCCGCCGAAGAGGAACGGGCGCCGCCACAGCCGCTCCGCCCACCGGGCGAAGAACGGCGAGCGGTGCTCGCCCGAGTGCACCCACGAGAGCGCGAGCCGGTCGACGCGCGGCCCGAGCCACGCGAGCACGGCCGGCAGCAGGCTGAGCGCGGCCGCGAGCACGAACACCACGGCCACCATGATCCCGAGCGCCATCGACCGGAACGCCGGGCTCGGGACGAGCATCACGGCCGAGAGCGAGACCAGTACCGTGAGCCCGGAGAAGAGCACCGCCTTGCCGGCCGTGTCCATCGTGACGGCGACGGCGTCGGCGGGCGGGAGGCCGGAGCCGAGAAGCGCGGCCCGGAACCGCGCGACGACGAAGAGCGCGTAGTCGATCCCGAGGGCGAGCGCGAACATTAGCGCGAAGTTCATCGCCCAGATCGAGATGTCGGCGAGCTGCGACCCCAGGAAGAGCACGCCGGCGCTGGCGACGAGGCCGGTGATGGTCAGCATCAGCGGCAGGCCGGCGGCGACCAGCGACCCGAATGCCAGGACAAGGATGGCGAGCGTCACGGGCCAGCTCAGAAGCTCGGACCGCATCATCGCCGTGCGGTTGGCCTCGTT